>VEQS01000129.1 GCA_018883105.1 Phycisphaerales bacterium
CACCCCACGGGGGGCACCGCCGGGGGAGCCGGCCGGGCGAGAGGATGCAGGGGCGGGCGAGGAAGGGTTCGCAGCGGTCATGGAAGGATCCTCGGTCAGTCAGAGGCCACAGTCAATGCCAAATTCACTTATCGGCGAGGGTTGCCGCGAAAGCGTCGATTTCCTTCTTCAGGTCCGGTGGGGGGCTGCCCGCGTTCGCTCGGTCGAGGGCCTGACGTGCCGCGGCGCGGTCTCCCTGCGCCTGCTTGACCTGGGCCAGGTGGAAGAGGGCCGAGGGCGTCGGTGCCGCCGACACGGACTTGTTCAGCGCATCCTCGGCCTCGGGCAGGCGGTTCAGCTTGAGCAGGATCAGCCCCAGCGTGTCCAGGTAGTCGGGGTTCTGGGGCGCCAGCAGGACCGCCTTGGTGGCGTATTCGAACGACTTCGTCGTGTCCCCCTTCACCGTCACCAGCAGGTACGCCGCGTTGTTGAGCGAGGCCGGGTTCCCTGCATTCAGTTCGACGGAACGCACGAACGCGTCGCACGCCGCCGGCAGGTCCCCGCGGCCATACAGGATATTGCCACGGGTCAGCTCGGCGCCGGCGCGGATGCCGCTCGGCACGGCGTCGCCGCCCGCCTGCGCCTTGTCGCACCACTGGAGGGCGCGGTCGGCACCGGCGGGACCCAGGCGGGACCACGACTCAGCCAGGATCGCGCACCCGAGCGGCGATGCCGTCCCGGACGGTGCCAGGATCGCCTCGTACTCGCGCACGCCGTCGGGGCCGGGATCGAACATGTCCCGCAGGATCACGCTCGCCCGCTCCTCCACGACGCCGTCGTCCTTGACCTCCCGTGACGCCGCCACCGCTTCGCGTGCCGCGACCACGGCTTCGTCACGTCGGTTGCTCCGCATGAGCGACGCTGCCGCGATGGCGCGCAGCACCGGGGAAGCAGCGACGCGATCGCCCACGCCGCGAAGGAGGGCCAGTGCCTCCGCCGGGTTGCCGGAGCGGAACCGGGCGTAGGCGGCCTTCTCGAGATATCGCGGCGTCTGCGGATCGAGCACCGCCGCACGCTCGTACTCCGCCGCGGCACCCGCGCGGTCGTTGGTGGCGTCCAGCAGGTCTCCCAACCGTTCGGCCATGAGCGGGTCGGAGGGCCGGCGGTCCACCGCCGAACGAACGACCGCCACGGCGCGAGCGGAGTCGCCGACTGCCTGGTACAGGCCGACAATGCGGATGACGGCATCGTCGCTGCCGGGCTGGGCCTGCAGGAACCGCTCCAGGATGCCGATCGCGCCCCGGACATCGCGCTTGTCGAGCGAGAGATCCGTCCGCGTCGACACCGCGGACCAGTTGAGCGAGTTTCGCGCCAGCAGCCGGTCCGCCTCGGCGATCGCCTGGTCCAGCTTGGCCGGGTCCTTTGTCCCGACCGACAGCGCCCGCAGCAGCTGCACCCGGCGCAGCGGCGCCATCAGGTCCGAAGGCATGGCGGCTTCCGCGCGGGCCAATGCGGCAAGCGACTCGTCCACCCTGGCCCGCGATTCGTCAAGCTTGCCCTCGTCGCGCAGCTTGTCTGCCTGGCTGGCGGCCACGGCGGACGCCAGCATCTCGAAGGAACGGACCACGTCCGGAGCCGGCGAAGCGTCCATCATGGACTTCGCCCGCGCGAGCGTCGCCGCGGCGTCGTCGGGCCGCTTGGCCAGCACCTCGAGGTCGGCCAGGCGCACCAGGTTCGCGAACGTCGGCCGCTCGCCGAACGACTGCTTCAGCAGGTCCGCGGCAGCGCCGAACTCCCGGCGACTGGCAGCGACCTCGACGAGGATCGCGTCGACTTCGCGACGCTCCGGGTCCTGCAGCGCGCGCGCCTTCGCGAAGGCGGCATCGGATCCGGGCCGGTCGCCGATGTCCGACAGATGCGCCGCGAGCGTGGAATAGAGGGTGTACGTCGCCTTGCCCTGCGCCTCGGCGGCATCGACCACGGCCTGGATGGCCTTGGTGGCCTCGGCATTCTGGCCCATCTCCCGCATGATGGTGGCCTTGCGGGCAGCGAAGTTGATGTCAAGCGGCGTGTCGCGCATCGAGGCCTGGTAGATCTGCTCGGCGAGGTTGACGTTCGTCGCCGCCCCGTCCCGGAGCAGGCGCTGCCGCTCGGCCTGCGGGACGGCCTCCCATGTGCGCGCGTCGAACCGGGGACGGCCCTGCCCATCGCGGATCGACCCGAAGTCCGGGGGCGCGTACAGCAGCGCGTAGAGCTCGATGATGTTGCCGCGATCGATGGGGTCGAGCTCGACGATCCTGCGCCGGATGTCGATGGCCTTCGATCGCTGGCCGTACACCGCCTCGAACTCCGC
Source organism: Phycisphaerales bacterium (assembly GCA_018883105.1). GTDB lineage: Bacteria > Planctomycetota > Phycisphaerae > Phycisphaerales > SM1A02 > UBA966. The sequence goes on from VEQS01000129.1 coordinate 2,333, forward strand.
ACCGATGCGGGCGATGTCGGCATCCGCAGGCGACGCCTCCATGGCGGCGCGCAGCAGCTCGAGGGCGATGCGGCCCTGGCCCGCGCGCCCCATGGCGCGCGCGTATCCACGCACCAGCGTCGGATCGTTGGGCCGGCGGTCGTACGCCTCCTTCCACAGGACAAGCGCCTGCGGCTCGTTGCCGACGCGCTCCTGGAGCGAGGCCAGCATGCCGGCGATCGGCGCCTCGTTGCGGCCGGACTGCCGTGCCTTCTCGAGGGTCGCGATCGCCTCGGCGCTGCGACCCTGCGCGTCGAGCCACCGGGCGCGAAGCAGGGGCTCCAGTGCGGGCGCCGCGGCCGACATCTTCGCCGCTTCCTGGATCTGGGCTTCCGCGGACGCATAGTCCTTGCGGTCGAGCGCGTTGTTGAAGAGCATCTCGACGATGGTCGTGTCCTCGCCCTTCATCGATCCTGCGGCCTTCTCCGCCTCCGGGATCTTGGTATCGAGCCGGGCCAGCGCTTCCTCGCTGCGCGCGAGGTCCGACGATCCCGCGCGGCGACGCTCATCGAGCTGACGGGCAATGTCGGCACGCAGCGTGCGATAGGCACGCAGGCGTTCCAGGGCACGCTTCTGCGGGTCGCTGATCATGCGGTCCGTCATCAGGTCGATGCGCTCGACGGGGTCCTCGGTGGCGAAGAACGCCTCGACCTTCGCCAGGTCCGGGTTGCCGGGGAACTTCTCCAGCGCGGCACGGGCGTACTCGAGCGCCTTCGCCTTGTCGCCGGCCTGCTCTTCCACGAAGATCTGCGCGAATGCCGCGGGAAGCGCGCCGTTGGACGTGGTCATCCAGGCTGCGGCCAGTTCCCGCGCGCGGGAAAGGTCACGCTCGCCGACCGCCGCCTCGATGGCCACCATCTCGGGCGGCTTGTCGGCCTGGACGCCCTGCGCGCGCGCGCGCAGCTCCGCGGCCATCCGGCCGAACTCGGGACGGTCCGGGACCGCATCGGCCAGGGCCGAGTACATCGCCGCCGCCTCGGCGGTGCGGCCGAGCTGCAGCGCCAGCTCCGCGCGCTGCAGCGCAATCCGCAGGTCGGTCGGATACGCCTCCACGCCACGGGTCGCCCGCTGCATCGCCACGCCGAGGTCGTTCTGCGCCCGGGCGACGATCGTCGACCAGACGAACGCATCGGCGCTCGGCTGCGGGACGCGAACGTAGTAGGCATCCCACTTCGCGGCGGCGCCTGCAAGGTCGCCGCGCATCTGCATGATCTTCGCGTCGGTCGCGAGCATCATGGGCGTCGTGGCATCGTTCTGCTGCGCCTCGAGCAGCTTGGCGCGCAGGCCGTCGAGCTCCTTGAGCGCCGCCTCCCGGGCCGGCGCGTCTGTGATGCGGGCCAGCCGCACGACGCCCGAGTCGATCAGCACCTGGATCGCACGGCTGCGCGTCTCGGTCTGCACGCTCGAGCCGAGGCTCGTCGTCCCCTGCGGCTGCTCCATGATCCGGGTGGCACGGTCCCGGATCGCGGCGTACGACTCGTCCGTGTCCGCACCGCTGGACAGGAGCTCCAGGGCGAATCCGGCCGTCACGAGGTCGTCGGGATGGGACTCGAGCCAGGACTTGGCCAGCGCGTTGGCCTCGGACGCCTCGCCGACGCTCAGAAGCCGCGTGCTCGCCGCACGAATGGCGCTTGGACGGCCGGTGGCGAGGGCCGCCTGCTTCAGGGCCTTCACGGCGGAATCGAGCGCCGCCTTGTCGAGCTTGGCGAACATCACCCGCCGCCCTTCGCGGACATCGAGCACCATGCGCCCGAGGGACACGTCGGCGAGCGCCAGCTCGACGGCCGGATCGCCGGACATCGACGCCAGCGAGGACCTCATGTCGGCGATCGCCTTGTCGACCTGCTCCTGCCTCCGCGCCGCTGCCTGGTCCTGTCCCGTGGCCCGAAGCCGGACCACGTCCTCCTGGCGCAGCTGGATCAGGGCTTGCCATGCACGCCATGCCTTGGGATTCGCGCCGAGGAACGTCTCGCAACGCCGCTCAAGGTCGCTCCGCTCGCCGGCGGACAGAACGCTCTCGCGCTGCGCACGCGCGTAGACCAACTCCTCCTCGCCGGCCTTCGCGGCGTCGCTCCCCGGGGCGGCGACTTCCAGCATGTCGCGTGCCACACCCTCGATCTGGAGCCACCCGTCGAAACTCGGATAGAGGTCCGCCTCCTCCTCAAGCACGTCGAACAGCATTCGCCACTGGGCCGGATCACCGGGCTGCGCACGGACGCGTCCCCGCTTCAGCCCCACGAACGTGCGGTAGTCGTCGGCAGCCTGCTGCGCCGACGTCGGCACCACCTTGAGGAGCGCCTCCTCCATCTTCGCGATGTGCGACAGCACCGCCGGCTCCTTCGACGCCGCACGACCGTACATGCCGTAGGCCTGGCGGTACTGCCCCTGGGCCATCAGCTCGTCGCCGGCCTTGATGTTGCGCGCGGCGTTCTTCAGCCAGAACTGGTTGACGGCGAGGACCGCCCCCAGCAGCAGCACCGCCGCCGCCGAGAACCCGCCCACCACGATCACCAGCTTGCGATTGACCTTGCTCTTGCGTGCCATGGTTGTTCGGTGTCCCTGCTGTTGTTCAGCCCTTGTCGGTCTCGGAGCGTTCCACCGTCGGCCAGTCCGGAAGCCGCCGCATCAGGTGGGGAAAGAGGTGCGCCAGGAGGTCCTCGGCATCGCGCCGGAACCGCTCCTTCGGCGGCGGGTCCCCATCGGGGTACCGCGCCGACAGCTGCACCTTGCAATAGTAGGCATATCGGTCGGTGAGGTCGAAGGCCAGCTCGCGCACGCCGATCGTCGACGGCGTGCACCGGCCGTTGGCCACGAACATGTATCCGCCGAGCTGCTTGATCCGCGCGGCCTTCGGGTCCTGGAAGGTGGTGAGCGTCATCGCCAGCGTGCCGATCGGCAGCGCGACGCGTTCCTCGATCCGGGTCACCGGGTCAGCCAGCCGGACCATCGGATAGCGCTCTCCGGTGGCTCGGTTCTGCGGCGCATCCGCAGGCACGTCCCCGAGCGATGGGATGGCGAGGTCGAGCCGCTCGGGGTCTCCCGCCTGGATCAGGCCGCCCGCACCCCAGCACCGTTCCGGGATGTGCGGCACGGTGTCGATCATCCCGGTGTAGTACGCCAGGTGCAGCGAGATCACCCCCCGCGCCGGATCGCCGCCGAGCGCGTACGTGCGCGACAGGTAGCGATCGGTGCCGAGCGACTCGACCATCGCCGCATCCATCACGATGTCGTCCCCGATCTTCTGCCACTCGCCGAGGCGCGTCGGGATGCTTCCGAGGTCCGCGCGCAGCGGCACCGGCTCCTTCTTGAGGTAGACGTCGAGCGCGCGCATGGCGGCGCGCAGGCCCAGGCCGCCGCCGACCAGGGCGACGATCAGCACGCCGTACAGCACGCGGACGGACGGCTCGAAGCGCAGCGTCACGATGCGCCCCCCGTGCCCGGCTCGTCGATCACCAGGTTGCGGATCACCCACATCGCGCCCAGGAAGAGCAGGAACGCCGGCACCAGCCACACCAGGCCCACCATGCTGTGGAACTCGCCGGCGCTCATGTTCGGATCGATGATCGACAGGAGCCCCAGCGACGTGACGCGCAGGATGTTGACGAAGAGCGAGATCGGGATGCCCGCGATGACCAGTGCCGCGCGCTGCCACCAGGTGCTCAGGCCCAGCGCCGCCATCGCGACGCCGATCGCCAGGAACGCCATGAGGGTCCGCATGCCGGAGCATGCTTCCGCGACGTTCAGGGGGTGCGACGTACCGTCGGAGAAGTGGATGGTCAGCACGTTGCCCACGCGCTCCACGTCGATCCCGAACGTGTTCATCAGGATGTCGGCGCCGATGGCGCTCCAGTCCTGGAGTCGCTCGGTCACGCGGGACAGCAACCGCTCCGAGATGGTCTGGCCGAACACCAGCCAGTACGCCCACGGGAACCACAGGAACCGGAACGAGCGCAGCCCGAAGATCGCCAGCGCGCCGCCGAGGAGCGCGACGGCCGCGCCCAGCCCGCGCACGTTGTGGTGCTGCACCGCCGGTGGCCCGAACGCCGACAGCATGTAGATCGCCATGCCCAGCACGAAGACGGCGATGCCCCACCAGCTCGGCCGGAACGGCTCCGCGAGCAGCTGGTCGCGCTTCAGCCACACGAAGTAGCCGGAGATCGCCGGAATCAGCAGCGTGTGGCCCCAGTCGGACGGCTGGGTGACGGCCTGGACTGCTTGGTTGCGGAGGAAGTCCCAGAAGGTGAGCAGGTAGCCGGCGGCGAACACCGAACCGGCGATCCACGCGGCGCGCGGCGTCACCTCAAGCCATGTCGACAGCGCCGCCGCCGGGGAGGCGGCCTCTGGCGGGACGGGGCGACTCGGTGCACTGCTCGTCATCCCAGTGCGCAGGCTCCTGCTCCGGCGGAGGTGTCACGGCCACGCCCGCTACGCACGGGCGCCCGCGCGAGTTCGGGCCCAGGCAGCCGCATTACTGCACGAAGAACTGCTGCGGCGGCGCGCCGAACACGTCGTTGCCCCAGTTCCGGTCAAGCAGGAAGCCGAAGCCGTACGTCATCCGGAAGCCGTTGCGGATGACCGCCAGCGGCGTCGCGAAGAAGTTCGTGCCGATAATGATGTGGTCATCGCCACGCATGACGATGTCGGGCTCCGCCTTGTTGCGGATGGCCTTCAGGTTGACGCGAACGACCGCTTCGCGGTCCGGGGCGACCTTGCGGATCAGGTCGACGCGTTCGGGAATGGCGATCTGGCCAAACCCGCCGGCCGCCGCCACCAGGCGGCTCAGGGTGAGTTCCCCGATCGGCGGCAGGTTGTAGACGCCGGGACGCGAGATCTCGCCGTCGATGTAGACGACGCCGAGGTCGCTCTCCACGTGGATCAGGTCGCCTGGACGCACGATCACCAGCTGCGTCAGGTCGCCCTGCTGGAGCTTCACCCAGTCGACCACGATGATGCGCGACTTGCGGCCATCGGGCAGGCGATAGTCCTTCGGCTGCACGAGCGAACGACCGCCCTCCGCGGCGGCCGGGCCGGTCACGGCTCCCTCCGGCGAGTTCGGCGAGGCCAGTTCGACCGAGCCCTCCATCGGGGCCGGGCCGGGCATGCCGGGCTCGACGAACACCCACTCCTGCTTCTCGGTGTCGAAGACGTAGCGCGCGGCCTCTGATGGACGGCTCGCCGCCGGGACCTTCACCGCCTCGCCCGGAGGCACGGCGCCCGGCTCGGCCACCTTCGGAGATTCCAGCTGGTCGACGTCAACGACCGGCTCGGCAGCGCGCAGCGCACCCGGGCTCGTCGGCGCCGGGGCGGGGGCCGGGGCTGGCTCGGTCGGCGCAATCTGCTTCAGGAGGTCATCGACGCTCGGTGCCGCAGGCGCGGCCGGCGGCGGCGGAGCGGTTGGCTCCGCAGGCTTGGCGGCCGGCGCCGAGCCCGCCGCGGCCGGGCCGGAGGATCCGGTGCCGTCCGTCGAAGTCGCGGCAGGTGCCGCATCCTCCACGCGAACGATTCGGATGCGTCGCACGCCATCGATGGCACCGCCCGCCAAGGCCACGGCCTGGATGATGTTGAAGTCCGGCCGGGACAGCGAATACACGCCCGTGTTCCGGCACTGCCCGTCCACCACGAACGTGAACGCCCGGCCCTCCAGGATCGTGATCGACACGCGCGGGTCGCGGATGATCGGACGCAGCTTCTCGGTGATCGCATCGATCGCCTGCGTCTCGGTCATGCCCGAGAGCTGGATCGGGCCGACGATCGGGATGGTCACCTTGCCGGACTGGTCCACGACGCGGCGGAACTGCTCGGCCTTGTCGGTC
>VEQS01000130.1 GCA_018883105.1 Phycisphaerales bacterium
CGTGAGCGACATCGACCTCTCCCTCGCGTCGTCTGGCGGAACCCGGAGCTCGGCGCGCGCATCGGCAAAGGACTGCCAGGACGGCGACGTGAGCACCCTCTTCGAGAGCACCGGACCGAAGCTCACCGAGATGGACGTGCCCGACTTCGAGGGCCGCCGCGTGTGGCTCGTGGGGATCGGCGGCTGCGGGATGAGCGGGCTCGCGCAGATGCTGCGCGCGCGCGGCGCGGCGGTCTCGGGAAGCGACATGACCGCGGGCGACGCGACCGACGCCCTCGAGTCGATGGGGATCCGCGTGGCGATCGGCCACGATGGCGCGCAGGTGCCGGCGCCCTGCGACCTCGTGATCGCGAGCGCGGCCATCCGTGCCGACCACCCGGAGCTGCTCGAGGCGCAGTCGCGCGGCGTCGAGGTCATCAGTTACGCGGAGGCGCTCGGCCTGGTGCAGAAGGGCCGCACCGGCGTGAGCATCGCCGGCACGCACGGCAAGAGCTCGACCACCGCGATGCTTGCGCACGTCCTGATCTCCTGCGGGCTCGACCCCGGCTTCATCGTCGGCGCCACCTGCGCGCAGATCGGCGGCGGCAGCCGCACCGGCGCCGACCGCATCCCGTGCGGGCCGCAGCGCGGCAAGCCCGGCATCCTGGTCGCGGAGGCGTGCGAGTTCAACCGCAGCTTCCACCATCACCGCCCGACCATCGGCCTCGTGAACAACGTCGAGGAGGACCACCTCGAGATCTACGGCACGCTGGAGCGGATCGTGAAGGCGTTCCACGAGTTTGCCGCGCTCCTGCCCCCGGCCGACCGGGGCGGGCGCCTGCTGATCGCCGCCGACGGCGCGCATCGCCGCGACGTGGCCAGCGGCCTGGAGTGCGCGGTCTCCACCTTCGGCTGGGCGCCGAGCGCCGACTACCAGGTGCAGTACGACATGCGCTCGGGCCAGGTGACGGTGCTGGTGGCCGGCCAGGCGATGTGCGGATGGACCAGCCTCATCCCCGGCGACCACATGGCCCTCAACGGCGCGGCCGCGGCGATCATCGCCCACTGGCTCGGCGCGGAGTGGCGCGACATCGGCGAGGCGCTCGGCACCTTCGCGGGCGTCGACCGCCGGATGCAGAACCTCGGCAGCCGCACCATGCGCCACGGCGGCGCGGTCACGGTGTTCGACGACTACGGCCACCACCCGACCGAGTGCGAGACCACGCTCAAGGCGCTGCGCACGCGCTACGAGCCCAAGCGGCTGATCTGCGTCTTCCAGCCGCACCAGCACAGCCGCACCCGGTTCCTGCTCGAACAGTTCGCCAAGAGCTTCTCGAGCGCCGACGTGGTGATCGTGCCCGACATCTACTTCGTCCGCGACAGCGAGGAGGAGCGGCAGAAGGTCAGCTCCTCCGACCTCGTCGACCGGCTGCGTGCGCGCGGCGTGACCGCCATGCACGTCTACCCGTTCGAGGCGATCGTCGAGCAGCTGGAGGTGATGGCCGCGGACGGCGACCTGGTGGTGGTGATGGGCGCCGGCCCGGTGTGGAAGATCGCGCACGCCTTCCTGGGCCGCGGCGGCGCGGGCGCCTGATGACGATGGCGGCAATGCCCGAGGGCAGCTCGACGCTCTTCGCCGACCTCGACGTCGAGGTCGAGCTCGATGCCCCGCTCGCCAAGCACACGTGGTACGGGATCGGCGGCCACGCCGATGCCCTGGTGCATCCCCGCTCGGAAGAGGCGCTGTGCACGCTGCTTCGCCGCTGCGCGCGGACGTCGACGCCGGTGCGTGTGCTCGGCGCCGGCGCCAACCTCCTCGTGGACGACCGCGGCATCGACGGCGTGGTGCTGAAGCTCGACGCCCCCTGCTTCAACGCGCTCGAACTGCCCGCCGAGGGCGAGGCGACGGTGGCGCGCGTCGGCGGCGGCCGCGACCTGGCGAAGACCATCCACGACACGACCCGCGCATCGCTCGGCGGGCTCGAGCCGCTGATCGGGGTGCCTGCCACGATCGGCGGGGCGATCCGCATGAACGCCGGCGGCAAGTACGGCGAGATCGGCGACGTGGTGCACTCGGTGGGCCTGGTCACCTGGGAGGGCGAGCGCCGCACCTACCTCCGCGACGCAATCCGCTTCTCGTACCGGCACACCGACCTGCCGCCCGGCGTGGTTTCCTGGGCGATCCTCGCGCTGCGCCCCGCCGACCCGGTGGCGCTCCAGCAGCGCAAGAAGGAGATCAGCGCCTACAAGGCCTCGGTCCAGCCGCTTGCCGCGCACAGCGCCGGCTGCATGTTCCGCAACCCGGTCGACCCGGCAACGGGCGAGCGCATGAGCGCAGGGCTCCTCATCGACCGCGCGGGCCTCAAGGGCACGCGCATCGGCGGCGCGTCGGTCAGCGACCGCCACGGCAACTTCATCGTCGTCGAGCCGGGCGCACGCGCGGCCGACGTCATGGAACTCGCGGCGAAGGTCGCCGACGAGACGTTCGCGCGAACGGGCGTCCGGCTCGAGCGCGAGGTAGTCTTCTGGCGCCGCGGCGAGCCCTGAGCCCGCACGAGGCGCGCGCCAGCGGACGGCGCGGCACGCAGGACACGGAGGTTCACCGATGGTTCCCCAGTTCATGTCGTTCGAGGGAGGCGCGGGCATCCGCGTCCTGGTGCTGAAGGGCGGCCCCGACGCGGAGCGCGAGGTCAGCCTTCGCTCCGGCACCGAGGTGGCCGCCGCGCTGCGCGAGGCGGGCTTCGCCGTCGAGGAGATCGCGATCGACCGCCCGGGGCTGGCCGAGCTGCGCGCGATGCGCGGTGACGTCGTCTTCCCCGTGCTGCACGGCGCGTGGGGCGAGGGCGGCCCGCTGCAGGAGCTGCTCGAGGCCGACGGCCGACCGTACGTGGGCGCCCGGCCGGCCGCCGCGCGGCTGGCGATGGACAAGGTGGCCACCAAGGCCGCGGTCGGCGCGATCGGCGTTCCCACGCCGGAGGCGCAGGAGCTGCGCCTCGGCGAGCCGCTCTCGATCCCCTGCCCCGTGGTCCTCAAGCCCGCCGACGACGGCTCGAGCGTCGACCTGCGCATCTGCACGACGCCGCAGGAGGTCGAGCGCGCGCGCCTCGAGCTCGAGCCGCGTCGCACGCGGGTGCTGGCGGAGTCGTTCATCCGCGGCCGCGAGCTGACGGTCGGGCTGATCGACGGCGAGTGCCTGCCGATCATCGAGATCCGCCCGCGCGAGGGCACCTACGACTACGAGGCGAAGTACCACCGGGACGACACCCAGTACGTGCTGGATCCCGAGCTTCCCGAGGGCGTCGCCGAGGCGGTGCGGGCCTTCAGCCGCGCTGCGTGGCACGCCGTCGGCTGCCGGGACGTGGCCCGGGCCGACTTCATGCTCGACGCACGCGGGCCGTGGTTCCTGGAGATCAACACCATGCCCGGCTTCACCGACCACTCGCTGGTGCCGAAGGCCGCGCGCCACGCCGGCCTCCCGATGGAGCGGCTGGTGGCGGGCCTGGTGCACCGCGCCCTGGGCCGGCGGCGGCCCGGACGCGCGGCGGCCTGAAACGGCCAGCGGCCCCGGCGAACCCCGTGGGGCGACTGCACCGCGCGGACGATTCCGGCCGATGACGTCCACTGGCCATGGCACGCACGAAGACGTCCGACGAGTCCACCCCGCGCACCCTGAAGCTGCCCGCCTGGGCGGAGCCGGCCGCATGGGCCGCTGCGCTCGTGGGCCTCACGGTTGCCCTGGCGATCTGGGTGCCGCGCCTCGTGGACCGTGCCGCCGGCGCGCCGCTGCCGGCGCCGATCCGCGTGGTCCTTGCCGATGCGCCGGCCTGGCTCCCGCGCGACGAACGCATCGCCATCGAGCGCACGGTGCTGAGGTCGCTCGGCAGCTCCCCCTTCGACCAGGACGGCCTGCGCGAGGCAATGGATGCCGTGCGGCAGTGCGGCTGGCATGCGGACGTGCGCCAGGTGCACCGCACCGACGTGGACGAAGTGGTGGTCGAGGGCACGTGGGCAGTGCCGTTCGCGCTGGTCTGCGACGCCGCCGGCGAGTCGCTCGTCGACACGCATGGACGCCTGCTGCCGCGGCGCTACCCCGCGGGACAGGGCCCCAAGCTCCTTCGGGTCACCGGCGTGGCGGCACCGCGGCCGGCATCCTTCGGCCAGGCGTGGCCCGGTGCGGAGGTGACCGCCGCGCTGCGCATGGCGTCGCTCTTCGTCGACCGCCCATGGCGCGGGCAGGTGGCGTCGGTTGACCTCTCGTCATGGTCGAATGACGGCACCATCCGCCTCGCCACCGACCGTGGCTGCGAGCTCGTGTGGGGACGCGCGCCCGGCGACGAGTCGCCGGCGGAGGTGCCGGCGATGCAGAAGCTCGGCGCGCTGCAGCTGGCGTTCGACCGCAGCGGGCGCATCGACGGCGGCGACCGCACGTCGATCGACCTGCGCGGCGACTACACGCTCGCGCGCTGAGGCCCGTACGATCGGGACATGCCGATCCCGCGCGGGCTGCTCCTCGCCGCGATGCTCTACGCGATCGCCGCGTTCGCGGCGACCGTCGGCCTGAAGCCGCCCATCCAGCCCACGTCGTCGGCGTACACGCCGATGGTGCGGTCGCTGCTGGCAGCCGTGGCGTTCGGGATCGTGCTGCTCTGGCCGACGGCGCGCATGGCCGAGCGTGGGTCGCCGTGGCCGGCACGCCGCGTGGCGCTCGATGCGGTGACGCTCGCGATCGCGCTGCAGGCGATCTTCTGGCCGCTCCACCTCGTGACGCAGTGGACGCTCGCGCGCGCGGCCGCCATCGACCTCATGCTCGTCGGCTGGATCGCGGCGGCGGGTGCGGCGATCGCCTGCGGCATGCGTCCCGGCGGACGGCCGGCGGCGTGGTCGCTGGCATGGATCGCGGTCGCGGCGGGCGGTCCGCTGCTCGACGTGCTCGGCGTGCCGGCACCATGGCCGGGCGCGCTGGGGCCGTTCGTGGCGCTCATCGAGCTCGCGCCGGTGCCCGAGCAGTCGAGCCAGCCGGTCGAGTGGGCACGCGCGGCGTGGCCCTGGACCGTCGCGGCGGCCGGCTGGGCGCTGGCCCTGCGCGGGGCGGCGCGCCCGACACCGGGGGTTGCCCCGGCACACCCCGTCGGCTAGCATTTCCGAGGTCGGCGGGCGTCTCCCGCCGGCATGTGTTTTTCAGAATGCGCGGCGGGAACGGCTGGCCTCGGCGGCCGCGCCGGATGCCGCCCGAGCCACGGAGCCGACGATGGAGATCATCTCGCCCGCCGACCGATCCCGGATGGAACAGCAGCTGCGCGACCTGTATGCGCAGCGGCCGGTGATCTCCGCGCGCATCGCCGACGCCCGGGCCAACGGCGACCTGAAGGAGAACGCCGACTACCACGCCGCCCGCGAGGAGCAGGGCCTGGTGGAGGCCAAGATCCGCGAGCTCGAGCAGCGCCTGCGCAGCGCGCAGGTCGCCGGCGACTCGTCGGTGCCGAAGGACATGGTCTTCCTGGGTGCGGTGGTGCGCCTGAAGGACGTGGCCACCGGGAAGAGCCAGACCTACAAGCTCGTCGGCAACATGACCGAGGACGACACCGACCACATCGAGGTCACCTCCTCGAGCCCGCTCGGCATCGCGCTCATGAAGGCGCGGGTCGGCGAGACCGTGCGCGCCGACCTGCCGCGCGGCGAGAAGCGCTTCGAGATCGTCGAGATCCTGGAGTGACCGCCCGCCGGGCGGCGCGGAGGCACCGGTGGACTGGCTGATCCATCACACCCTCGCCGACCGGCTCGGGATGGAGCGGCTGGCCACCGTCTTCCTGTGGACGGTCATCGCGGCATTCGCCCTAAACGTCTGCCTGGCGTTTCGCATCGTCTGGACGAAGGGCGCGCGGCCGACCTCCGCCCTCGCCTGGATCGCCACGCTGTTCGCGATGCCCATCCTGGGGGCGGTGGTCTATGTCATCATCGGCGAGAACCGGATCGGCTCCGTCCGCCGCAGGCGCCACGCCCGCATCGTGGTGGCGGCCGAGGCCGCGCTTCGCGGCGGCCGGCCCGACCCGCGCGTCCTGGCGGGCGCGATGAGCACGCCGGACCTGCAGCTGGCACACGTCGGCGAGAGCTCGGGCGCGCCGCAGGTGCTCAACGGGAACCTGGTGCAGCTGAGCGGGGACCCCGAGGAGCAGGTCGCGTGGGTCGAGCGGGACATCGATTCCGCGACGCGCAGCGTCGACCTGATCTTCTACATCTGGGAACTGGACCGCACGGGCCGGCGCGTGGGCGACGCCCTGCTCCGCGCGGCGGCGCGCGGCGTGCGCGTGCGCCTCCTCGTCGACAGCATCGGCTCGCGCGCGTTCCTGGCCAGCCCGGAGCTGCGGCGCCTCCGGGACGGCGGCGTGCGGGTCGTCGAGGCGCTGCCCGCGCGCATCGTGCGGATGCTCTTCGCGCGCGTCGACATCCGCAACCACCGCAAGCTCGTGGTGGTGGACGGCATCGTCGCGCAGACCGGCAGCCGCAACGTCGCCGATCCAGACTTCAAGGCCGACGGGCGCCTGGGCGCCTCCGAGCCGTACGTCGACTCGTGGATCCGCATCCGCGGGCCCGTGGTGCGCGACCTCGAGGTGTTCTTCCTGGAGGACTGGGAACTCGACACCGGCGACCATCCGGTCGCGGCCGACCTTGCCGAGCCGGAGTCGCTCCCGGGCGGCATCCCGGTGCAGGTCATCCCGTCCGGGCCGAACTTCGAGAACAGCGTCGTGCGCGGCTTGGTGCAGGCGGCCATCCAGGTGGCCCGCCAGGAGATCGTCCTGAGCACGCCGTACTTCGTCCCCGACAGCCCGACCATGGCCGCGATGGAGGTCGCGGCGCGCCGCGGCGTGCGGGTGACGCTCATCGTGCCCCGCGCCAACGACAGCCTGCTCGCCGCATGGGCGAGCCGCGCGAGCTACGGCCGGCTGCTCGAGGCCGGCGTCGAGGTGTGGGAGTACCGCCGGGGGTTCCTGCACTCCAAGACCATCTCGGTCGACGACGAGATGGGCATCATCACCACCGCCAACCTCGATCGCCGCAGCTACGAGATCAACTTCGAGACCACGGTGGTGGTCTACGACGACGCCTTCGCGGTGCAGGTGCGCCGGCTGCAGCAGTCCTACATCGCCGACAGCGTCCGGATCGACCTCGGTGCCTGGGAACGCCGCAGCGTGGGCACGCGGTTCAAGGAGAACCTGGCGAACCTGATGGCGCCGCTCCTCTGACGCCGGCACCGCGGACGCCGTCGCGGCCCACGGTCACCGCCTGGCCCCGGCGGACGTCCCGGCCAACGGCGGAACGGACGGCCGGCTCGGCGCGTCCGGCCTCGCGCCTCAGTGGCCACGTCACCAGCACGCTGAGATCGTCGCCCCATTCGGCAGGCACCCCGAAGTGGGCCTCCGTGGCGGCGGTCGACTGGAACGGCCCGCCGGACCAGATCCAGCGCCGCGCCAGGCACCGCCCCTGCCCCCACAGCTCCACCTTGCAGCCGATGCCGTGCGACCCCGCCGGGCCCGGCGCCTCGGCACGCACCTTCACCCAGTCATCGGGACGGTCGTGCGAATTGCGCAGCACGCGCACCGGGCCGTTCAGCTCGCCGACCACGATGTCGACGTCGCCATCGCCATCGAGGTCGTCGAACACCGCCGCCCGGTCGCGGTGCGCACCGAGGAGCCCGGGTCCCGGGTCGGCCACCGTCTCGAACCGCGCGCCGACGCGGCGCATCACCAGCGGGGACTGCGCATAGTCCGAGTCCATCGTGGCGCGCGTGGCCTGCGGATAGACGTGGCCGTTGAAGACCACCAGGTCCTCGGCGCCGTCGTGGTCGAGGTCGGCGAACGCCGTCGCCCAGCCGAGGAGCGGGCGGCTCGGCGCGCCGAGGCCGTACTGCGCGGTGCGGTCGTCGAAGAAGCGGCCGTCGAGGTTCAGGTGCAGCGTGTTGGTGTCGCTCGAGAAGTTGGTGGTGAAGACGTCGGGGAAGCCGTTGCCGTCCACGTCGCCGACCGCAATGCCCATGGTGGCCTGCGCGGCGCCGTCGAGGTTGGTGGCGATGCCCGACTGCAGCCCGCGCTCCTCGAAGCGCATGGGCCCGCCCGGCTCGGTGCGGTTGGCGAAGAGCGAATTCGGCTCAGAGTCGTTGCCGACGAGGATGTCCGGCCGGCCGTCGTGGTCGAAGTCGCAGATGG
>VEQS01000131.1 GCA_018883105.1 Phycisphaerales bacterium
GGCATGGGCGGCGGCGCGGGCATGGGCGGCGGGCGCGGCGGCGGCGGCGCCGGCGGCGGCGGCTTCGGCGGCGGCGGCAACCGCGGCAATCGCGGCGGCTTCGGCGGCGGCGGCCCACGTCCCGGGGGCGCCAACCAATGAGGCAGGCCCGCGGAAGCGTCGTGGTGGTCGTGGTCTGGTCGGTGGCGATCGCCGCCGTCATGGTGGCCGCCACGCAGATCGTGTCGTACCGGCAGGCGGTGGTCGGGCGCGAGTCGCTCGCCCGCGTCGAGGCGCGCTGGGCCGCACGCGCTGGACTCGAGCAGATGATCGCGCTCATGGAGTTCCACGCCGCCGCGCCGAACCCCGACGACCCGCTCGCGGTGGTGCGCGACATGGAGGAGATGGCGCTCGGCGAGGTGGCCACCGGCACCTGGTCGATCAGCCACTTCAACGACGGCGTCGAGTGGGCTGGCCCGCGCGACGAGGGCGCCAAGCTCAACGTCAACGTGGCGACCCGGGCGCAGCTGGCGAACATCCCGGGCATGAGCCCCGACGTCGTCGACGCAATCGTCGACTGGCGCGACACGAACGACAATGTCGAGGGACTCGGCGCCGAGAGCGACTACTACACCAACCGCTCGATGGGATACCGGCCCCGCAACGGTCCCTTCCGCAGCCTCGCCGAGGTGGAGCTGGTCGCGGGATGCTGGCCGAAGTACCTCCGAGGCGAGGACTGGAACCTCAACGGCCGGCTCGACCCCAACGAGGACGACGGGCCACGGTCGTTCCCCGACGACAAGCCCGACGGCCGGCTCGACGCGGGCTGGTCGCAGTACCTCACCGCGGTGTCGCGGCAGTCTCCGATGTCCCTGAGCGGCAACGAGAAGTTCCGCCTCGGCGGCGCGGACCCCGACACGCTGATGAAGGCGACGGGCGTCGACGACGCGCAGGCGAAGGCGCTCATCGCATGGGCGGGACAGGGGTCGAACCGGCCGGAGATGCTGCTTGCGACGCCGCTCAGCCAGCTGGCTTCGGGCCAGCAGGGACAGGGCTCCGGTGCGCGCGGCGGCAGCGGGAACGCGCGCGGCGGAAGCGGCGGCGGTGGGGCCGGCGGCGCGTCGCTCGGCACGGGCGCCGAGTCGGGCGGCGCGCGTTCGGGCGGATCGGCGCGGACCGGGGGTGGCGCGGCGGGTGGGAGCGGTGCGGCCGGCGGGCAGCAGGGCACCAGCGGGCGCTCGAGCGGCGGCGGCGGCGCGGGCACCGGTGCCGACGGACGCGCGGCGGTGCGCGACCTCGACGCCGCGCAGCTGCGCGGCATCCTGCGCGAGGCGAGCAACGACAACTTCGCGCAGCGCGTGCAGGGACGCGTCAACATCAACACCGCGCCCGCGGCGCTGCTGAAGGACGTCATGCAGATCGACCCGCGGGTGGCCGACGCGATCGTCGCGCGGCGCAATTCGAGCCCCAGGGGCATCGTCAGCATCGCGGACCTGCAGGGCATGTCCGGGCTGACGCCCGCGCTCCTCACCCAGATCGCGCAGCAATGCGACGTGACGAGCAGCGTGTATACCGTGACGAGCCGTGGTCGCTCGGCGTCGACCGGCGCCGAGGTCGAGATCGAGGCCGTCGTCGACCGATCCACGTACCCCGCGACCATCGTCTCCTACCGCGAACGCTGAGCGAACCCCCGATGGCACTGAAGCGCAAGAAGGAACCGCAGGCACCCGCGCGCGACGAGCGCACGGTGGCCGTGGTCCGGCCGGTGCCGGCGGGGTTCCGGGCGCTGGCGGCGCGGGCCGCCGGCCGTGGCATCGAGGTCGCCGGGAGCGAGGAATTCGGGTCCGGCGACGGCCGGATCGTCGCGTGGATCGACGCGACGCGCGCGGCACGGGCAGTCGTGGCGCTGCCTGCGGGCAGCTGCGTGGTGCGCGCGGTCCAGCTGCCCGCGGCCGCGGAGGATCGCCTGGCGAGCGCGCTCGAGCTCAACGCCAACTCGTTCGTCATGGGCCGCAGCCCGCGCTGGCGCGTGGCATCGGCCCTGCTGCCCGCGGATCCGGCTGCCG
The DNA here is from genome assembly GCA_018883105.1 of Phycisphaerales bacterium. Taxonomy (GTDB): domain Bacteria; phylum Planctomycetota; class Phycisphaerae; order Phycisphaerales; family SM1A02; genus UBA966. Next base: position 2,046 of record VEQS01000131.1, read on the forward strand.
AGGTGCGCACCGGGATCGTCGCGGAGTGGCCCGAGGAGGAACTCGCCCCCGAGGTGCCCGACGCGCCGCGCGACGGTGTCGAGCGCTCCTTCGCGCCCGACGTGGCAGCGCTCGCGGCACTCGCCGCCTTCGCCGAGGATCCGCTGGTCGCGGTCGACGCCGGCGCAGGTGCGGTGACCGCGTGCGCGCGCACCTCGAAGGGCATGCTCGTGCGCGCCTTCCGTGCCGGCGGCGAGGGCGAGCCGATCGAGCGGTCGGACGTCGAGCGCGGCATCGCCGAGGCCTGCGTCCATGCGGGCGTGCCGGCCGACGAGACGGTCCGGCTCGCGCAGCGAGGCGGGGATGCAGCGGCGCCGGTCCTGGGCGGCGGATTCGGCGCGACCGCCACCGACATCGCCCGGCTGTGCGCGGCCGTGCGCTGCACGGCGCGCGGTGCCGATGCGGCAGCCTGGTGGCGCGAGCACGGGATCGATGCGGGCACGGCGCTTGCGGCGCTCGGGCCCGCGACCGCGCTCACGCGCCTGCTGCCCGACGACCCCGGCGCATCGCCGGACCGGATCGGTGCGGCGCTCAACCGCCTGGCGCGCCCATCATCGGCGCGGACGCTGCTCGTGGCGAGCCTGGCGACCATCGTGCTGGCACCGCCGGCGTTCGAGGGGATGCGGCTGCTGCTCCTGCGCTGGAAGCTCCCCGACCTCGCGGAGTACCGCAAGGCCGAGGACGTCGACGCCAAGCGGCAGGCGCTCTACCGCGTGCTGTCGCGGCAGTCGTCGTCGATGACGAAGACCCTGTCCGACCTGGCGTGCGCCACGCCCGACGGCGTCGAGGTCGACTTCATCAACCTCGCGCAGGGCGTGCGCGGGCTCGGCGTCTCGGTGCGCGGCAAGGCACGTCCGGCGGGCAACCGGCCGGGCAGCGAGGTGCTGATCGACTTCGAGCGGCAGCTGCGCGAGACCGGCGCGTTCGAGGGCATCGCCCGCAGCTCGGAGGCGCCCGACGCGCGCGGCTACCTCGACTACAGCGTGTCGGCGACCGCCATCCGGCCCACCGTGATGGTGTCGCTGCCGGAGGAACTCGACTACGCGAAGACCTCGATGCGCGAGCGTCGCTACGGCCCGCCGCCGGCGGATGTCGATGCCGAGGCCTCGGGAATCGCGCCGCGGGAGGCGTCGCGCGCCGGATCGGGCACCCGGACGGAGACCGCGGGCGAGACGACGGGCGCGGACGATGCACCTGCTTCCGCGCCCGCCGCGCCGACCCCGCGCACCGAGCCGGCGGCGCGGCCCGCAGGCGGCGAGGATGCCGCGCCGGCCGGCCGCGCGCCGCGCGGATCCTCCGGATCGACGCGGTCGGGCGGCCTGGCCACCCGCGGCAACCCCGGTGCGGCAAGCGAGCCCGACCCGCTGCCGCCGCCGCTCACCTCCAACGAGATCGACAAGATGACCAAGCAGGAGGCGCAGGACGCCCTGGCGAAGGTCGCGAAGGCCCGCCAGCGCGCCGACATCGACGAGGACGTCCAGCAGCGCCTGCGCGGCGAGTTCAACCTGCTCCTCGAGCGCTGCAAGAAGCCGTGACCTGCCGATGACCGACCTCCCCACCGCCGTTCCCGACGCCGCCGCCGCGAAGCCGCGCTCGCGGTCGCTGCGCGCGCAGGGCACCGACCTGCGGGCGCGGTTCGATGCCCTGCCCTCGCGCCAGCGGTGGCTCGTGGTGGCGGTGCTCGCGGTCGCGGGCTACCTGGTGGTGGACGAGTACGTGTGGAGCTGGTCGCGCGCATGGCAGGCCGAGAGCATGCAGATCGAGGCCGCGCTCCGCCGCGGTGCGGCGCGCCGCGCCCCCGCGTCCGTCGACCTCGCGCGCGCGGTGGCGACGTTCGGGCCGGTCGAGCCGCCGGCGGACGCCGCGCGCGGGCGCGAGGAGCTCGCGCAGGCCATCGAGGACGTGGCGAAGGCGCACAAGGTGGCCGGCTACAGCTACGAGGTGCGCGTGGGACCACGCGTGAAGGACCCGGACGCCGCGGTGCTGGCATCGGCGATCGAGCGCATCCAGGCGGAGGTGCGCTTCGACACCACCGCCGACGAGCTGCCCCGCATCGTCGCCGACCTCGAGTCCCATCCGGCGATCGAGGCGATCAGCGCGCTGCGCATCACGCGCAACGACCAGGCACGCAAGATGAGCGTCCAGGCCACCATCGAGGCATGGGTGGTCGCCGGCCGCGGCAGGAGGGACCGGTGAACCTGCGCCTCACGCTGCCGAGCGGCGTCCGCTGGTCGCCGGTGCTGGTGGCCGGCCTTGCCTGCGCCGCGCTCGCCGCGGGCACCGTGGTCACGTATGGGGTGCCGATCCTCGTCGGCGCATTCATGCCCGGTTCGCGCGCCGACGAGGTCGACACGATCAAGCCGCTCCTCGCCCGCCACGACGAGCAGCGCACGAGGAACGAAGAGCGCTTCGAGGGTCGCTCGCTCTTCTTCGCGCCGTCGGACTGGAAGCGGAAAATCCCGCCGCCGCCGCCGCCACCGCCGCCGCCCCCACCGCCGCCGCCGCCGCCGCCGCCCACCGAGTACACGGGACCCAGGCCGATCGGCATGCTTGGCTCGACCGTCTACCTCGAGGGCGGGCGCACCGCGACCGTCGGCAAGGAGACCGACGGCGTCACCGTGCTCGAGGTGGTCAACCCGTGGAAACTGCGCGTCCTCCACAAGGGCAAGGAATACGACGTGACGGTCGGGCAGCTGCCGAACCAGGCGATCTTCCGACCGCTCGGCAGCGCGACGCTGCCGAACGGCCTGAGCGTGCGCCGAGCCGAGGACGCACCGGCGGAGGAGCCCGCGGGTGCCGCTGCGCCGACGCCGCCCCCTGCCCCGGCACCTGCCCCGGTGCCGGATGCGGCGACCCGGCCCGCAAACTTGGACGAGTCCGCGCCGATTCCCGTGCCGGTCAACCGCGCGCAGGTCGGCCGGATGGATGCCGCCGCGGCGCGCGCCGCCCTTGCGGCCGTCACGGCCGCGAAGGCACGCGCCGACCTCGATGCCGCGCTCCGGCAGCGCCTCGACTCCGAGGAATCGTGGCTCGTCGACCGCCTGTCCCAGCTCGAGAGTTGAGCGGTGAAGCGCCCTGTCGCGCGCGACACGGAGGTTGCTTATTGGTCATCCGGACGTGTCGACGAGCGGAGGATCGCGATGCCGTTGCGGCAATGCCCGTGCCCCGCGCTCGTTTCCCTTGGTGCGCCCCGAATCCGGGCGACTCGGCACGCGCGTGGCCGATAGATTCCTCAGTCGCCGACGGGTCGGATGCGAGGCCTCGGCCTCATCCGAGACGCGCGCGCGGACGATGACCATGAGCCTGGAGACCCACGTGCCGATCCGACGACTCGCCCCCACCACCTGCGCCCTCGCGGCGATCCTGGCGGCGATGTCCATGGGCGTGGTCGTGGCTGCGCAGGATGCGCCCGCGGGCGAACCGGCCGAGGCTCCCGGCAGCGACGGCGGCATGAACCGCCCGGTCGAGCTGCCACCCGAGCCGTCTCCCGACGACGAAGCCACGCCCGCGCAGGCAGCGCCTGCATCGGCGGTTCCTCCCGTCGCGGGCCCCGGCCCGGCCGCCGGACGGAAGCCCGCGCCCACGGACGAGCTCGTCGGCCTGCAGTTCCGCGACCAGGACGTGAAGACGCTCATCGAGACCATCGCGCTCTGGACCGGCAAGGTGGTGATCCCGAAGCAGCAATCGGTCGGCCTGGCGAAGATCACCGTGGTCAGCGACCGCTTGATGCCCAAGGGCGAGGCGCTCAACCTGATCTTCCAGGCGTTCCGCCTGAACGGCCTCGGCGTCGTCGAGACCGACGAGATGATCCTGATCGACAACCTGACCGAGCTGCCGCTGCTGCAGCCGGCGAAGGTGCTCGGTCCGGACGTCGACGTGATGGACCTGCCGGAGAACGGCAACATCGTCACCAAGGTGTTCCGGATCACCAACACCAAGGCGAGCCAGATCTACGACCGCATCGCCGACTCCATGCCCGGCTACGCCAAGCTGCAGCCGGACAACAACTCCAACCAGCTCATCCTCGAGGGCGACATCGCCCTGGCCAAGCGCGTGCAGCGGATGATCGACCTGCTCGACGTCCCCGCCTACGTGGACGTGCGCACGAAGACGATCCAGCTCAACTACCAGGACGCCCAGACGATCGCCGGCATCGTCACCGAGCTCTTCTCGGCGCGCACCTCGGGAGGGGGCGGCGGCGGCGGCGCGCAGCGGGCGCCGGCGGCCGGGCAGAACCAGCAGCAGCGCGCGCCGCGCGCGCCCGGCGCGGCCGGCGGCGACTTGCTCGTCGGAACGAGCGAGCAGCTCATCGTCACGGTGCTGGCGGCCACGAACAGCATGACGATCCGGGCCGAGCCCGCGATCATGAAGGAGATCGAGTCGCTGATCTCGGTGCTCGACTCCCCGTCGTCGGGCTCGGCCGACGGCATCTTCCGCCTCTACGACCTGAAGTACACCGACCCGATCAAGGTGCAGACGGTGCTGCAGTCGCTCCTCGAGGGCGGCGGCGGCGCGCGGCGCACGGGCGGCGCGGCCGGCGCCCGCGGGAACACCGGCGCGGCCCGGGTCGCCGGGCTCGGCGGGGGCGGGGGCGGAGGCGAGGCGGGCGCGGACGTCGCGATCGCCAACATCTTCCGGATCGAGGCCTACCCCGACTCGAACCGGCTGATCATCGTCAGCAAGACCCCCGACAACTTCAAGTGGCTCGACGCGCTGATCGCGCAGATCGACCAGCCCCTCGAGGCGGGCATGCCGCTGAACATCCCGCTCAAGCACGCGAGCGCGGTAGAGCTGGCCGAGATCCTCAACGCCCTGCTCGCGCAGTCGGGCGCCACGGCGACCATCCGCGCCCCCGAGGAAGGCCTCTCCGGCATCGACTTCAACGTCGCGAGCACCAACGGCACCAGCAACACGAACGCCTTCACGAGCGGCAACAACAACCCCGCGGGCGGCGGTGCGGCGGCGGGCCAGATCCAGTTCCCCTGGCAGTCGGGCCGGGCGGCCGGCGAGGACGCGGCCGAGGTCAGCGCGCTCGTCGGCAAGAGCCGCGTGGTGCCGAACGCGGGGCAGAACTCGCTGCTCGTGCTTGCGCCGCCGGAGATCCAGCAGAGCCTGTCGAGGATCATCGAGGACCTCGACAAGCCCGGCCGGCAGGTGATGATCAGCGTCGTGCTGGCCGAGGTGCAGCTCGGCGACGAGCTCGCGCTCGGCGTCAAGTGGGGCCCCGGCGTCAGCGCCACCAACCCCAACAACGCGGTCGCCGTCGCCGGCGGCAGCAACGGCCCGATCTTCACGGGCAGCAAGACCGGCATCTTCCCGCCGGACCTGACCACCTCGGTCCTGAACTTCGCGCTGAACGTGAACGTGGTGCTGCAGGCGCTCGCCGCAGAGACCAACGTGCGCATCCTGCAGCAGCCCCGGATCTTCACCAGCGACAACAAGGAGGCGAAGTTCTTCCAGGGCCAGGACATCCCGTTCCAGGCCTCGAGCCTCAGCGACCTGAACACCGGCGGCGGCGTCAACGCCACCTTCGAGCAGATCCCGGTGGGCATCGGCCTCAACGTCCGTCCGCGCATCACCAAGGACGAGAACGTCAACATGCAGATCGAGGTGCTGCTGTCGAACCAGAACCGCGCGACCCCGCAGGGCGTCGGCGGCAACCCGGTCATCGACCGCCGCCAGACCAACACCACGGTCACCGTGAAGAACGGCCAGACGATCGTCCTCTCGGGCATCCGCCGCGAGACGGAGAACAAGATCAAGAACAAGGTCCCGGTGCTCGGCGACGTGCCGGTGCTGGACTGGGTGTTCGCCAACACCAACGAGGTCAAGGAGGTCACCGAGCTCCTGGTGTTCGTGACCCCGACGGTGGTCGACAACCCCGACGACAACGACACGAACTACAACGCCGACGAGCGCGAGCGCCTGCGGATCCTCTCGAAGCCGCTGGCCGAGGCGGCCGAGGCGATGGAGAAGCAGCGCAACGTGCTGAGCGACGACAAGGTTCCGGCGGCCAAGCCGGGCGAACCGCTCAAGCC
>VEQS01000240.1 GCA_018883105.1 Phycisphaerales bacterium
GCCGCGTCGCGCCCGGGCGCGTGCTCGACGCGCCGGCGTGGAGCGTCGACCTGCGCGCAACGATCGATGCGTGGTGCGGTGCACCCGCGCCTGCCGGCGACGGCCGCGACCTGTCCGCCTGGATCGATGGCCGCGCTCCGGCGCCGCCCACTGCGTTCCGCGGCTACTGGGAGTCCCCGGGCTACGGTGGCCAGCAGGCCGTGGCCTGGCAGGACGGTCCCCACCTGTGGAAGGCGTTCCGGCAGGGGATGAACAAGGCCGGTGCCGAGGCGCCGGTCATGCTCTTCGACCTGGCGGCGGATCCGAACGAAGCGAGCGACCTGACGCCCGGCCAGCCGAACACCGTCGCCGCCGCGCGCGCGCGCATGGCGCAAGAACACGTGCCGAATGCGTCTTTTTCGCTCCCCGGAGCCGATCCGAGGCCCGCGTCGGTCGGCAAGTGACGGTGCTCTTGGTCGCGTCGACCGGATCGCCTATGGTGCGGCCGTGCTCGGCCCCCGATCCGTGATCGTCGCAACCGCCGCCTTGTCGATCGTCCCGGGGGCCGCTGCCGATTCCGCCGCCGCCTGGGGCTGGAACGTGAGTGGGCAGGCCACCGTGCCGGCGTCGACCGGCCCCGTGCGTGCGGTGGCCGGCGGCTACTACCACTCGCTTGCGGTCCGCAGTGACGGCACGGTGGCCGCGTGGGGGTTCAACGGCAACGGCCAGTGCAACGTGCCCTCGACGCTGTCGTCCGTCGTGGCCGTGGCGGGTGGCAAGGAGTGCTCGATGGCGCTTCGCGCCGATGGAACGATCGTGGTGTGGGGCGGCACGGGCTATGGCGAGGGCAATGTGCCCGCGGGACTCCTGGCCAAGTCGATTGCCGCGGGTGACTACCACGCGCTTGCCATCCGGACGACGGGGAGCGTCGTGGCATGGGGCCTCAACACGAGCGGCCAGGCAACCGTCCCGGCGACGCTTGGCGCGGCGAAGAGCATCTCGGCCGGGTCCTGCCACTCGCTTGCCGTGCAGACCACGGGGCGCGTCGTGGCGTGGGGCTGCGACACGGCGGGGCAGTGCGCGGTGCCGCCCACGCTCACCGGCGTCGTGCAGGTGGCGGCCGGTGAGTCGCACTCGGTCGCCGCGCGCTCGACCGGCGCCGTCGTCGCGTGGGGATCGAACGCGCAGGGGCAGTGCGCCGTGCCCGCGGGCCTCGGCTTCGCGCGGCAGGTGGCCGCGGGCGCGCAGCACACCCTGGTGCTCCTGGAGGGCGGCGACGTGGTTGCCTTCGGCAGCAACGCCTACGGCCAGTGCAGCGTGCCGGGAACCCTCGGCATCGCCGCGGGCATCGCGGCGGGCTCGTACCACTCGCTCGCGGACCTGCAGGGCGTGAGCAATGCCTTCTGCCTCGGGGACCTCAACCTCGATCGCGCGGTGGACGGCGATGACCTGGGCCGCCTGCTCTCGTCGTGGGGCCCCGCGCCGGACTCGCCGGCCGACCTCACGCGCGACGGGGTCGTGGACGGCGATGACCTCGGCCAGATGCTCGGGGCGTGGGGTCCGTGCGGGTGACGGGTCATCCGTACCCCAGCCCCCGCAAGTCCTCCTCCGACAGCCCGAAGTGGTGCCCCAGCTCGTGCAGCAGGGTCACGCGGATCTCGTGGCGCACGCGGTCCTCGCCGCCAAGCTCGGTGCCGTCGTCGTCGGTCCATTCCTCCCAGCCGCCGGCTTCCTCGACGATGCCCTCCCGGTAAAGGGTGACGGTGTCGGGCATCTCGCTCTGGCTCACCGAGCGGTCGGTGAGGGGGATGCCGCTGTGCAGGCCGCAGAGCCCGGCGCGGTCGTCGGGGTCGATCCCCATGTCGCGCAGCAGCTCGGGCGAGGGGCAGTCCTCGAG
>VEQS01000241.1 GCA_018883105.1 Phycisphaerales bacterium
TTGGGGCTCCACATTCGTCGCGCAGAAGCTGGCCACCGCCCACATGGGCCCGCTGCGCTTCACCGGCGTGCGCTTCGCGGCGGGCGCGCTCATCCTGCTGCCGGTGGCACTGTGGCGCTGGCGGCGCATCGCCTCGGCGCGCGCGCGGCGCGACTCGATCCTCGGTGGGCTGCTCGCGGGCCTCGCCATGGCGGTCGCCAGCACCACGCAGCAGGTCGGGATGCACGAGACCAGCGTGAGCAACGCAGGCTTCATCACGTCGCTCTACGTGATCATCGTGCCGTTCCTGGGCATGTTCGTCGGCCAGCGCGTCGGATGGAACGTGTGGGCCGGCGCGGCGCTCGCGGTGGCCGGGCTCTTCTTCCTGAGCCTCTGGAACCCGGGAGGCGCGATCTCCATGAGCCGCGGCGACCTATGGGTGCTTGCGTGCGCGCTCGCCTGGAGCGTGCATGTGCAGGTGATCGGCTGGGCCGCGCGCGAGGCCGACGCCTTCGTGGTGAGCGCGGTGCAGTTCGCGGTCACCGGCGCCTTCGGGCTCGCCGCCGCCACCGCGGTGGCCGCGTTCCTCCCCGACGACCCGTGGGGCGCGTCCGAGCGCTTCGATGCCGCGGGGCTCGCCGCCGCATTCTGGCCGCTCGCCTACGCCACGCTTCTCTCCACGTGCATCGCCTTCACGCTGCAGACCGTCGCGCAGTCGAGCGCGCCGCCGTCGCATGCCGCGATCATCCTTGGCCTGGAGAGCGTGTTCGCCGCCCTGTCGGAGGCTGCGTTCCTCGCCCTCGGCTGGGCCGCGCTCGGCGCGCCGCTCACGGCATGGAAGGTGCTCGGGTGCGCGCTCATGTTCGTGGGCGTCCTGCTGAGCCAGCGCCGCTCCTATACTTCCTGATCCCATGTCGCTCGAGTCCTCGGCCTTCGCTCCCGGCACCCGCGTGCGCGTCACCCAGCAGCTTGCGGCGGTGCATCGTGTCGCGACGACCTCCCTGACGGGCACGGTGGTCCGGTACCGACAGAGCCAGACTGGAAGCTGGTTCGCGCACGCGCTGCACGACCGCCTGTGGCTCGACCGCCTCGAGCTCCGGCTCGACGACGGCGAGGTCACCGTCCTCAACCTCGACCACTACACGGTCATCGAGCCGCTCGACGCCGCCGCGCGTCACTGACCCGCGGCGCCCGGCGCCGGGGCCACCGTCACCAGCGTCCGCCGGGCCCGCCACGCGGCACCCATCTCGCGCGACACGTACGCGTTCACGCCTGCCAGCGTCAGTCGGTCGTATTCCGCCGCGCTCTCGGCGAGCGTGCGCGGGCGTCCCATCCGCCACAGCTGGAGCGCGATCGTGGCCGCGCGGGCGCTCGAGCTCTCGCCGCTCATGACAAGCGCGCTCTTGGCCCCCACCACCGCGTCGCGGAACTCGCCCTCGTCGATCCCGCGCTCGAGGGTCTCCAGTTCCTGCAGGATGCATGCGAGCGTTCGCGGCGCGCGTTCGTGGGTGCTGCCGGCGTAGACCTGGACGAGCCCGCGGTCGCGCCCGAGCGTCGAGCTCGCGCCCACCGAGTAGCAGAGCCCGCGCTTCTCGCGCACCTCGCGGAACAGGCGGCTGCTCGTCGCGCCGCCGAGGACCCGCACGGCCACCAGATGGGCGGTCGCGTCCGGGTCGCGCTCGGGCGGGGCGGGCAGCCCGATCGCCATGTGGCTCTGCTGTGTGTCGAGGGCGATCTCGTGCGCGCCGAGCGCGGGCTCGCAGGACGGCGCGGGCTCGGCGGCGGTGCCCTCCCAGCCGGCGAGCAGCCGCTCGACGTGGTCGCGGATCCGTTCCGGGTCGACGTCGCCGGCCACCCCGATGATCGTGCCG
>VEQS01000242.1 GCA_018883105.1 Phycisphaerales bacterium
CGCTCACGGTGCGCAGCACGCCGGGCATGAAGACGAGCGGCACCGTGCCGCCGCCCACCATCGCCAGCACCAGGAGCACCGCGCGCCCCGCGCCCTGCGCGCCGCCCTGCGTGCGGAACCCGCCGGCCAGCAGCATCATCAGGCCGCTGAACCCGAAGGCCGTGGCCGCAGACGCCGCCGCGAGCCACGCCCAGCTCGAGACCTGGACGCCGAAGAACGCGGCGCCCACCACGACCACCAGCCACTCGGCGGCCATGCACGCGATGAAGCACGCGACGGCCTTCCCGAGGAGGATCGACGCCGGCCGCATGGGCGAGACCAGGAGCCGCACCAGCGTGCCGCGCTGGCGCTCCTCGGCGATCCCCGCGCAGAAGGAAAGCACCGCGCCGAAGAGGGCCCACGCCACGCCCTGCGAGAACGAGATGGCGAAGCTGTTGGCGGGCACGCCACGCTCCATCGTCATCGCGGCCGCGTCCACGGTGACCGGGCGCCACGACGCCGCGGCCTCGCCGAAGGCCGCTCGGAAGCCGAGCTCGTGCATCTTGCCCACCAGCAGCCCGCCCTCGGCACGGCGCGCGGGGTCGAACTCGATGCGCAGTCCCGCGCTTCCGCCGGTGCGCACGGAGGCCACGCGGGACTCCCAGTCGGCGGGGACCGTCACCAGCGCGATGGCATCGGTGCCGCGCACCAGTGCCTCGCCCGCCTCGCGCGAGGTCGCCCGCATGGGCGTGAACGCGCCGTCCTCCTCCATGAGGCGCACGAGTTCCTGCGCCGCGGCGGAGTCGCGCTCGACCAGCACCGCCACGCGGAGCGGCTCGCCGGTGGTGCCGCTGAAGACGTAGCCGAAGAGGAGGGCGATGGCCACGGGGAAGGCGAACGTGAAGAACGCCGCCGCGCGGTCGCGCAGCAGGAGGCGCAGGTCCTTGGCGGCCAGCACCAGGACGGCGCGCATCAGTCGCGGATCTCCCGCCCGGTGAGTGCCAGGAACGCCGACTCGAGGTCGCCTCCGTGCGCGGCACGGAGGTCCTGCACCGTGCCCTCGGCGATGGCGCGGCCATGGTCCATCACCACCACGCGGGAGCAGATCCGCTGCGCCTCCTCCATGTAGTGGGTCGTGTAGATGATGGCGCGGCCCTCGGCGGCCAGGCGCCCGACGGTGTCGAGGATCGCGCCCCGGCTCTGCGGATCGACGCCCGCGGTCGGCTCGTCGAGGAGCAGGACCGGAGGATCATGGACGAGCGCCGCGGCCAGGTTGAGGCGCCGCTGCATGCCGCCCGAGAAGGTCGACACGCGGTCGCGCGCGCGCGGCAGGAGCCCCACCGCGTCGAGCAGCTCGTCCGCGCGGCGGACGGGGTCCGCCACGCCGTACACGCGTCCGAAGAAGGCGAGGTTCTCGCGAGCGCTGAGCGACTCGTAGAGCGCCACCTGCTGCGGCGCGACGCCGAGCAGCCGGCGCACCTGCGGGTCGCGCGGCGAGCCGCGGCCGCCGACGGAGACGGTTCCGGAGTCGGGCGCGATGATCCCCGTGCATACCGCGATGCAGGTGCTCTTGCCGGCGCCGTTGGGGCCGAGCAGGCCCAGTACCTCGCCGCGATGCGCGGTGAAGCCGACGCCGTCGAGCGCCTGGACGCGCCCGAATGCCTTGCGGATGGATCGCACCTCGATCACGTCGACCCGGAAGCCTAGCCGCCTGCGCGAACCGGTCAGCGCGCGATCGCGGGACGGACCTTCATGCAGGCGTCGATGATGCACATGGCCTGGTCGCGCGCCTGGCGGTCGAGCGGCAGGCGGGGCTGGCGCACCCGCTCGTTGCCCCACCCCGCACGTGCCTGGGCGAGCTTGACGAGGT
>VEQS01000132.1 GCA_018883105.1 Phycisphaerales bacterium
CACGTCCTGCATCATCCCCTGGCTGCGCGAGACCTACGGCTGCACCGTGGTCGCCTGCGTCGCCGACGTCGGCCAGGGCGAGCGCGAGCTCGACGGGATCGGCGAGAAGGCCACCAAGAGCGGCGCCTCGGAGTGCATCGTGGTCGACCTGAAGGAGCCCTTCCTTCGCGAGTTCGCCTTCCCGATGGCGATCGCCGGCGCGGTCTACGAGAACCGCTACCTGATGGGCACCTCGATCGCGCGGCCGATCATCGCGCGCGCGCAGGTCGAGGTGGCCCTCGCCACCGGCTGCGACGCGCTCTGCCACGGCTGCACCGGCAAGGGCAACGACCAAGTCCGCTTCGAGAGCACCTACGCGGCGCTCGCCCCGCAGCTGCGCGTCATCAGCCCCTGGCGGATCTGGGACCTGAAGAGCCGCGAGGCGATGCTCGCCTACCTGAAGGCCCGCAACATCCCCACGACCGCCAGCGCCGAGAAGATCTACAGCCGCGACGCAAACATCTGGCACATCAGCCACGAGGGAGGCGAGCTCGAGGATCCGTGGAACGCCCCGCCCGAGGACGTGTGGATGATCACGGCAAGCCCCAAGGACGCCCCCGACCGCCCGGAGGACGTGGTGGTCGAGTTCCGCAAGGGCTTCCCCGTCGCGGTCAACGGCACCGCGATGGCCCCGGTCGAGCTCATGACCGAGCTGAACGCGATCGGCGCCCGCAACGGCGTCGGCCGCGTCGACATCTGCGAGAACCGCCTGGTGGGCATGAAGAGCCGCGGCGTCTACGAGACCCCGGGCGGCACCATCCTCATGGAGGCGGTGCGCGGGCTCGAGCAGCTGGTGCTCGACCGCGAGACGCTCCACTACCGCGAGCGCATCGCCCTCGACTTCGCCAAGGTGATCTACAACGGCACCTGGTTCTCGCCGATGCGCGAGGCGATGTGGGCGAGCTTCGAGTCGATCGCCCGCGTCATGGACGGCGAGGTGGCCGTGCGCTGCTACAAGGGCCGCGCCGAGGCCGTGCGCAGGCGGTCCCCCAACAGCCTCTTCCACCACGGCTTCGCCACCTTCGGCGAGGACGAGGTGTACGACCACAAGCACAGCGAGGGCTTCATCCGCCTCTTCAGCCTGCCGATGCGCATCCGTGCGCTGCTCGGGCTGAGCCAGGACGCCAAGGCCACCGCGGCCGAGGCCGCGCAGATCGCCCGCGAGCACGGGCTCGGCGGCGCGGCCCCCGGCACGGTCGCCCCGAAGTCCGGCGGCTGCGGCGCGGGCTGCGGCTGCCACGCGAAGAGCGCGCCCTCCGCGCAGAAGGCCCACTGACATGACCACCGCGATCTGGGCGGGAAGGCTCGAAGGCCAGGCCGACGACCTCTTCCGCCGCTTCAACGACAGCCTGCCCTTCGACCGCGAACTCATCCGCGAGGACGTCGAGGGCAGCATCGCCTGGAGCAAGGCGCTGGTGCGCGCGGGCGTGCTGACGGCGGCCGAGCAGCGCGAGATCGAGGCAGCGCTCGGCGAGATGCTCGCCGCATGGCGCGACGATCCCGCGGTCCTGGAACGTGCCGAGGACGAGGACGTGCACTCGTGGGTCGAGCGCCAGCTCGTCATGCGGGTCGGCGACCTCGGCAAGAAGCTGCACACGGGCCGAAGCCGCAACGACCAGGTGGCGACGGACCTTCGCCTCTGGACCGCTCGGCAGCTGCGCCTGCGGCGGGCCGAGCTGAAGGCCGCGATCGGCGCCCTGACCGACCTCGCCGAGCGCGAGAAGGCCACGCCGTTCCCGGGCTACACCCACCTCCAGCACGCGCAGCCCATCCTGTTCGCGCACTGGTGCCTGGCCTACGTCGAGATGCTGCGCCGCGACGACGAGCGCCTTGCCGACGCCATGAAGCGCGTGCGCGTCTCGCCGCTCGGCTCGGGAGCGCTCGCCGGCACCGCGTACCCGATCGACCGCGCGGCGCTCGCCAAGGACCTCGGGTTCCGGATGCCGAGCGCCAACTCGCTCGACGCAGTGAGCGACCGCGACTTCGTGGTCGAGACGCTGTCGGCGTGCGCGCTCTGCGCCCTGCACCTCTCGCGGCTGGCCGAGGACCTGATCTTCTACTCCACCAGCGAGGCCGCGCTCGTCGAGCTGCCCGACGCGTTCACCAGCGGCTCCAGCCTGATGCCGCAGAAGAAGAACCCGGACGCCTGCGAGCTGATCCGCGGCAAGAGCGGCCGCGCGGTCGGCAACCTGGTCACGCTGCTCGTGACCCTGAAGGGCCTGCCGCTCGCCTACAACAAGGACCTGCAGGAGGACAAGGAGCCGCTCTTCGACGCGATGCGGCACCTGAGCCTGAGCCTCCGCGTGCTGCCGCCGATGCTCGCGGGCCTCAAGGTCGACCGCGACCGCGCCCTGCAGATGGCCGCCGAGGGCTACACCAACGCCACCGACCTCGCCGACTACCTGGTGCGGCTGGGCGTGCCGTTCCGCGAGGCGCACCACCAGGTTGGGCGCCTCGTTCGCACCGCCATCGAGCAGGACCGCGCGCTGGAGGAGCTGCCGCTCGAGGTGATCCGCGAGCAGGCGCCGAAGGCCAACCAGGACGTGTATGCGCAGCTGACGGTCGGCGCCACGCTCGAGAAGCGCGCCGTCGAGGGCGGCACCGCCGTCAGCGCCGTCGAGGACGCGATCGCCCGCGTGCGCCGCATGCTGCGCGAACGCGCGGTGCCGGACCCGGCGGCCGGCGAGGTCGAGTTCCGCCAGGCCCGTGCCGACGACCTCGACGCCATCTGCTGGCTCGTCGACCACTGGTCGCAGCACGGCGAGAACCTTCCCCGCAGCCGCGAGGACATCCTCAAGGCCATCCTCGACTTCGGCGTCGCGGTGGTCGACGGCAAGATCGTCGGCTGCGCCGCGCTCTGGATCTACACGCCGCAGCTGGCCGAGATCCGCTCGCTCGGCGTGCATCCCGACCACCACGGCAAGGGCGTGGGCCATGGCCTCGTGCGCTACTTCCTGCAGCTCGCCGGGCAGCTCCACATCCCGAAGGTGTTCGTCCTGACGCGCGCGCCGCAGTTCTTCGAGAAGGCCGGCTTCCGCCAGGTGTCCGTCAACAGCCTGCCGGAGAAGGTGCTGAAGGACTGCGCCGGGTGCCCCAAGCGCGAGCAGTGCGACGAGATCGCGCTGGTGCACGACGTGCCGATCAATGGCGGCGCAAGCGGCGGCGGCGCGAAGTGAACCCGTCGCCCGCCCCCATGCTGCCGGCCGGCTTCACGTCGGCCACCGCGTCCGCCGCGATCAAGAAGCCGGGGCGCGACGACATGGCGCTGCTGCGCTGCCCGGGCGGGGCCACGCTCGCCGCCATGTACACGACCAACCAGGTGTGCGCGGCGCCGGTGCAGCTCTCGCGCCGGCGGCTGCGCGAGAGCCGTGGCCACTGCGGGGCGCTCCTCGTCAACTCCGGCAACGCCAACGCCGCCACCGGCGAGCGCGGCATGGCGAACGCCATCGAGCTCACCGATGCCGTGGCGCGCGCCTGCGACATCGCGCCGGAGGCGGTGCAGTCGAATTCCACCGGCGTGATCGGCGTGCAGCTGCCCATGGACCGCATGATGCCGCAGGTGGGCGGGATGGCAGCCCACGCGGCGCACGGGTCCGTCGAGCCGTTCGCACGGGCGATCATGACCACGGACACCTACCCGAAGTGGGCGAGCCGCACCGTGGAGCACGGCGGATGCGCCTGCAGCGTGGTCGGCTGCGCAAAGGGTGCCGGCATGATCCACCCGAACATGGCCACCATGATCGCGGTCATCATGACGGATGCGCCGCTCGCGCCCGCCGAGCTCGACGGCCACCTGCGCGCGGCGGTCGAGCGCAGCTTCCACCGCATTTCGATCGACGGCGACACCAGCACCAACGACTCGGTGTTCGCGCTCGCCTCCGGCGCGGCGCCCGCACCCGCCGGGGGCTTCCCGCCGGAGGCGCTGCGCGCCGCGTTCGCCGCCGTGGCGCGGGACCTGGCGCTGATGATCGTGCGCGACGGCGAGGGCTACGAACGCGGCATCCACGTGCGCGTCTCGGGTGCGGCATGCGACGCCGATGCCTTGATCGTCGCCAAGACCATTGCCTCGAGCCTGCTGGTCCGGTGCGCGGTCACGGGCGGCGACCCGAACTGGGGCCGCATCCTCGCCGCCGCCGGGCGGTCGGGCGTGCGGATCGATGTCGACGACCTGCAGCTCGCCGTCGGAGGGGTTCCCCTCTTCGAGCGCGGCGCGCCCGCAGACACGCCGCTTGCCGCGCGCGAGGCGGCGTTCCGCGCGCCGATGGTGACGGTCGACCTGCGCGTCGGGCACGGGGCTGGCGCGGACGAGTTCATATCCTGTGGCCTCACCAAGGCCTACGTGGAACTCAACGCGGACTACACGACATGAGCGATCGACCGACGGCCGGGCGCATGCTCGCGGCCCTGCTCGCGGCGGCCGCCATCCTTGCCGGCTGCACCTCCGACGGCGTGCAGGTGGACGCTTCCACGAGATCCGTGAAGTTCGTTCCCGCCTTCGATGGCCGAGCGCTGCTCGAGGCGCAGCCGGCCGCCTGCGCCGTGCTGCCCGCCCTCGCCCCGTACCAGCAGGGCCTCGGCCCGGTCACCGGCATGACGCTCATGCGCGCGATCGAGCACGTCGACCCGAAGGCGCGCGTGCAGGCCGGGGGCATCGTGCTCGGCCGGCTGAACGCGGCCGGGCTCGCCGCGGCGTGGCGCGACCTCGCCAGCGGCTACGTGGTGAGCGGCGTCCTCGAGCGCACGGAGCTCGCCAAGATCGCCGAGGCGGCCGGTGCCCGCTACCTGCTGATGCCGATGCTGGGCACCATGACCACCAAGACCGACACGCGCCTCACCTTCGCGGGCCTGGTGCTCGGACGCACGACGTCCACCACCGTCGACGTGTCGCTGCAGGTCTGGGACTCGGCCACGGGCGAGCTCGCCTGGGCCTCGACCGGCTGGTGCTCCCTCGAGGCAGAGGTAGTCCTGGCCACGAGGGCGTCCCTCAACCGGGCGCTCGAGGCCGTCTGGGTCCAGATGGTCACCGACCTTGCCGAGGGCCGATCCCGCTCCGTGGTGAGCGTCACCGAGCGAACGACCCCAGAGGAGAGAGGGACGTCCGCGGGCGCCGGGCGCAATGCCGACCCCGCCGGAGCGTTGGACACCCCGCAGACGAAGCAGCACCCCAAGGACTGAGGAACCACATGCGCCACACGCCCGCCGCCGCCCTGATCGCCGCCCTCGCCCTGTCCGCCGCCACCGTGGCCCAGGACGCGCCGCCGCCCCCGCCAGGGGGCCCGGGCACTCCGGCCGGCCGTGACGGCGCGCCGCCCCGCGAGGGTGGACCGCGCGGCGGCCGGGGTCAGCAAGGGGCCGCGGGCGCCAACCTCGAGGCCTCGATGAAGGCCATGAACCGGTCGGTGAAGGCCCTGAAGGGCCTGCTGTCCGACCCGGCGAAGAAGGACGAGGCCCTGAAGACCGTCTCCGAGGCGCAGCGCGCGTGCGCGGTGTGCAAGGCCGCGCCGCTGCCGGCGAAGTTCACCGAGAAGGCGCCCGACGCCGAGGCGAAGGCCAGGATCGAGGCCGAGTTCCGCGGCGACCTGCGCAAGAACCTGCGCATGCTGCTCGACCTCGAGGACGCCATCCTCGCCGGCAAGGCCGACGAGGCGGCGGCGATCCTCGCCAAGATCGAGGAACTGCGCGACCACGCGCACGAGGAGATGGGCGTCGACTGACGCCCGCGCATCGCGCCGGCACCCCGCGCCTCAGAACTGCCGCAGGAACCGCGCGTCGTTCTCGAACAGCCAGCGGATGTCGCCGATCCCGTACCGGCGCATCGCGATTCGCTCGATCCCAAGGCCGAAGGCGAAGCCGGTCCACTCCTCGGGGTCGATGCCGACCGCCTGCAGGACGTTCGGGTCCACCATGCCGCAGCCGCCGAGCTCGACCCACTTCCATTCGCCCTTGATGCGCATCTTCATGTCCACCTCGGCGCTCGGCTCGGTGAACGGGAAGAAGCTCGGGCGCATGCGCACCTCGGCCTCGGCGCCGAAGTAGGCCTTCGCGAACTGCACGAGGGTGGTCTTGAGGTCGGCCATCGACACGCCGCGGTCGATGTACAGCCCCTCGATCTGGTGGAACATCGAGTAATGCGTCGCGTCGTGCGTGTCCGGGCGGTAGACGCGGCCGGTGGCCACCACCTTGAGGGGCGGCTTCTGGCGCTCCATCGCGCGGATCTGCACGGTGCTCGTCTGCGTGCGCAGCAGTCGCTTCACGCCGCCCTGCTCGCCCATGTAGAAGTTGTCGGTCGCGTCGCGCGCCGGGTGGCTCTCGGGGATGTTGAGGGCCGTGAAGTTGTGCCACTCGTCCTCGACCTCGGGGCCCTCGGCGAGCGTGAACCCCATGCGGCCGAAGACGTCGACGATCTCGTCGATCGTCCGGCTCAGGACGTGCCGGCAGCCCTCGGCCACGGGCGTGCCCGGCTCGGTCACGTCGACGAGCGGCCCGCGCGGCCCTGCCGACGCGTCCACCTCGGCGCGACGCGCCTCGTAGGCGGACTCGATCGCCGCCTTCAGCTCGTTGAGCCGCTTGCCGAACGCGGGCTTCTGGTCCTTGGGGACGTCCTTCAGCCCGGCCATGAGCGACTTCAGCCGCCCGCTGCCGCCGATCCAGGCGCCCTTCCATGCGTCGAGGCCCTCAGGCGTCGTGGCCGCCGAAAGGGCCGCCATGGCTTCGGTCTGGGTCGCGTCAAGGTCCACAGCCATCGCCCCGCAGGATACGGAAATAGGTGCCAGGAACCCCTGTCCCCATTTTCCCGGCGCTCCGGGAACCCGGCGATCATCCAGGGCGCCTCGGCAGGCCAAGAGAGGCCTGCTGTCGGCTCCGATCGCCGGGTGCCGAGCGAGCCGAATCGATCGCTAGCCTCAAGCGAATGGCCTCCGAACGGACGGCACCATGATCCGTGCTCGCCTGTGCTTCGCGGTCGCCGCGATGGTCGCCATCGCCCTGGGCCTGGCGACGCGCATGGCGTCGGAAGCCTTCCCGGAGGCGATCGCGATCTACGGTGGCGATGTCCTCTGGGCCTCGACGGCCGCCCTGCTCGCGGGCGTCCTGCTCCCCGGCGCAAGAACATCCTGGCGCTCGGCCGGGGCCTTCGCGTTCGCCGTGGCCGTCGAGTGCAGCCAGCTCTACCACGCACCGTGGATCGACTCGATCCGGTCGACGACGCCCGGCGCGCTGGTGCTCGGATCCGGCTTCCTGTGGTCGGACATCGCGTGCTACGCCGCGGGCGTCGGGATCGTGGCGGTCGTGGAATCGGTCCTGCGGGGCGCCATCCGCTCATCCCCGCATGGAGCCTGATCCCCCGCCCGGCGCCTCCGACAGCCTGGAAGAGCGCCGGCCTGCCTCCAGCGGAAAATAGGGACAGGGGTTCCTGGCACCTATTTACGCGCTCGGCCCGCCCCTTTCGGGACGGGCCGAGGAAATCGCGTGGTTGCGGGTCGTCGCGCCGGGCTCAGCCCTTCGCGGCGGCCGCCTTCTCCTTGGCCTTCTTGGCGAAGGCCGTGCGCTTGTCGGCGTTGGTCCGGCGGGTCGACTTGCGGCCCTTGACCTGCGGGCCTTCCTCGCCGCCGACCAGCTGCAGCACCACCAGGTCGGTCGCGTCGCCGAGGCGGCGCTTGTCGAGCTTGACGATGCGGGTGTAGCCGCCGGCGCGGTCCTTGTAGAGCGGCGCGACGCGCGTCAGCACGTGCTGGACGAGGCGCGGGGCCTTGCGGACCTCGCCGTAGCGGTTGAACTCGACCTCGTCGGCCGCGGGGAGCTGCCAGAGGCGGGACTGCGCCGCCTTGGTCTCCTCGCGGGTGTTCGGGTCGGCCACCCAGGCGAACACCTTGCGGTCGGTGAGGCGCGAGGTGAGCTCGCGCCGCGCCGCCAGCGTGTTGCGCTTGGCGATGGTGATGAGTTCCTCGACGAAGG
>VEQS01000243.1 GCA_018883105.1 Phycisphaerales bacterium
GCCGCTGGCGCCACGTGTTCGAGGCGGTCGCGAAGCCGATGAGCGCGCACGAGCACTGGCGCGAGATCGACGCCGCGGCGACGGTCGAGCTCAACACGCGCGACCCGCTCTCCTTCGAGCCGGCGCACCATCACCTGCTGCGCGACCTGGTCGCCGCGGTGGTGTCCTCGGGCGGCGGCGCGGTGCAGGGAATCAGCGTCGTCGCGGTCGGCATGCGCGTCGTGCTCGAGGTGCTGCCGGACGGGCAGATGATCGTGTTCGTGGGCGACGCGGCGATGCTCCCCGGCGTCGCGGCGGTCATCGACCACCATTCGGGCCCGCGGTAGCGGGCGCGGCCTCGCGCACGGCCGTGTCGGGCCCGTCGTGCGGATCGCCGTCCTCCTCGAACGCCGACGCGCAGAACGCGCACCGGTAGACCGGGCCTTCCCACGCGGCGCCCTGGTCGACGCGGCACGTGGGGCATGTCCCCCGCCGGATGTAGGGCCGGTTGGCCGCGCGGCTCAGCGCCCCGACGATGTCGCCCAACAGCACCGCGGGCACCAGCATGAAGATCGCCGCCAGCACCATGCCGATCGCCAGGAGGGGCAGCGTGAACGTGCCCACGAACGCCACGCCGAAGGCGGCGAGGTACAGGAAGAACACGGTGATCCCGTAGCGGGACCGGACGGCGGCGAGCACTCGCTGGACCATCGGAACCCAATCCTATGCCGTTCGGCCGCATCGCCGCAGGCTGCTCGGCCAACGGGCTACACTCGCGGGCCGAAAACCACGGGAGCCACGAACCATGCCTGCAAGCCTCAAGGTCAACTGCGACCGCACCGCCCTCGTCGACGCCCTGGCCCTCGCCTCGGCCGTCGTGCCCTCGCGAACGACCACCCCGGTGCTCACCTGCCTCAAGCTGGTCGGGAAGGACGGCGAGCTCCAGCTGCGCGCCACCGACGGCCAGATCTCGCTCGCCCTCACGGTGCAGGGCGTCGAGGTGGCCTCCGAGGGCGAGGCCCTCGTCCCCGCCGACAAGCTTGGGCAGATCGTCCGCACCTGCGAGGACTCGACCGTCGCGCTCGAGACCGACCGCAACGTGGCCACGGTCCGCGGCGACGGCAGCACCTTCAAGATCTACGGCTACGACCCGAAGGACTACCCGGCGGCGCGCGAGACGCAGGCCGGGGCGGCGTTCGAGGTCACCGCCGAGACGCTGCGGCGCCTGATCGCCCGCACCCTGTTCGCCACCGCCGTCGAGAACGCGCGCTTCGCGATCAACGGCGTCCTCATGGAGCGCAAGGGCAAGCGCATCCGGCTCGTGGGCACCGACGGCAAGCGCCTCGCGGTGGCCGCCGGCGGCTGCTCGGGCGACGGGGACATGACCCTGATCGTCCCGTCCAAGAGCCTGAACATCCTGGTGAAGATGCTCGGCGACCCGGATTCGAACGTCACGATCGGCAAGTCCGACGGCCAGGCCACGTTCCAGGTCGAGGGCGTCGGCACGCTGGTGACCAGCCTCGTCGAGGGCACCTTTCCCCCGTTCGAGGACGTCATCCCCAAGGACCAGGACAAGCGCGTCACCTTCGACGCCGCCGACCTCGCCGCGGCCATCCGCCGCGCCGCGCTCCTCACCAACGAGGAATCCAAGGGCGTCCGCTTCGCCTTCAAGGGCGACACGCTGGTGGTCTCCAGCCGCGCCCCGGAGATGGGCGAGGCCGAGATCCGCGTGCCCATGTCCGGCTACCAGGGCGACGCCATCGAGATCGGCTTCCAGCCGGCCTTCATCATCGACGCCCTCAAGGTCGTCGACGGCCAGCAGGTGATGGTCGAGATGCGCAGCCCGCAGAAGCCCGGCGTGT
>VEQS01000009.1 GCA_018883105.1 Phycisphaerales bacterium
GGGGTCCACGATCCTCGCTCCTGACGACGGAGCACACCCAACGGACGTTCAGGTTGGGTTCAGTTCCCGTTCAACCCGTGACAGAACACGACCCGCATGCGATCTGAACCGGGGATTTACGTGACTTTGGGCGTGGTGGGGGCACCTTGACCGCGTCTCGGCACCTCCCTCGCCGAGATCCCGCCCGGCCCTTTCCAGGAGTTCCCGAATCATGAAGTCCTCTGCCTGCGCCGCCCTCGGCGCCATCGCCATCGTCGCCTCCGCATCCGCCAGCATCCGCATCACCGAGGCGATGAGTTCGTCGGGGACGGGCGGCACCGGGGATTGGTTCGAGGTCACCAACTACGGGTCGAGCGCGGTCGACATCACCGGGTGGCGGATGGACGACAACAGCTTCCTGTTCGCCAACTCGGTGCTGCTCTCGGGCATCACCAGCATCGCCGCCGGGCAGAGCGTGATCTTCATCGAGGGCACTGCCGCGGACGTCGCCGGGTTCGCCTCCTTCTGGGGCGGACTGTCGGGCGTGAGCGTGGGCTACTACTCCGGTTCCGGCATCAGCTTCGGTTCCGGCGGCGACGGCGTGGTGCTCTTCAACGCCACCGGCACCGAGACCACCGCACGTGCCACCTTCGGCGCCGCGACCACCGGCAGCAGCTTCTACTTCGACCTGGCGCCGAACAACGTCGGCATCGTGAGCACGGTCGGAACCATCGGCACCCAGGTCACGTTCGCGACCACGGGCAGCGTGGTCAACATCGGCTCGCTCGGCACCGCCATCGCGATCCCGGCCCCGGGCGCCCTCGCGCTGCTTGCCGCCGCCGGCATCTCGGCCCGCCGCCGCCGGGCGAACTGAGCCCCCGACGGACAAACCACGTACCCCAAGCGGACTTGCACCCATGAAGTCTGCTTGGGGTTGTCAATTGCGTCGAGGCCGCGGGTGAATGTGAAGGAACGGTGAATACCGGCTTGTCGCCTTGACTGTTCCGGTTCCGGGGGCACCTTCACCGAATCGCGGCGACCCCTTCCGCCGCGCTTCCGTTCCCTTCCCTGGAGTTCACGACATGGTTCGTTCGATCCTCGGCCTCGCTGTCGGCGCGACGTTCATCGCCTCACCTGCCTCTGCCGGGATCCTGGGCTTCACGGCCGGCAACCTGCTCGTGGAGCGCATCGGCGACGGAACCACGACGCTGGGGAGCGCCGCGGCGAACGTCTCCCTCCTGGAGTTCCAGACCACCGGATCGGCGGTGCGCACGATCAACCTCCCGTCCTCGGGCGGCGACCAGGTCACCGACTCCGGATCCGCGACCAGCAACGGCTACCTCAACGTGTTCAACGGCTACGTGGCCGTGTCGGGCTACAACAGCGCGGCAGGCACCGCAAGCGTGGCCAGCACGAACACCAAGGTCGGAACCGTGTTCAACGGCGACGGCACGGTCGCCTCGCGAACGCTGTTCCCGACCGGGGGAGCGACCGGGACACCGCCGTCTCCCTTCGCCGGCAACAACTTCCGCAGCATGATCGCCACCGGCGCGAACACCTTCTACGCCACCGGTACCGCGAGCGGGGCCCCGAACACGGGTGGTGCGTGGTACTACGACGGCTCGACCTTCACCCAGGTCAGCAACACCGCGGCTGGACAGCCGACCAACCTGCGCAACGTCGAGATCTACAACAGCCAGCTGTACGTCTCGTCGTCGACGGGCACATTCCTCGGCATCTCCGCCATCGGCACCGGGCTGCCCACCTCCGCCGGAAGCAACGCCAACCTGGTCATCAGCATGGGCGCCGGCGCCAGCCCCTACGGCTTCGTGATGTTCGACACGAACGGCGATGCGGTGCTCGACCTGGCATACATCGCCGATGACCGGACCGCCGCCGGCGGCGGACTCCAGAAGTGGACCCTGAGCGGCGGCACCTGGACGCAGTCCTGGGCACTCCTGGTGAATGGATCCGGCGCGCTCCAGGCGGCCGCCGGCGCCGGCTTCGCCGGCCTGCGTGGCCTCTCGGGCACGTGGGATGCCGTGAACGGCGCGCAGCTGTACGCCACCACGACCGAGACCAACAACAACCGCCTGATCTCGATCGTCGACAACGGCACCACGCCCACCCTGGCCGCGAACCTGGCGTCCGCAGGAACGAACTACGCGTTCCGCGGCGTGGACATGTACGCCATTCCTGCACCCGGTGCCCTGGCGCTCCTGGGACTTGGCGGGCTCGTCGCCGCCCGCCGCCGCCGGGATTGACCGGCGCAGGCGGGCCCGCGTGCCGAGGCTCCTACACTTCGGGCCTCGCCGTGCACGACGCCCGTGGAGACATGCCCGCCCAGCTCCCGCCCGGCGCCTCGCCGGAGGCGGTGGCGCGCACGCTGGCCCGCCATCCACGGCCGCTCGGCGGGGACACGGCGCGCCATGTGGGACCGGCCGCGGTCAGCCTGACCGCCATGGTGCTCAACAACCAGCCCGACGCGCCGATCCACCGGACGATCGGCCGCAAGCCCGACTGGCTGCGCGCGCGCGTGCCGGGCGGCCAGGGCTACGAGCGCCTCAAGTCGATCATCGACGAGCACCGCCTGCACACCGTCTGCCAGGAGGCGAGCTGCCCGAACATGGGCGAGTGCTGGAGCCGCGGCACCGCGACCATCATGATCCTCGGGGACACGTGCACGCGTTCCTGCGGCTTCTGCAACGTGAAGACGGGGCGTCCGCCGGTCCTCGACCACGACGAGCCGCGGCGTGTGGCGGAAAGCCTGGCGCTCATGAAACTCACCCACGTGGTGATCACGAGCGTGAACCGCGACGAGCTGCCGGACGGCGGGGCGTCCATCTGGGCCGAGACCATCCGGCGCGTGCACGATGCCTGCCCGGGAATGAGCGTCGAGTGCCTGGTCGGCGACTTCATGGGCGACGAGCGCGCGATCCAGGAGGTGTGCGACGCCCGCCCCGAGATCCTGTCGCACAACATGGAGACGGTGAAGCGCATGCACCCCGCGGTGCGTCCGCAGGCCAGGTACGGGCGGAGCCTGAAGGTGCTGGCCCAGTTCAAGGCCAGCGGCCTGGTGACCAAGACCGGAATCATGGTGGGGATCGGCGAGCGCGACGACGAGGTGCTCGAGCTGATGGACGACGTGCGCGCGGCGAGCGGCGCCGACATCCTCACCGTCGGCCAGTACCTGCAGCCCACGCGCAACCACCTGCCGATCGACCGCTGGGTGCACCCGGACCAGTTCGCGATGTACCGGCGCGAGGCGCTGGCACGGGGCTTCGGCGTATGCGAGAGCGGGCCGCTCGTGCGCTCGAGCTACCACGCCGAGGAGCAGGCGCGGCGGCTCTCGGGCGGCTGAAAAACGCGCTCGGCGCCCGACACTTCGATCGGACGCCGGAGCACGGACATGATGGCGGTTCCCTGGAAGCTCGTGGTCAGAGGTAGCGGATGCCGGCCTCGTGGTGGGTGACGTGGCCCTCGCCGTCGCGGATGGCGCGCGACCACACCACCATGACGGTGCGCTCGATGCTGACGTCGCCGGGGCGGAAGCCGACGGCCACGCCGGTCATCCCCTCGGGAAGCGGGGAATCCGTGCGCAGGCGCGCACCGGTGCCGCTGGTGTCGACGGCCTCGTAGGCGGCGATCCGCGACGGGTCGTGGTGCCAGAAGAGGAGGATCTCGCCCGTGCCCGCGCGGCGGTTGGTGTCCCGTCGCTCGATGGCATCGAGGAACGCACTCGCACGTCGCACACTGCTCCGACGCTGGTGGTTGTCCATGGAAGCGACTGTGCGTTCGATCCTGCGGCGGGCCACTGCGGCCACGCCCGGACTGGGAACAAAGTCGGCGTGTTCCGCCCGGGAACCTCCGTGGCCGCCCCATAAGCACCGAGGCCCCCCACCTACGATGCCCGCATGCCCTACGAATTCCGGCACGCCACGCTCGAGAACGGCCTGACCGTGATCGCCGAGACCGACCCATCCGCCCACACGGCGGCCGTGGGATTCTTCGTGAAGACCGGGGCGCGCGACGAGCCACCGGCCCTCATGGGCGTGAGCCACTTCCTGGAGCACATGGTGTTCAAGGGCACCGAGCGCCGGTCCTCGGAGGCGGTGAACCGCGACTTCGACCGGATCGGCGCCGACCACAACGCCTTCACCACCGGCGAGCTGACGGCCTTCCATGCGCACGTGCTGCCGGAGCACCTCGGCACTGCCACCGAGGTCATCGCCGACATCCTGAGGCCCTCGCTGCGGCCCGCGGACTTCGACGAGGAAAAGGGGGTGATCCTGGAGGAGATCGCCATGTACGACGACAACCCGTTCTGGCGGCTCTGGGAACACGCCAACGAGCGGTACTTCGGGGCGCACCCGCTGGGACACCGCGTGCTGGGCACGCGCGAGACGGTGGGTGCGATGACGCGCGACGCCATGAACGACTACTTCGAGCGCCGCTACGGGGCCGCCAACACCGTGGTGTGCGCCGCCGGGGCGATCGACTTCGACCGCTTCGTGCAGGACGTGCGCCGGCACTGCGGCCACTGGCAGCGCGGGGAGCCCGGGCGTACGCACCCCGCGTTCCGCCCGCACGAGGAGCGCGTCGAGGTCTCGATGCCGCAGGCGAACCGCGCGTACCTCGCGTGGCTCTGCCCCGCGCCGGCGCTGCAGGACCCGCGGCGATACGCCGCATCGATGGTGGCGCAGGTCCTGGGTGACTCCGAGGGATCGCGGCTCTACTGGTCGCTCATCGAGCCGGGCATCGCCGAGGAGGCGCAGATGCAGTACGACGGCCATGACGGCGTGGGCGAGTACGTGGCCTACGCGGCGTGCCGACCCGAGGACATCGACCGCGTCGACGGCATCGTGCGCGCGGAACTCGCGCGCGTGGCCGACGACCTGACGGACGCGGAACTCTCGAACGCGCGCGCGAAGGTGGCGACCGCGGTCACGATCTCGGGCGAACGCCCGGCCGGACGCATGCGGCGGCTCGGGTCGCTCTGGCTCTACCGCGGCGCGTACTCGACGCTCGAGGACGAGCTGGCACAGATCGAGTCGCTCGCCGTGGGGGACCTGCGCGCGGTGATGCGTGACTACCCGCTGCGCCCGACGCTGCGCGCGCTGGTCTCGCCGGGTGCGGCCGTGGGCTGAGCCGCAGGCATCCCGCGCGCACCGAACACCGAGTGCATCGTGGGTGGCTCGGTGCCGAGCACCTGCCGAACGCATGCCGCCAGGAAGCGGTTGGCCCGCTCGATCGAGTCGCCCGGGCCCGAGATCGCCGCGCCCGCATCCTGCGCCTGCAGCGCGCGCACGGTGGCGCCACGCACCTTCCATGACCCGGCCGCATCGGGCGATGCCATGAAGCTGCCGGCCTCGGGCTGGTACGCCAGCACCGCGTCCGCCGTGGGGACGTCCACGTCGACGTTCGGCCGGTGTCCCGTCTGGCAGAGGAGCGTCCACTGGAACGCCAGCAGCGCCCCCGCTCCGTCGGGCGGCGGCTCACCGGGGTCGCGCGCGCCGCCAAGCGTGCGCAGCGACGTGACGAACCGGTCGAAGAGCGCCGGATGCGGATCCTCGGGGGCAAGCATGCGGCCAACGAGGTCGGCCATGTAGAAGGCGGCGCGGTTGGCGGAGAGGTCCATGCGCAGCCTCGGGAACACCTCGAGAAGGTCCCACTCCGTCAGCGTGGCCAGTTCCTTCCCGGGCCTCACGATCGCGCCGAACTCCCCGCGAGAAAGCAGGTCGATGCCGCCGTCGAAGGCGCCGCGCTCGCGCCGGGCGCCCTTGGCCAGGCCGCGCACCAGCCCGAGGCCCCGGCCGAAGAGGCTCACCGTCTGGCTGGTCTCGCTGAAGTCCCAGTGACGGATGCAGACGCCCTGGTCGTGCGTGATGGGCATCGTCAGTGTGCCGGCCGGTGCGAGGGCGCGCACTCGATGCGGTTGCGGCCGTTCACCTTCGCGCGGTACAGCGCGGCGTCGGCGGCGACGACGAGGTCTTCCGGACCCTGCGCACCCGCAAGCGACGACAGGTCGGCGATCCCGAAGCTCGCGGTGATCACCCGGCCCGGGGCGCCGGGCCACGTCTCCTGCTCGAAGGCGGCGCGGTAGCGCTCGGCCACCTCGATCGCCTCGTCGCCGGCGGTGTTCGGGAGGATGATGCCGAACTCCTCGCCGCCGTAGCGGCAGGCGATGTCGCTGGTGCGCCCGGACTGCAGGATCTTGGAGAGCCGCTCGAGCACCAGGTCGCCGAAGGGGTGCCCGCACTCGTCGTTCAGGCGCTTGAACCCGTCGACGTCGCACATCACGAGCGACAGCCCGCGCGGGTGGCGGCGCTCCTCGGCGAACTCCTGCCCGAGCCGGCGGTCGAAGTAGGTGCGGTTCCAGAGGCCGGTGAGCCCGTCGACCTGCGCCTTCTGGGCGAGCATCTTCACCAGGTGCTGCACGCGCAGCGCGCTGCGCACGCGCGCCTTGAGTTCCACCACCTCGAAGGGCTTGGCCACGAAGTCGACCGCGCCGAGGTCCAGGGCGCGCACGCGGTCCTCCATGCTCGCGGTGGCGGAGATGAAGATCACCGGGATGTCCTGCAGGTCAAGGTCCGCCTTCAGCGACTGCAGCACCTCGAATCCGTCCATGCCGTCCATCTCGATGTCGAGGAGGATGACGTCGGGAACGAGCGTCTTGGCCATCCGCAGGCCCTCGCGCGCCTCGACCGCCCCGTGCAGCTCGATCTGCTCGTACTGCAGTCGCACGCGCAGCAGCCGGTGGATCAGCTCCGAGTCGTCGATCGCGAGGACCTTGGGGAGCGAGGTGGGCAGGGCGGTCATCGGTTCATTGCCTCGTCATGCGCGGATGCGCGCGGCGAATGCCGCGAGCATGCCGAGCCGGCTGCGGATGACGTTGTGGTCGCAGCCCTCGCCGATTCCGCGGTCGACCATCGCCGCGGCCTCGCCGAGCCTCGGGAACCCATAGCCGCCCGCCGCACCCTTGAGCTGGTGCGCAAGCACGCGCAGCTGCGGGAAGTCGCCGGTCGACAGCGCCGACTGCATCGCCGCGATGCGGCTGGGAAGCTCCGACACGAAGAGCGCGATGATCCCGGCCATGTCGGGGTCGTCGGCGAACTCGCTTCGGACGGGTGTTGCGTCGTTGGCCATGCGCATGGCTGCGGGGGCAAAGGTCGGTTCCGCGACGGTCCGACCGAAGGAACTCCGGGCCGGAATTGTCGCAGACGGCGGTGCAACGGTTGGATAACGTCCGAGCCGGGGGGTTCGGATAGGATCGACCGTTCGCACCGCACCCCGCCGCGCGAAAGCGCTGCGCGAGGAGATTCGACCCATGGTTCCGCGTCCGCCTCCGCCGGAGGCACGCCTCGGCTTCGTCTACTCCGCCCCGTTCCGCATCCAGGGAATCTCCGTCGCCGGGGAGCAGGCGGTGGTGCACGTGCCGGAACTCGACCTCTGCTTCGACGTGGGCCTGTGCCCCCGGGCCATCCTGCCCACGCCGACCATCGCGCTCTCGCACACCCACATGGACCACGTGGGCGGCCTGCCGTACTGGTTCAGCCAGCGCTTCTTCCAGAAGATGCCTGGGACGGCGCGCTGCCTGGTGCACCCCAAGATGGCCGAGCCGCTGCGGCGGATGATGGCGGCGTGGGTGGACCTCGAGCGGCAGCGCACGCCCCACGAGATCGTCGCCATCGAGCCGGACACGGAGTTCCAGCTTCGGCCGAACGTCGTCGTGCGCGCCATCGAGGTGAGCCATACGACCCCGGCACTGGGATTCGTGGCCATCGAGCGGCGAAGCAAGCTGCGGGACGAGTTCCACGGCCTGCCCCAGGACCGGCTGCGGGAACTGCGGGCGCAGGGGGTGGAAATCACCCGGATGATCGAGATCCCGCTCGTCGCCTACACGGGCGACACGGAGCCGGGCGACTTCCTGCTGCGCGAGGAGTTCCGGCGCGCGCAGGTGGTGATCACCGAGTGCACGTTCTTCGAGGACGAGCACCGGGACCGCGCCAAGATCGGCAAGCACCTGCATGTCGAGGACCTGCGACCGCTGCTCGAGGCATGGGAGGCACGCGACGTGGTCATCGTGCACGTCTCGCGGCGAACGCTGCTGCCCTTCGCCAGGACGAGGATCGAGGAGGTTGCAGGCAAGGCGCGTGCCGAGTCGGTGCACCTCCTGATGGACCATAAGGCGAACAAGGCGCGGCTCGAGGCGATCGCGGCCCAGCGCGCGAGTGCCGCGGACGCCGCGCAGGCGGCCGAGGCAGGGGAACCCGCCGAACCGTGACGATCTCGGCGACGCGCGGTTGACGCTGCGCCGGGCGCGGTCTACATTTCCCGATCGTCGTTCGCGCGGCGTGGTGGGCAAGCTTCTCCGCGCACAACCAACCGTCCTCTCCGTCCGTCGCAGCGTCCGTGTGCTGCGGAGCGGTCCGCGCGTCCACGCGGCACTTTCCGTCGCCTGATCCGATCCATGAAGCCGCTGCAGACCCGAACCCCGACCAATGACCGAGCGACCGAGCGGCGGGCGGGCGGTCAGGTCCCGGGGCTGCGCGAACGCGTGGTCGAGCACGTCCGGCGCAACCACCCCGACCTCTGCCGACACTGGTTCGACCAGATCGACGTGGTGGCCATGGATGGCGCGAACCTCACGCTCCTCATGGAGGAGCCGGTGCGTCTCTCGTACCTGCGCCGCTGCTGCGTGCCGCCGTTCACGGAGGCGGCCTGCGAGGCCACCGGTCGCCTGGTCGGCGTGCAGTTCGTGGGCGAACGCACCGCGGAGGTGGCCGCGCCCACGGCATCGAACGTCCAGCGCGGCAGCACCGAGGCGCTCTTCGACGACCGCATCCTGCTTTCGCCGGACTACGTCTTCGAGACGTTCGTCGTCGGCCCGAACAACCGGCTGGCGCACGCCGCCGCCCAGGCCGTGGCGCAGAAGCCCGGACGTGCCTACAACCCGTACTTCGTGCATGGCGGCGTGGGCCTCGGGAAGACCCACCTGCTGCAGGCCATCTGCCAGGACATGCTCCGGCGCGACCCGTCGGTGCGCATCACCTACATCTCCTGCAGCACCTTCATGGACGTCTTCCACGAGGCCGTCCGTGCCGGGCGCATGCAGGAGTTCCGGCACCGCTTCCGCACCGCGGACATGCTGGTGATCGACGACATCCACTTCCTGTCGAAGCACGAGCAGACGCAGGAGGAGTTCTTCCACACCTTCAACGCGCTCTACCAGTCGGGCAAGCAGGTGGTGCTGAGCTCGGATGCCGCGCCGTCGGAGATCCCGGACCTCGAGGAACGGCTGGTCAGCCGCTTCAACTGCGGGCTCGTCGCGCGCATCGACCGGCCGCCGTACGAGACGCGCGTGGCGATCCTGAAGGCGAAGGCCGCGCTGCACGACCTGGCGCTGCCGGACGACGTGCCCGCCTACGTGGCCGCCCGCGTCGACTCGAACATCCGCGAGCTGGAAGGCGCGCTCACGCGACTGCGTGGCCTGTCGATGGCGACCGGCGCGCCGATCAGCCTCGACCTCGCCAAGCAGGCCGTGGCCGACGGACGTCCCGTGGATGCCGCGGGGTCGCCGGTGCAGCCGTCGATCCAGCAGATCATCGAGGCGGTGACGCAGTACTACGACATCAAGCTGAGCGACCTGATGTCCAAGCGCCGCCACAAGAGCGTGGCGCTGCCGCGCCAGGTGTGCATGTGGCTCGCGCGCAAGCACACGCGCTTCTCGCTCGAGGAGATCGGCGGCTACTTCGGCGGCCGCGACCACACCACGGTGATGCACGCCGTGCGCACCGTGGGCGAGCGGCGCCAGAAGGACATCGCGCTGTCGAGCGACGTCGATCGCATCGAGCTGGCGATCGGCCGGCGCGACGCCTGAGCGGCAACCGACAGGTCGTGTGGACAGGCTGTCGGGAGGTGCCGGTCCTCGCGTGTGCCGATTGGCTTATCCGGACGCGTTCGGGGGTGATGACGGGTGGTGACGATGATGTCGTGCCGGACGTTGCCGGTGCGCGGCGTCCGATGGATGCCAATCGACAAGGGAGCCCCACGACGGGTTGAATTGCACAGGCTTGTGCGGGAACGACTTGCGTCGCCGTCCTGGGAGTTGTCCACAGTCAGACAGGGCTCTTTACTAGGAGGAAGAAGAGATCTCTCCTTGCCATATCCAAACCGTCGTCGGATCGGCGTCAATGCCTCGATCGGTGTCGGACGGACGTTCGGACGTTGCCGGGTGACTGCCTGTGGACAAGCGGCTGGCAAGCCGGGCACCAGCTCGTGGTGCGTCCGGCCAGGCGGCAGGTGCGGATGGCCGATCCGCATCCGAGGCACGGGAGGCCGCCTCGTCCGTACACGGCATGTTCCTGCTGGGCATCGCCGCGTGAACCGATGGCCGATCGGTGGTCGCGCAGCGTGCTGCCGCCGCGGACCACGGCGCGGCCCAGGACGTGCCGGATCTCCCGGGCCAGCACCTCGATGTCGTGGTCGCGCAGTCGCGTGCACCGCATGCGTGGATCGATGCCGGCACGATGCAGCGACTCGTCGGCGTAGATGTTGCCGACGCCGGCGACGGCACGCTGGTCCAGGAGCGCCGCCTTGACGCTGCGTCGGCCGGTGAGGGCCGTGCGCAGGTGCCCAGGGTCGATGTCGAGGGCGTCCGGACCGA
This sequence comes from Phycisphaerales bacterium, assembly GCA_018883105.1. GTDB lineage: Bacteria > Planctomycetota > Phycisphaerae > Phycisphaerales > SM1A02 > UBA966. The sequence goes on from VEQS01000009.1 coordinate 10,646, forward strand.
GCTCGTCGTCCCAGGCCTGGCGCACCGCGTCGAAGGTCGGCCAGCTGGACAGGCCACCGAATCGCCGCGGGTCGCGAAAGGTCACGGGCACGCGCGAACGCCCGCGCACCGCATCCCACGTCACGTGGCGGTGCGTCGCATCGCAGTCACCGGCGATCAGCTGGCCGGACATCCCAAGCTGCACCACGAGCGTCCGGCCGTCGCGCGCGACGATCGCCAGCTGCTTGCCGCACCGCTCGAGCCGATCGATGCGTGCGCCGTCGAGGAGCTGCCGCGCGGTCATCCACGGTCCACGCACGCGTGCGTTTCGGCCCCTCCCGCGCGCGCGCATGTCATGCGGGCCGACGCGCACCACGCGCATCGACGCACCCTCGAGCACCGGCCGCAGCGACTGCCTGACCACCTCGATTTCCGGGAGTTCCGGCAAGGGCAGAACTATACTTCTGCGATGAACGCTTCCGATGCAGCCTCGGCCGTCCGTACGCCTGCCGATGCACGGGAAGCGGCCGGGCGCCTGCGCACCGCGGTGCACGGCACCATCGTCGGCCAGGACCGCGTCATCGACGAGGTGATGATCGCCCTCGCCTGCGGTGGCCACGCACTGATCGAGGGCGTGCCGGGCCTGGCGAAGACGCTCCTCGTGTCGACGCTTGCGCGCAGCATGTCGCTTGGGTTCTCGCGCATCCAGTTCACCCCCGACCTGATGCCAAGCGACATGACCGGCACCGAGGTCATCGAGGAGGACCGCGCCTCCGGCACGCGCCGCCTGCGCTTCGTTCCCGGGCCGATCTTCGCGAACGTCATCCTCGCCGACGAGATCAACCGAACGCCGCCGAAGACGCAGAGCGCGCTGCTGGAGGCGATGCAGGAGCGCCAGGTGACGGTGGGCGGCGTGAACCACCGCCTGCCCGAGCCGTTCTTCGTCCTGGCGACCCAGAACCCGATCGAGCAGGAAGGCACCTACCCGCTCCCGGAGGCGCAGCTCGACCGGTTCATGCTGCAGGTGAAGATCGGCTACCCGACCGCCGAGGACGAGGCGGAGATCGTGCGCCGCACGACCGGCGCACCGCCGCCGCTGCCGGTGCCCGTGCTCTCGGAGTCGGACGTGCGCTCGATCCAGGCGCTGGTGCGCGAGGTGCCGGTGGCCGACCACGTGGTGCGCTACGCCCTGCGCATCGTGCGTGCCACGCGCGCGGCGCAGGATCCTGCGTCCGCGGTCGGTGCGCCCAAGTCGGTGGTCGACTACGTGGCCTGGGGCGCAGGTCCGCGCGCGAGCCAGTTCCTGGTGCTTGCCGCCAAGGCACGCGCGCTCCTGTCCGGCGCGCCGACCGTGACGCCGGACGACATCCGCGCCGTCGCGGTGCCGGTGCTGCGGCACCGCGTGCAGCTCAACTTCAACGCGCAGGCGGACGGCGTCGGCGCGGACCGGATCGTGGCCGACCTGGTCGCCTCCGTGCCCGTGGAGGACGTCTCGAGCCCCGGTGCGCGCGAGCTCGAGCGCCTCGTGAAGCCCTGACCTCGTGCGCGCCGAGCAGTACCTGGCCCCGGAAACCCTCGCCCAGCTCGGGCCCTTCGAGATCCGCGCCAAGCGGATCGCCGAGGGCGTGATGAGCGGCATGCACCGATCGCCCTACCAGGGGCTGGCAGTCGAGTTCGCCGAGCACCGCCAGTACGTGCCCGGCGACCCGGTGCGGCACATCGACTGGAAGGTCTTCGGGAGAAGCGACAAGATCTACCTCAAGCGCTTCCAGCAGGAGACCAACCTCGACATCCACTTCCTGGTGGATGCCTCGCGCAGCATGGCGTTCGGGACGCTCGGCACCAAGGAAGGCTGGGGCGGCACGCGCACGGGCCGCACGGCGGCGTGGACGAAGTTCGACCACGCGACCGCGGCCACCGCGGCGATGTCGTTCCTGGCGCTGTCGCAGCGCGACCGGGTGTCGGTGTCGCTGTTCGGGCCATCGGTCGTCGCGTCCACGCGGTGCTCGAACACCCAGGGACACTGGCGTTCCGTGGTGCAGTGCCTGGCGACCAACCCGGTCGACGGCCGCGCCGACGTCGGTCGTGCGGTCGACGAGCTGCTGGCGCGCGTCACGCACCGGTCGCTCGTGGTGCTGGTGTCGGACTTCCTCATGCCGCATGCACGCGTGCGCGACGTGCTGGCGCGCCTGCGCCACCGCGGGCACGACGTGATCCTGGTGCGGATCCTGGACCGCGAGGAGCTGCGCTTCGACCTCGACGAGAACGCGCCGTTCGAGGGCATGGAGGGTGAACCGGCGCTCGAGATCGATGCACGCAGCGTGCGCGAGGCGTACCTGCAGGTGCTGGCCGAGGATGAGCGTGCGCTCGAGCGGCTGGCGCGCGGGTTCGGCGACGACCTGGTGCGGCTCGACACGCATGAATCCGTGGGACCGGCGCTGGCGGCGCTCCTGGCGCGGCGCGACCTGCTGCGCGGCGGGGGCGCGGCGTGATCACCTTCGCGTCGCCCGGGCTGGCCGCCGCCGCCGCCGCCGCGGTGGCGCTGCCGATCGCGATCCACCTGCTGCTTCGCCGCCGCCGGCGGCCGGTCGAATGGGCGGCGATGGACCTGCTGCGCGAGGCGCTCCGGCGCGTCGAGCGCACGCGGCGCATCGAGCGGTGGCTGCTTCTTGCGGTTCGCTGCCTGCTGGTCGCGACGGCAGGACTGGCGATTGCCGCTCCGCTCGCAGGAAGCGACGCATCCGCCGCACGCGCGGTGCGGACGCTGGCGGTGGTGATCGACGACGGGGCCGCATCCGCCGAGCGCATCGGCGCCGGCACGGCGCTCGCGCGTTCGGTGGACGAGGCCCGCGCGCGGATCGAGTCGCTTGCCGAGGGTGACCGCGTGGCGGTGATCTCGATGTCTCGCCCGTCGGCGGAGGTCGTTGCGACGTCCGACCGTGCGGCGGCGCTTCGCCGGCTCCTGGCGATGGCAAGCTCGGAGGCATCGGTCGACGTGGCGGGTTCGATCGGTGCGGCGCATGCCGTGCTCTCGCACCCGGATGCGGCGGGCACCGAGCGGCGCATGTTCGTCGCCAGTGCCTGGCGCGAGGGAACCGTCGGGTCGATGGGCGCGATCGCGGCACCCGCCGGCGAGTCCGTGTCCGCCGAGGTGCTGCCGCCGCCCGGGGCCGAGGGCGCAAACCTGCGCATTGCGTCGATCGAGGCGGTTCGCACCGCCGGCACCGGCCCCGAGGCACCGGCGTCCGTGCGCGTCACGGTCGAGCGCGACCGCGGCGATGGTCCCCTGCGAACCACGGTGCGCATCGACGGCCCGTCACTCGTGGCGCCGGTGGAACGTGTCGTGGAACTGTCGGCCGGCGAGTCGTCCCGTTCGGTCACCCTGGCGGCATCCGAGCGTCCGGTGCAGGCCGGGACGTCCTCGCGCCGCGCGGTGGTGGCGCGGCTGTCGGTGGACGCGCAGCCCACGGACGATGCCTCGGCCACGGTGCTTCCCTCGACCGAGCGTCTGCGTGCGGTGGTGGTCGACCGTCGCACGTTCGACCAATCCTCCGGGATCGACCGCCTGTCGCAGGGCGAATGGGTGGCGCGTGCGCTGGCACCTTCGGATCCGCCCGCGGTCGACGTGGTGATGGTCGATCCCGCGGCGTTCGATGCACGTGTAGCGGCCGGTGCCGACCTGGTGGTCGTGAGCCAGCCGCAGGCGATGTCGGCAGCGCAGTGGGACGCACTGTCCGCCTTCGTGCTGCGTGGGGGAACGGCCGTGGTCCTGCCTGCGCCGCGCGAGGATGCGCAGGCGTGGACCGCCGCACTCCCGGCGACGTTCGGCGTGCCGTGGGCGGTGTCCATCTCGACGACCATGGTCGAACCCCCGGTGGCACTGTCGGGGGAACGCACGGATGGATCGACTCTTCGCGTGCTCGGCGCCGAACTCGCACCGCTCGCCGCGGCCGTCGACGTGTCACGCATGCTGCCGATCGACGTGGGAAGCGATGCGTCATCGACGCAGCTTCGGTGCGCGGACGGACGCCCCGTGCTCCTGGCATGGACGCCGCCGGGTGCGCGCGGCCGTGTGCTGGTGTCGACGGTGTCGATGGATCCGTCGTGGACCACGCTCCCGCTCAAGCCGCTCATGGTTCCCCTGTGGCAGGAGATGCTCGCCGAGGCACGGCGCAACGCGACGGCCTCGGAGAACGTGCGCGTGGGCGGCGTGCCGACCATCGACCGTGCGGGCGTTGCCGAACTCCGGCCCGTGGCCCCGGATGGCGGTGCGCTTCCCGGTGCCCGTTCGATCGCGGTCGGTGCCGGAGGGCGGGCGTCGTCGTCCATCGAGCGCGGCGGCCTCTATGAACTGGTGGATGCGCGAGGTGCATCGCAGGGCGTGCTGGCGGCGACGATCGACCCGTCGATGGCATCGGTCCGTGCCGTCGCCCTCGATCGACTGAGTCCATGGCTCGGATCGATCGGCAACGTGACCTTCGGGTCCGCGGCGGCGGCGGGTGACGGCGAGCGTTCCCTGCAGGCCGAATCCCGAGGCAACCAGCTCGTTCCGTGGCTCTTCGCCGCGGCGGCAGCGCTGGCCGCGGTCGAGGCGTGGCTTGCGCGGCGTTTCTCGCACGCCGTGCGGCGTCCATCGGTCATCGCACCGGCGACACGCGTGGCAGCAGGGAGCGCGGCATGATCGCCTGGGCACCCGTCCGCTGGCTCCTTGGCCTGGAGGCGATTCCGTCGGATGCGCCGATGGTCCGCTGGGCGTGGGAGCGGCCATTGGCACCATGGGCATGGGCGACCATCCTGGCCATGGCGGCCGTCGTGGCGTGGCTGTCGTATCGCCGGATGGATGTCGCACACGGCCGGCGACGGATGCTGGCGGCGCTGCGCGCCGTCACGATCGTGTTTCTGGTGGCGCTGGTGGCGGGCCCCGTGCTCGAGGTGCCGCGCGAGCGCGTCGAGCCCGATGCGGTGCTGGTCCTCGCCGACCGCAGCCGGTCGCTCGAGATCGAGGACACGACGGGCCCGGATGGCACGCCGAGCACGCGCGACGTGGCGCTGCGCGCAATCGCGGCCCGCTCGCCGCTCGATTCGCTCGGCGTCGAGCACCGCGTGTCGTGGTTCGGATTCTCCGAGGCGCTCGTGCCGCTCCCGCGCGATGCCGGCGGCGGCGTGGCGGTCGGTGACGCGGTGGGCGAACGCACGCTGCTTGCGCAGGCGATCGACCAGGCGCTGGCGCGCACGTCGGGCCGGCCGGTGAGCGCGATCATCCTCCTCACGGATGGCCGCACCACCGATCCGCCGGATCGCGCGCTGGTGCGCCGGCTGCAATCCGAGGGCATCGTCGTGTCGTCGGTGGCGCTGGGCGCCGATGCCGCGCTCGGGGACGCATCGGTCGCCGACCTGCAGGCCCCGCGCCGGGCGTTCGTGCGCGACCTCGTGCCGGTGGAGGCGGTGGTGGAGCGCCGCGGGCCCGCCCGGCTGCGCGCCATGCGCGCCGAACTGGTCGATCGTTCGACCGGTGCCGTGCTCGATGCGGCTGAACTCGCGCCGCGCCCCGGTGGCACGGACCCGTCGCGCGAGCCAGTGCAGCTGGTGGCCACGCCGCCTGGGTCCGGCGACGTGACGTGGGAGGTGCGCGTGGTCGATGCCTCGGCCGCACGCGACCTGATCCCGGCGAACGACCGTCGCGCGGTGCCGATCGCGATCGTGGATCGGCCGGTGCGCATCCTCTACGTGGACGGGTACCCGCGGTGGGAGTACCGCTACCTGAAGAACCTGCTGCAGCGCGAGCGGTCGGTGGAGAGCGCGGTGATGCTGCTCTCCGCGGACCGCGACTTCGCGCAGGAAGGAAACACGCCGATCGCGCGCCTTCCGCGCACGCGCGAGGAGTTCGACCGCTTCGACCTGGTGGTGATCGGCGACATGCCCGCGTCGTTCTTCACCGGCGAGCAGCTCGCCGAGGTGCGCCGTGCGGTGTCCGAGCGCGGCATGGGCCTGGTCGTGATCGGCGGCGCGCGCAGCACGCCACGTTCATGGGCGGGATCCGCGCTCGAGGACCTGCTTCCCTTCTCGGGACCGTACGAACTCGACCGGCTTCCCGATGCGGTGAACCTGGTGCCGGCGCCGCCGGCGTCGCGCATGGGCGTGATGCGGCTGTCGGATGACCCGAAGGGCGCGTTCCCGGAGGAACTGCGTTCGCCCGACGAGGCGTGGTCGCGTTTCGAGTGGGCCCAGCGAATTGCGCCGGCGTCGCTGAAGCCTGCCGCCGAGGTCTTGGCGCACTCGCTGCAATCGGTCGACGGCGCGCCGTCGCCGCTTGTCCTCTCGATGCGATACGGCGCGGGGCTCGTCACCTACGTGGCGACCGACGAGGTGTGGCGCTGGCGCAACGGCCGCGGCGAGACGTACCCCGAGCGGTTCTGGATCCAGCTGCTGCGTGCGGCGGCGCGGCCATCCCTGGGCACGGGACGCGAGGAGGTGCGCATCGCCGTCGACACCGGCCGCGCGATCGTCGGCGAGCCGGTGCGCATCGAGGTCGAGATGCCTGCCGGCACGCAGGCTGCGCGCGTGGCGCTCGAGGCGGTGGCGGCGGATTCGGGTGTCTCTCCGGTCGAAGTGGAGGCAGTGCCGGTCGCGGGCGGCGGATTCGTGGCGACGTGGACGCCCGAGTCGATCGGTCGCTGGACGCTTCGGCCGCGCGAGTCGACGCTGGCGGCTCGCGCCGGCGCCGGTGCGGTGATCGAAGTGTCCCGGGACGATGCGGAACTGCGCGATGCGGAAGCGGACCGGCCGCTCCTGGAGACGCTCGCTCGCGAGACCGGCGGCCGCGTGGTGGCGCCGGCGGACCTGGCGACCCTCGTCGCCGGCATTCCCAACCGGTCGATCGTGACCGAGAACCCGATTCGCGATGCGCTGTGGAACAGCCCGGCGGCGCTCATCGCGCTCCTTTCCCTGCTGGGCGCGGAGTGGGTGCTTCGGAGGCTGTCGCGGCTGGTGTGATTGGCGCGCTGGACATCGGTGATGAATGACCCGTCGAACAACCCCGCGGCCACGAGCGCCGACCGGCCGGCACAGGCCGTGCGTGGACCGCTCGAGTCCGTACGTCGCTCGGTGCGGCGCGTGCTGATGGCCGAGCGTGTCTCGCAGGCGGTGGCGTTCGGGATCGCGGCGATCGCGGCGGCCGCGCTCGTCGACTTCGCGCTGAGGCTGCCACCGGCCCTTCGGATGGTGGAGCTGGCGGCGTTGCTTGCGGGCGGCATCGCCTGGTTCGTCCGGCGCGTGCTTCCGGCGTGGCGTTTCGCGCCGCCCCTCGTCGAGGTGGCGCTGCGGCTCGAACGCGGCAGGCCGGAGGCTTCCGGTCGACTGGCGGCCGCGGCCGATCTTTCGTCCGATGGGCATCATGCTTCTGCGCTTGCGGCGGAGGTCATTCGCGAGGCGGGTGCGGTGGCACCCATCGTGTCCATGGGACGCGTCGATGCGCGGCCGGCGCGGCGCGCGGCCGGCGCGGCGGGCCTGGCGCTCGCAGGGTTCATGCTGCTTGCGCTGCTTGCACCGGACATTGCCTCGATCGGCGTGCGCCGCCTGGTGACGCCGTTTGCCGACGTGCAGTGGCCGGCCCGCACCATGGTCGATTCGGCAATGCGCGCCCGCGTGCATCCACGCGGCACGGCGCTTCCGCTCCGCGCCACGCCCGTGCGCGGGGATGCGTCGTCCATGCGCGTCGAGGCGGAGTACCGCGTGCTGCGCGACGGTCGGGGCGAGTGGCGGCGCGTGGTGATGTCGCTGCAGCCGGACGGAACCTTCGAGCGCCTCGTCGAGGCGGATGGCGAGTCGGTCGAGGTGCGGTTCATGACCCCCGACATGGAGACGATGGCGACGTCGGTGCGGCTCGTCGCACCGCCGGCGGTCGAGTCGGCCTCCGCCACCATCACGCCGCCCGCCTATGCGCGCGGGCAGATCGACGTGCGCACCGCGGACCTCGGCAACGGAACCGACCGTCGTGCCTTGGTGGCGCCCCCGGTGCTTGCGGGCTCGGAGATCGTGGTGGAGCTCCGCATGGTCGCGGTGACGCCGCCCGCCGAAGGAGACGATCCCGCGGCGTGGGTGGCGCGCACGTTCGCCGTCACGGGCGACGAAGGCTCGTCGATCCCGCCCACGGTCGACGTCGATCCGGCTGACCCGTCGCGATGGACCGTGCGCTGGAACGCGTCCGGTCGCGGCGTGCTGGAACTGAAGCCCGTCGGCGAAGGCGGAATCGAGCCGACCGAGCGCATCGCCTTCGAGATCCCCGCGATTGCCGATGCGCCGCCGTCGGTGGCGATCGTCGAGCCGGCCGCGGACGAGACGGTGACGGTCGAGGCATCTCCGGCGGTCGTGGCCGAGGCACGCGACGACCTCGGCGTGACGCGGTCCTGGATCGACGTGCGCATCCTGCGCGACGGCGCCGAGCCGCGTGCGCTCGAACCGGCCGCCGGATCGACCGGCGCTTCGGCGCACATCGAGCGCACACTGGCGCTGCGTGCGATCGGCGTGGAGCCCGGCGACCGCGTCGAGTGCATCGCGCGCGTGGTGGATGCGTTCGAGTCCGCGGGCACGACACGCGCGCCGGTGGCGAGTTCCCCGCGCATCTTCCGCGTGATCTCCGCCTCCGAGCTGGCGGACCAGGTTCGCTCGCGCCTGGGACAGCTGCGCGAGGCCGCCACGCGCCTGCGCGAGGAGCAAGGCGAGCTGGCAGCCTCGATGGAGGCGACCGCCGAGTCCGCGCGCGCACCGGGTGCGGAAGCGGCGGCCACCGCGGCGCGGCGTGCACAGCTGTCCGGTGCCGAGGGCCGGATGGCCGACCGTGTGGGCGCCTTCGAGCGCTCGCTCGAGGAGTTGGGCGGACGCCTGGAGCGAAACGGCACCGATGGCGATGGACTTGACCGGGCAATCGACGAAGCCGCCGGGATGGCGCGCGAGGCCGGGCGCCGTGCCCAGGAGGCATCCAGGCAGGCGGCCGAGGGTGCACCCGAGGCGTCGTCGGAATCCGCCGCCGCCGCGACCGAGTCCGCCGCGCGCGAGGCGCGCGCCGCCGAGCAGGCACTCGCCGACCTGGAGGCCGCCCTGCAACGCGATCGGGAGACGGCCGAGCTCTCGCGTCGCATCGACCGGCTGGCGGAGCGGATCGCCGAGGCGTCGCGGCAGACGCAGTCGGCGGCGGAGCGTTCGGTCGGTCAGTCGCGCGACGAACTGGACGCCGGCGTGCGCGAGCAGCTTGATCGTGCGGCGGAGGCGCAGCGCGAGGCGGCCGCCGAGGCGCGGTCACTTGCCTCTGACCTCGAGCGGCGGGCCGAGGAGGTGGCGCGCGAGGAACGCCCGGACGCCGGCGTTCCAGAAGCCATGCGCGAGGCGGCACGCGAGGCCGAGGAGCGCGGCCTGGCGCGCCAGCTCGAGCAGGCCGCCTCGCAGACCGAGGAGAACCAGGTGCAGGCCGCGCAGCAGTCGCAGCAGCAGGCCGCACAGGCGGTCGAGGCGATGCAGCAGGCGATGCGCGCCCAGCGCCGCGCCCGCACCGAGGAACTGCGCCGACGCATGGGCGAGATCGCCGATGCGCTCCGTGCGCTCCTGGCGGGCATCGAGCAGCGCATGCTGCCCGTGCAGCGGCTGGCGGCGGAGGATGCGGCATCGATCGACTCGGAGGCTGGCCGCGTCCTGGCCCTGTCGCGCGATGCCGCCGGCATCGCCGAGCAGGCCGCGGGCGGCGGCGAGGACCTGCGCCGCGTCTCGACGCTCGTCGGGCAGGGCGCCGAGCAGCTTGACGATTCCGCCACCGCCTTGCGCGCGGTGCCGGTGGGCCTGGAGCGCGCGAACGGGTCGCTCGATGATGCGCGCGCCTCGGTGCAGGATGCCTTGGCCGCGGCGCAGCAGGCGGCGCGCGACGCGGAGCGGGCGGCGGAGAACCGCCGGCGCGAGGAACTCCGTGGCCTCTACTCACAGGTGCTCGAGCGGCAGCGGAGCGCGCGCGAAGGCACCGAGCGCGTGGTGCCCGCACCGGGCCAGCCGGCCGACCGGCGCAGCTTCATCGAATCGCGCCGCATCGCCACCGAGCAGTCCTCGGTGACCGGCCTGCTGCAGGCGGTGTCTGCACGCGAGGACGTCGCCGCGAGCGACCTCTTCCGGGCCTCCAACGACGAGATGGTCGGGGCGTCGACCGCCGCGACCCGCGACCTGTCCTCGAATGCCACCTCGCTGCGCACCGTCATGCTGCAGCGCGAGGTGGAGCAGTCGATCGCGTCGCTCATCGAGGCCCTCGAGGATCCCCCTGAACCCGAGGATCCGTTCGCGGAAGCACCAGACCAGGACGGGAACGGCCAGGGCCAGGGCCAGGGCGGCGGCGGCGGCGGCGAGGCGCGCGAGCGCGTGCCGCCGATCGCGGAGCTCCGGCTGCTCCGCACCATGTCGCAGCGGATCCTCGATGACACCGCGGCCGCCGAGCGGCTTCCGGAGGCTGACCGTGCGGCGTACCTTGGCCGCATCGCCGAGCGCCAGCGGCGCGTCATGGAGCTGGGCGAGCGCTGGGTCGAGGCCATGCGTGCGTCGATGCCGCAGCCCGTGCCGGTGCCGGGCGCACAGGAAGGACCCGTGAAGTGAGCGTGTCGATCGCCATCCTCTCGGTCGCGGTGCTCATGGGTCAGGCAAGCCCACCGGGGTCGCCGCCCGCGGGCTCGGCGCCCGCGCCGGCGATACCCCCTGCTCGACAGGCGCCGTCAGAGCCCCCGCCGCCATCGCTTGACGAGGCGCTCGGCATCGGCGGCGGCGAGCGTGCGGACCAGCCGCCCTCGGCGATCGAGGAGAGCCTCTCCGGCGCGAAGCCGCGTGACATCCTGCAGTCGGCGCTCGACGACATGGCGCGCAGCGCCGACCTGCTTGACTCGAAGGAGGCAGGACTGCCGACGCGACGCGCGCAGCAGTCGGTGGTGCGCAAGCTCGATGAACTGATCGCGACCGCGCGCCGGATGCAGCAACAGCAACAGCAACAGCAGCAACAACAGCAGCAGGCGGGCCAGTCGGGCGGCGCGCAGCAGCGTCGCAACCGGCAGGGCGGCCAGCAGGATGGCCAGTCCGGGCAGGAGCCAGGTCAGGACGAGCCGCGACCGGGAGCCGAGGACGGGAGCCGCCGCCGCGCCGGTGATCGCGACGGCGCCGGCCGGCCGCAGGGCCAGCGCGCGGACTCCGGCGCGCAGGAGCCGCCGGAAGCGGTCGATCCGACCGACCAGATGGCGCAGTTCGACGAGTCGCGCGCCGAGTGGGGGCGTCTGCCGCCGCGCGTGCGCGAGGCGGTCCGGCAGGGCCTGCGCGACCCGATGAGTGCGGCGTACCGCCGACTGACGCAGGACTACTACCGGCGCCTCGCCGAGGAGCAGCGCCGATGATCGTCGCCGCGCTGCTGTCCACGGCCATGGTGCTGGCGCAGGGGGTGGACCCGCCCGCGCCGCCGACCGCTCCGGTGCCGCCACCCGCGCCCGAGGCGACGGAACCCGTTCGCCCGAAGGATGCCGGCGCGAGCGCGCAGAACGCGCCGATCGAACGCGAGACGGACGAGGCATGGCGCGACTCGGTGGAGCGCGGCCTGGCGTGGCTCGCCCGCGCCCAGAACGAGGACGGCAGCTTCGGCCGCGGTCGGATGAGCGAGAACGCGGGCATCGTGTCGCTGTGCGCGCTGGCGTTCATGGCCGACGGCAGCGTGCCGGGCCGCGGTCGCTATGGCACCGCCGTCGAGCGAGCGCTCGAGTACGTCCTGAAGCACGTCACCGAGAGCGGCCTGGTCACGAGCGACGGCACCAACGGCCCGATGTACGGCCACGGCTTCGCGACGCTCTTCCTGGGCGAGGTCTACGGCATGACGCCCGACGACGTGCGCGTGCGCGATGCGCTGGTGCGCGCGGTGCGACTCATCGAGAACAGCCAGAACGGCGAGGGCGGGTGGCGCTACAACCCGGTGCCCGACGACGCCGACGTCAGCGTCACGATCTGCCAGGTGATGGCCCTCCGGAGCGCGCGCAACGCGGGCATCCGGATCCCGAAGGAGGTGGTTGACGGCGCCGTGCGCTACGTGCGCGAGTGCCAGAACCCCGACGGCGGCTTCCGCTACATGCGCACCACGGGCGCGAGCGGCTGGCCGCGCACGGCGGCGGGCGTGGCCACGCTCTTCTATGCGGGCGTCTACGAGGACGACTCGATCCCGCGCGGGCTCGGCTACATCCGGCGCGTGGCGACGCCCGACGGCGGCGGGCCGAACAGCCAGCCGTACTACTTCTATGGCCACTACTACGCGGCGCAGGCGATGTACCTCGCCGGCGGCGAGTGGTGGAAGGACTGGTGGCCGCGGATCCGCCGCGAGCTCATCGACCACCAGCGCTTCGACGGCAGCTGGACGGACCCGCAGTGGGGGCAGCCGCTCGGCACGTCGATGGCGCTCATCGTGATGCAGATGCCCAAGCGCTACCTGCCGATCTTCCAGAAGTAGCCCATGCAGCGTGGCACACGTCCCATCATGCAGGTCGCCGGAATGGCCATCGTCGCACTGGCGTGCGCGTCGGCCGTGCATGCGCAGGCCCGGCCTCCGCTCCAGCTGACGGTCCCGAAGGTGCGGGCCACGCCCGCGCCGCGGGAGGAACCGGAATCCCCGACATGGGTGGCCTTCGGTCCGGGTGGCGAGATCCGTGTGCTGGCCGCCGATGCCGCACCGTCGGGCACATGGGATGCACTCTCGATCGATGGCCCTGGTCGCATCCGGCCGCGACGGGAGGGCGTGCTGGTGATGGCCGATGGGCAGCGGATCGTCGGCGAGCTTGAGTCGGGGATCGGCGCGCCGACGTGGACGACGTCGTGGCGCGTGCCGATGGCGCTGTCGCTCGATGGCGTGCGCGCACTGGTGTTGCAGGGTGCGGAACCGCCGCCGGCCGGCGATGTCGACCGCGTCTTCCTGCGAAACGGGGATGAGGCGACCGGCATCGTGACGGCGATCACCGAGTCCGGCCTTGAACTCGAGCAAGGGGCCGGGCCCGAGCGGTCGGCGCGCGTCATCCCGTTCGACGCCGTGCGTGCGGCGTCGTTCGTCGCGCCGCCGGCGGCGCCGTCCGGCGTCCGCACGTGGCTCGAGGATGGATCGGTGGTCGACGGCACCTCGATCGCATGGACGCCCGAGGGAACCATGACGCTCGCCGTGCCCGGGATCGACCCGGTCGAACTGCCGGATGGGTCGCTGGTGGCCACACGGCGTGCGCCGGGTGCCGTGGTGGCGCTTGCGTCGCTCGTGCCGACCGCGACCGAGCCCGAGGAGGGCCGCGGCATGCGGCTCTCGGTGCCGGCCCCCAGCGCGGCGCCGGGCACCTGGGCGCTCGACGCGCCGCCGATCGAGATCGAGGGCCCGGTGACGCTTGCGTACCCGTCGGCGGGCGGCGGGCGGCGGCTGGTTGCCACGGCGATCCGGCCGCGGCGGGCAAGCGCCGCGGGGGTCGTGGACCTCGTCATCCGGACGGGAACGACCGAGCTCCTTCGCCACCGCTTTGCGCCCGGCGACCTGCGCCTCGACGTGCGCGTCGACCTGCCGGACGGTCCGTTCGAGATCCTGCTGCTGCCTGCGGATGGAAGCTTCGTCGGCGACGTCGTGGTGCTGGAGCGGGCACTCCTCCTGGCACGCTGACGCCAGCCGCGTCGGGTCCAGGAAAGCGTCTCCACTCCGCCTGCCGGGCTCACGCGCACCTGCAGCGCGCCGTCGATCGCGGTGCATGCGCGTCGCTTGGGTCCGAGGAGCGTTCCCCAGGCATCGCGCTCGATGCGGCGTGGGCCACATGACTGCAGGACGATGTCCGGCACGGTGCGTTCGATGAGCTGCTTCGAGCCCGGGCGATCGGCGCCATGGCCCGGCAGGTCGACGATGGCCGTCGCTCCCGCACGGTCGGCGATGCCGGCGATGGCGGGCTCGAGGTCGAGCGAACCGCACGACAGGAAGGCGCACGACGATGCACGTGCATCGATGGGCGCGATCCGCACCGCGAGGCTTCCATCCTGCCGGCGCTCGGGAACCGCGAGGTCGCCCGGCCAGAGGACATCGACCTGCAGGTTGCCGCACGTGAAGCGGTCGCCGAGGCGTGCGACCTCCGGGCGGAGTCCATGCGAGGCGATCCGTGCCGCAAGCGCTGCACCCGCACCTTCGCGATCGCACAAGTGGTCGGCCAGGATCGACGGCACCACGAGTCGGCCGACCGCGAACGCGCGCAGCACTTCCGGCAGCGCCGACACGCGCGCCCGGGTTCGGTCGGTCAGGACCACTGCGTCGATCGTTCGCACGCCGAGGGCCGCGAGCGCCGGCACGATGCGACGCGACCCGGCATTGCCGTCCGACATGCTGCCGGCATCGACAAGCACCGTGCCCGACCCGTACGCGACCACGTGGCACGCCCCGTCGCCGAGTTCGAGCGTGGTGACGACCAGCGAACCGCCTCGGCGGTCGAGCGCGTGCGGCCGGGCGCCACCGAACCAGAGGAGCGTGGCGAGGATTCCGAGGATCGCCCAGCAGATCCGACGCGCACTGGCGGCCGTGGCACGCCAGGCAAGCACCGTCGTGCCCAGCGCCACGACGGTCCACCAGGAGGCCGGCCGGCCGGTCCACCAGATGGCGCCCGGCAGGTCAAGCGACCCGACCGCGATCTCGTCGAGTGCCCGGGCGCATGCCGCGGCCGTCGCGCCGCAGGTGGCGTGAACCGCCTCTGAGATGGGTTCAGTGACGGCGGCACAGACACCGGCGATCGTGGTCAACGCCGCAAGCGGCATGGTGAGCACGCTGAGCGGCGCCGCCCAACCGCTGGCCGTTCCAGCGTGCGCGAGGGCGATCGGCGTGCTCACGGTCCAGGCAACCACCGAGGAGATCACGGCGGCCGCCGCGGCATCGGCCACGTGTCGCGCGAGTTCGTGTTTCGGGTGCGATGCCGGCATCCATCCGATGCACCGACCTGACCACCGCGCGCACGCCGGCGACGCCAGCACCAGCAGCGCCACCACCACGCCGTAGCTGAGCTGGAATCCGGCATCGTGCACCACGCCGACGTCAATGGCCATCGATGCGATGGCGACGATGCCCAGGGTCCCGAGCCCGCGGGCCGAACCGCCGCGGATGCTCGCGGCGGCCGCCAGTCCCGCCCCCAGGCCGGCGCGCAGCACGCTGGTCTCCGGCTCGACCACCGCCAGGAACGCGATTGCCACGCCGATGGCGGCAAGCGCGCGCATCGGCGCCGATGCGCCGGCGATGCGCGCGGCCGTCGCGACCACCGCCACCAGCACGGCCACGTTGAACCCGCTGATCGCAAGCACATGGCTCATGCCCGCCGCGCGGAAGTCGGACGCGGGACGCGAGAGCCCCGGCAGGCGGACACCGGTCGTCATGGCCGAGACCAGCGCGTGATCCGAGTCGCGCGCCCATGTCGGCATCGACCGTTCGATGCCGTCGGCTGCGGCTCCGCGCAGCCAGCGCAGCGCGCCATCCCATGGCCAGCGATCGTCGAGATGGCGCAGCAGCGCCGAGCTCGGGACGTCGATCACCGGCAGCGGCGGGTCGTCCCGGCCCCCGGGGTTGCGGATGGGGCGGGGCGTGCGGCACCAGCCGCGCACCTCGATGCGCGCGGACCTGCCGGGGATCGGGTCCATGCCTGCCACACGGACGATCGCCTCGAACGGCCGGCCAACCCATGGATCGCCGTCCGTGCTGCGCACGGCATCGACCTCCATGCGAAACGTGCGCGATGCCTCGTGGATCGCAAATGCCGCCAGGGCATCACCGCCGCCGTCGCCGACCTTCGGTGCGCTGCGCACGGTGCCCCGAACCAGGCATGGACCGTCGCGCGGCGGGCCGCGGATGCCCGTCACGTGTGCATCCGCAAGCACGAGCGTGGTGCCCGCAAGCGCGGCCGCGCACGTGGCCCAGCTCCGAACGCTCTGCCGCCGTCCACGCATCGATCGAACCGTGCCGCCGACGGCGGCGATCGTCATGATCATGGCGAGCAGGATTGGCGTGGCGATTCCCGTGACCGCGCCTCCTGCGATGCCCGGCCCACGCAGCCACTCGAGTGCCTCCCCGGTCGCGAGCGCCGACACGAACATCGCCGCCGCGGCGATGAACGCGAGCGGCACCGGTGGCCTCGGGCGCGCATCGGCCGGCGCATCCACCCCGCGACGTTACGACCGTTCGGCGCGGGTTCCGGAATCCATGCGGTTTTTCGCCCACGCGCGATCCGTAGACTTCGCGCGTGACAATCCTTGCCGAGAGCCTGGTGCACACGGTGGATCCGTTCGCGATCCACCTCACCGACACGCTGGTGCGCTGGTACGGCCTGGCCTACGCCACGGGGTTCCTGGTCGCATGGGGCATGCTGCTGTGGCTCGCGCGCACGCGGCGCACGCCGCTGACGCCGGCGCTTGCGGGGGACTTCATCACCTGGTGCATCCTGGGCGTGGTGGTCGGCGGCCGCATGGGGCACGTCCTGCTCTACGACCGCGGGCTGCTCGTGAAGTTCACGTCGGCGTTCCCCTTCTGGGGCGTGCTGGAGATCCACCAGGGCGGCATGGCAAGCCACGGCGGCATCGCCGGCGTGGTGCTGGCGTCGGTGCTCTTCGCGCGCCGCAACGGCATGAACCCGTTCGCGCTGGTCGACACCGCGGCATTCATCACGCCGCCCGGGCTGATGCTCGGCCGCCTGGCCAACTGGGCCAACGGCGAACTGCCAGGCAAGGTGCTGCCCGAGGCGA
Organism: Phycisphaerales bacterium; assembly: GCA_018883105.1. Classification (GTDB taxonomy): domain Bacteria; phylum Planctomycetota; class Phycisphaerae; order Phycisphaerales; family SM1A02; genus UBA966. The sequence continues at coordinate 27,401 of VEQS01000009.1, forward strand.
TGCAGGCGTCGCCGCCATGGTGGAGCATCAAGTACCCGCGCGAGGCGATGGAGCTGGCGCAGGACGCGGTGTCGTTCGAGCGTGCACGGGACCTCGCGATGCTCGCCTACGCCGGCGACCGGCAGGCGGCGATCGACGTGGCCGCGCTCGTCCCGGCGCGCTACCCGAACAACTTCATCCAGGCCGCGACCGATGGGCCGCTCCTGATGCTCGCGCTCGTCGTGGTGTGGTGGAAGCCGCGCGCCGCGGGCACGCTCACCGGGACGTTCCTGATCGCCTACGGCGTGCTTCGAAACGTCAGCGAATCGCTTCGCGAACCCGATCCGGACGTGTTCCGGATCGGCCCGCTCACGACGCCCATCCTGATCTCGATCGGGATGGTTGCGCTCGGTTCATGGATCACCTGGCGGGCCGCGCACAGTGGCCGTGCGCTCATCGGTGGGATTGGGCAGCCGGTGCTGCTGCCGCCGCCGGCGTGACGGGCGCGGCCGGTGCGGCGTTCGCGGCATCCGGCTTCCTGGCGGCGCGGCGCACCGGCACCTGCACCTCGCTCCACTTGCGCCGTTGCGGCACCTGCGGGCCGTTGTAGTTGAGGCCGCGCGGCTCGCCGGCGGGTTCCCACTCGGACTGGCCGGCGAACCACTTGGAGAGTTCCTCGAGCCCGGCGTTGACGGAGCCCATGCCGTAGCCGCCGCGCATGCCGATGGCGATCACGGTCATCTCCGGGTTGTCGACCACCTTCACGCGGCCATCCTCGCCCGTGGGGCCGAGGTCCGCGGTGCGGTAGAGGAAGCTCATCGTCCAGCTGCCGCCCGTGTCCTTCATCGGGTCGAGCGGCGTGCGATCACCCTCCGGCCGGTAGTCCATCTCGACCGGGCTGGTCATGGCGATGTTTCGGTCCTTGATGTGGTTGAAGAGCGGCCAGAAGCCGACGTTCATCCCGAAGTTCGTCGAGCCGCTCGCGCTGTACTCGGCGCGGCGCACGGACGGATAGGTCTTGAGCTCGATCATCCCGGGCGGCGTGGGCGCGGGGTAGCCCTCGGGAAGCGGCGCCTCGACGACCATGCCCATCTCCTTCAGCTGGCAGCCCTCGGCGCTGACGACCGGCTTCACGGCGGGGTCGCCGACGAGCCGGATGCTCGAACCAGGCGCGGGGGCACCTTCCGGGCGTGCGGCGGCCTTGGAAGCCGGCTCGCTGGGCGCCGTCGGCGCGGGAGTGGCATCACCGGAGGGCTGGAAGGTGGAAGCGAGAAAGGCGAGCGTGGCGATCAGCATGGGTGAGATCCTCGGAATCGGCTTCGCCCGCGCCGGCTGCCCCGATGCAGTCGCCTCGTCAAAGCCGATATTCCCGCGTGTGCAGGCGTCTCGCGGGGCGCAAGTACGATCGGGCCATGGCGGATGCAGCCGTCGGAACCGTGCCCGCCGGGCCCTGGGAGTACAGCCCCGCACCGGAGACCGTGAAGGTCTCCGTGCCCGAGCGCACCCGGCTGTGGATCGGCGGACGGTGGGTCGACCCGCATTCCAAGCGCTGGTTCGCGTCGGTGAACCCGGCCAGCGAGGCCACGCTGTCGCAGGTGGCCGAGGCAGACGGGCATGACGTCGATGCCGCGGTGGCGGCGGCGCGCAAGGCGTTCAAGCCATGGTCGCGGCTCCCCGCCTCGGAGCGCGCGAAGTACCTCTTCCGGATCGCGCGCCGCATCCAGGAGCGTGCACGCGAGCTCGCGGTGCTTGAGACGATGGACGGCGGCAAGCCGATCCGCGAGAGCCGGGACTTCGACGTTCCCGCCGCCGCCCAGCACTTCTTCCACCACGCCGGCTGGTGCGACAAGCTGCGCTGGGCGGTGCCCGGCCACGAGGAGCCGCGCCCGCTCGGCGTGTGTGCGCAGGTGATCCCGTGGAACTTCCCGCTGCTGATGGCGGCGTGGAAGATCGCGCCCGCGCTCGCCTGCGGGAACACCGTGGTGCTGAAGCCCGCGGAGACCACGTCGCTGACCGCGCTGCGGCTCGCCGAGATCCTCGAGGAGTGCGAGCTTCCGCCCGGGGTGGTCAACATCGTGACCGGCGCGGGCGAGACGGGCAAGGCGCTCGTCGAGCACGAGGGCGTCGACAAGGTGGCCTTCACCGGCAGCACCGAGGTCGGCAAGCGGATCGCCAAGGCCTGCGCGGCACGCGGCACGCGGCTCACGCTCGAGCTCGGTGGCAAGAGCCCGAACATCGTGTTCGCCGACGCGGCGATCGACCAGGCGATCGAAGGCATCGTGCAGGGGATCTGGTTCAACCAGGGCCACGTCTGCTGCGCGGGAAGCCGGCTGTTCGTCGAGGAATCGGCGCTTCCCGAGGTGACGCGAAAGCTCGAAATGCGCATGCGCACCCTGCGCGTCGGCGACCCGCTCGACAAGAACACCGACGTCGGCGCGATCAACTCGGGCGCGCAGCTGGCGACCATCGAGCGCTACATCGCGGCGGGCGCGCAGGAAGGGTGCGTGGTCTGCCAGCCTGGCGACCAGGCGCTGCCCAAGAAGGGCTACTGGTGCCGGCCGACCTTCATGACCGGCGTGCAGCCCTCGCACGTGGTGGCGCGCGAGGAGATCTTCGGGCCGGTGCTCGCGGTGATGAGCTTCCGCACGCCCGAGGAGGCGATCATGCGCGCGAACAATTCCCCGTACGGCCTGGCGGCCGGCGTGTGGACCGACAAGGGAAGCAAGGTCTTCGACGTCGCGCGGCGCCTGCAGGCGGGCGTCGTGTGGTGCAACACCTACAACATGTTCGACGCCACCAGCCCCTTCGGCGGCTTCAAGGAGAGCGGCTTCGGGCGCGAGGGCGGCATGCAGGGCCTCGCCGCGTACCTCGCCGACTGAGAACGGACCCAACGATGCCGGACGCCGATCGCATCCCCGTGCTCAAGACCTGGAAGCTGTTCGTGAAGGGCGCGTATCCGCGCTCGGAGAGCGGGCGCACGCTGCCGCTCGCGGGCCATGACGGCACGCTCGTGGCGCACCTCTCGCACGCGAGCCGCAAGGACCTGCGCGACGCGGTCGAGGCGGCGCGCGGGGCGTTCCCCGCCTGGAGCGGCGCGACGGCGTACCTGCGCGGGCAGATCGTCTACCGCCTGGCCGAGATGCTCGAGGGCCGGAGCGCCGACCTTGCCGACGCGATCCGCACCACCACCGGTGCCTCGCGCAAGAAGGCCGAGGCGGAGGTGGCGATGGCCGTCGACCGCACGGTGTGCTGGGCGGGCTGGTGCGACAAGTTCCAGATGGTGCTCGGGAGCCGAAACCCGGTGGCCGGCCCGTACCACAACTTCAGCATGCCCGAGCCGAGCGGCGTGTGCGTGGCGATGCAGGCGACTGCCGAGCGGCATCCGCTCCTTGGGTTCCTGTCGCTCGTGTTGCCGCCGCTTTGCGCGGGCAATGCGGTGGTGGCGGTGGCGCACCCGACCCACCCGCTGGGCGCGCTGCTGGTTGCGGAAGCCGCGCCGACCGCGGACGTTCCGGCCGGCGCGCTCAACGTGCTCACCGGCCAGTCGTCGGAACTGGCGACGTGGATCGCCGGGCACCGCGACGTCGACAGCGTGCACGCGGTGGCGGATGCCGAGACCGCGGCCGTGCTTCGCGCGGGTGCCGCCGAGAACCTGAAGCGCGTCCACGTTCTCCCGGAAGACGAGGACTTTTCCGACGATGACCGCTGGCGCAGCCCCCGCCGCCTCACCCCGTTCGTCGAGACCAAGACCATCTGGCACCCCAGCGCCTGCTGAAAATGCTCCCGTTCCTCCCGGACCATTTTCCTACGATCACGGCGTGACCGCGACCCAGGCCATCTCGTCCGAACTGGTGCAGACGGTCGTCGACGGCGGCGTGGCGACCATCACGCTCAACCGTCCCGACCGCGCCAATGCGATGAGCCGCGAGCTGATCGCGGCCTTCGGCGCCGCGGTCGACGCGGTGGCCGCGCGCTGCGCACCCGCGGGCGACGTACGCGTCGTGGTGCTCGCCGGCACCGGCAAGGCGTTCTGCGCGGGCATGGACCTGCGCGGCGTGATGGACGACCCGGTGGCCATGGGCGACATGCTGCGCGGGCTGTCCCGCGCGAGCCGCGCGCTGCGCCGCGTGAGCGTGCCGACCATCGCCCGCGTCCATGGCGCGGCGATCGGCGGTGGCTGCGGCCTGATGGTGGTGACGGACTTCGCCGTCACGCATCCCGAGGCGAAGCTTGGCTACCCCGAGGTCGACCTCGGCATCTGTCCGGCGGTGGTGGCACCGTGGCTCATTCGCCGGATCGGCGCGGGACGCGCGCGCGCCATGCTGCTCGCGGGCGGCACGATGACCGGCCAGCAGGGATTCGAGGCTGGGCTCGCGACGCACCTGTGCGCCGCGGAGGAACTGGATGCGACGGTCGCGGCGCTCGCGAGGCGCTTGGCGTCGGGCGGGCCAAACGCGCTGGCCACCACCAAGCGCTGGCTCAACGAGCTTGATGGTTCGATGGACGACGCGGTGCTGGACCGCGCG
>VEQS01000010.1 GCA_018883105.1 Phycisphaerales bacterium
GGTGTGGCGGTTCGTCACCTTCCAGTTCCTGCACGCGAACCTGAACCACGTCCTGTTCAACATGCTCACGCTGTTCTTCTTCGGGGGAATGGTGGAGCGCTACCTCGGCGGCAAGCGCTACCTGGCCTTCTACCTGCTTTGCGGGACGGCGGGCGCGCTCATGTACCTCGCGCTCAACGGGCTCGCGATCGGCGGCCAGGCGGTCTTCGGCGAGTCGTTCCGCGCTCCCGGCCTCCTCTTCAACGATCCCGCCACGCCGCTCGTCGGCGCGTCGGCCGGCGTCTTCGGGGTCCTCCTCGCCGGGGCATACCTGTCGCCGAACACCCCGGTGCTGATGTTCTTCGTCGTCCCGATGCGGCTCGCCACGCTCGCCTACGGACTCCTGGCGTTCGCGGTGCTGGCGGTGATCTTCGGCTGGGTGAACGCGGGCGGCGAGGCTGCCCACATCGGCGGCGCGCTCGCGGGCTGGTACCTGATCCGCAACCCCGCGCACCTGCACGGGTTCTTCGACTTCCTGGGCCAGTACGACCCCACCAGCCGCGTGGCGGCGGCGCGCGTCGCCGTCCGCCGCGGCAATGTGCGGGGCGGCGTGGACGGCGCCGAGGTGAACCGCATCCTCGACAAGATCACCGCGCGCGGCATCCACTCGCTCACCGAGGCGGAGAAGCGCACGCTGCGCGAGGCGAGCCGGCGTTGACCGCTGGCCCGCTCCGGTTCGAGGTCCTGGCGCGGGCGTCCGGCGGGCAGGCGCGCCTCGGGCGCGTGAGCACGCCGCACGGGTCCTTCGACACCCCGGCCTTCATGCCCGTGGCCACCGCCGCCGCCATGAAGGGACTCACCCCCGCGCAGGTGCGCGGCACGGGCTCGCAGGTCATCCTGAACAACGCCTACCACCTGATGCTGCGTCCGGGCAGCGCGCGCATCGCGGAGATGGGAGGCTCGCACCGGCTCATGCGCTGGGCCGGCCCGATCCTCACCGACAGCGGGGGCTACCAGGCCTACAGCATGTCCGACACCGCCGAGCTCGACGAGGACGGCGTCACGTTCCGCAGCTTCGTCGACGGATCGCGCGTGCACCTGGGGCCCGAGTCGAGCATGCGGGTGCAGAACGAGATCGGCGCCGACATCATCATGGCCTTCGACGACTGCCCGCCGGCCGCGCCGCACTCGACCGAGTCGGACGAGCGCCGCCAGGCCCGCACGCGCCGGGTGCCCGACCACCGCCGCCGGATGGAGGAGGCGCACGAGCGGACCCTCCGCTGGCTGGGCCGCTGCGTGCGCGCCCACGCCCGCCCGGCGGACCAGGCGCTCTTCGGGATCGTGCAGGGCGGCACCGACCTCGACCTGCGGCGGCGATCCGCCGAGGCAACGTGCCAGTTCGACCTTCCGGGCTACGCCATCGGCGGCGTGGCGGTCGGGGAGGGCACCGACGCCATCCGACAGGTGGTCGAGTTCACGGCGCCGCTCCTGCCCTCGGACCGGCCGCGGTACCTGATGGGCGTCGGCTACGAGCGCGACCTCGTGATGGCCGTGGCGGCGGGCGTCGACATGTTCGACTGCGTCCTGCCCACCCGCAACGGCCGCAACGGCAACGCCTTCACGCGCACCGGGCCCGTGCGGCTGCGCAACGCCTGCCATGCCGACGACCCGCGCCCCATCGACGATTCCTGCGATTGCGAGGCCTGCGCCAGCGGGTTCAGCCGGGCCTACCTGCGACATCTTTTCATGGCCGAAGAGATGCTGGGGCCGACGCTCGTGAGTGTCCATAACATCCGGCACTTCCAGCGCCTTATGCTGGACATCCGCACCGCGATCCGTGAAGATGCGTGGTCCGCCCTGGCCCTGGCGTGGCCATGCCTCGGGCGGCGCGACGACCCCCAGGACCACTGACCAATGCCCGACTCGATCCTCCGTTCCCTCCTCATCCTCGCCCAGGCCGACGGTCCCGCCCGTCCTGGAGCGGCCCCGGCCGCCGCGGCCCCCGCGGCGGGTGCGGCGGCGGGCCCCGAGGCCGTGCCGGCCCAGCCCGGCGGCGGCGGGTTCATGATCATGATGATGGTCCTCCTGGGGACCATGATCCTGTTCACGTTCGTCAGCGGGCGCCGCGAGAAGAAGAAGCGCGCCGAGCTCCTCGGATCGATCAAGAAGCACGACAAGGTGATGACGATCGGCGGCGTCATGGGCACCGTCGTCGAGCTGAAGGACGACTCGGTCGTCCTCAAGGTCGACGAGACGTCCAACACCCGCATCACCTTCAGCAAGACCGCGATCTCCCAGGTGATCGCCCAGGACAGCGCCGCCTGACCGGCCGCGGCGCCGTGCGCGCCGCGGTTCCCGCCGCCCGGAGCCCACGATGGAACTCTTCGTCTACACGCTTGTCCTGCCGGCGCTGCTGGCGCTGTACGCCTTCGGATACCGGAGGGGCGTGCCGATGGCGCGGCGGACGGTGCTGGACACCGTGGTCATCGGCCTCACGTGCGCGGCGATGGCATGGGCGGTGTGGCCGATCGACCAGACCATCAAGCTCGGCCGCGACCTCCGCGGCGGCGTCAGCCTCGTCTACGCGGTGAGCATGCCGGAAGGCGTGGACGACACGACGAAGGGCGAGATCCTCAAGGAAACGATCAAGACCCTGAAGAGCCGCGTGAACCCGCAGGGCGTGCTCGACCTCACCATGACGCCGCAGGGCGTCGACCGGATCGAGGTCGTGATGCCGCTCCCGGGCGACGAGGTCCGCGCGGCGGGCAAGGCCTACCGCGAGGCGCTCGATGCGCTGGTGGCGAAGGCGCGCCTGACGCCGCGCGAGCTCGACACGGCGCTCGCCGCGGGCAAGGCAGTCGACCTGGCGCAGGGCGACCCGGGGCGCAAGGCGCGGCTCGAGGCGCTGCAGGCCGCGTGGACCGTGGCGCAGGACGCGCGCAGCCGATTCGAGGGCGCGCGCGGCATGAACGCGCCGGCCGAGGACCTCGACCGCCTCGCGGACGAGGCGGCGGTGGCCGAGGTGGCCTACGAGAAGGCGCGCGCCGAGGTGCAGACGGGCGCGCTCGGCGCGAGCCGGTTCGGGCGCATCGTCATGCTCTCCGACGTGCCCGGCGCCGACGGCATGTCCGAGCGGGCCGCGGCACTTGCGTCGCTGCGCGCGGAGTTCCCCGCGGCGTCCGCCGAGATCGACGCGGCCACCAAGGCCCACGACGCCTATGCCGCGGTCCGCACCGTGCTCGACGACCCCGAGGACCTGAAGCGCCTCCTGCGCGGGGCGGGTGTCCTGGACTTCCGGATCGCGGTGACGCCGCAGAACTCGCTCGGCGTCAACGTGGACGAGCTGCGCACGCAGCTGGCCGAGGGCGGCCCCCTCGCCGCCGAGAGCAACGTCGCGCGCTGGTACCGCATCAACGCGCTCAACGAGTGGTACCGCGCGCCCGAGGAGCTCCTGATGCTCGAGGCCGACCCGGCGCAGTACTTCGCGCTGCGCCGCGGCCTGGTGGCGGGGCGGGGCCCGGACCGGCAGATCTACCTGCTGCTCTGGACCACGCCCGACCGGTCGCTCACCCACGAGCCCGGCGCGCGCGAGTGGTCGATGAAGCAGGTGTTCCGCTCCAACGACGAGCTCGGGCGCAAGGCCGTCAGCTTCATGCTCGACGACGTCGGCGGCGCCGAGATGGGCCGCATGACCGGTGCCAACGTCGGCCAGCCGATGGCGATCGTCCTGGACAACCAGGTGTACTCGGCGCCGAACCTGATGTCGAAGATCCCCGGGACCGGCGAGATCAGCGGCAGCTTCACGGACGCCGACCTCGACTACCTCGTGCGCGTCCTGAGCTCGGGCGCACTCGGGGCGCGGCTCTCGCCCGAGCCGGTCTCGGTGAGCGTCCTCGGGCCGGCCATGGGCAAGGACAACCTGGAGCGCGGCCTGCAGAGCATGACGCTCTCGATCGCGGTGACGTTCGTCGTCCTGATCATCTACTACTTCGTGCCCGGGATCATCGCCAACGTCTCGCTGCTCGCGAACGCGCTGGCCGTGTTCTTCTGCATGGTGCTGGTGGACGCGAACTTCACGCTGCCCGGCCTGGCCGGCGTGGCGCTCTCGATCGCGATCGCGGTCGACTCGAACGTCCTGATCTACGAGCGCCTGCGCGAGGAGATCGTCGACCGCGGCCAGAAGCTTAAGGACGCGATCGAGACGGCCATGAGCCGCGCGGCCACGGCCATCATCGACGGCAACATCACCAACCTGATCGTCGTCGTGGTGCTGTACTGGTTCGCCGGCGCCGAGGTGAAGGGATTCGCGCTGGTCATGGGGATCGGCGTGTTCACCACCCTGGCCGCCGGCCTGCTGGTGACCCACGTGCTGCTGCGGCTCTGGCAGCAGCAGACGGGCGCCGAGCGGATCGCGATGCTGCCGATCGTGGCGCCGGGCCTGGCGCGCGCGCTTCGGCCGTCGGTCGACTGGCTGCGCTACCGCCACGTGCTCTGGGGCGCGTCCCTCGTGTTCGCGGCCATCTGCGTGGTGGCCACGCTCTCGCGCGGCGAGGACATCTTCGAGACCGAGTTCCGCGGCGGCACGTCCATGACGATGACCACGCGGCCAGCCGGCGCCGCCGAGCCGTCGCTCGGCGGGCGCCTGCTGATGGGCCGTGCGCGCGTCGAGGAGCGGCTGCGGGGGATCGGCACCGCCCAGCCCGCCGACCCGATCCTGGCCGAGCTGCGCAACGCCACCGTCCTGACGGTCGGCGAGACGACAGCCGGCGGCGAGTCCACCTCGTTCCAGATCAAGGTCCCCAACCCGATCGGCATCGAGGACGAGGCCCAGGTCTCCGCCAAGCTCGTCGAGGCGGTGGTCGGCGCCTTCCAGGACGACATGGACATCCGCCGCCCGGTGCGATTCGCCGGAAGCGGCGAGCGTTCGTCGGCGGGGCGCGCCTTCCGCATCGACCGCCCGAACCTCGGGGACGTGCTCTCGCGCACGGGCCTCGACGTGCCGGTGGACGAGGCGATCGGCGGCGTGGCCATCGTGCTCGAGGGGATCGACCCGCCGATCTCGGTGGACGACGCCTCGGAGCGCATCCGGCGCCTGCGCAGCCAGCCCGACTACTCGGAGGTCGCAGGGCGGTCCGTGGACGTCGTGGGCCTCGCCCGCGCGGGCGACGGCACGTGGTCGTCGGTCGCCGTGGTGGTGCACGACCCGGACATGGCCGGGCGGAAGATCGCCGAGGCGGCGTGGCAGAAGAACTTCGCCGACCTCGAGTGGAACCTCGTCTCCGGCGCCCTGAGCCGCCAGGCGAGCCTCGAGCAGGTGAGCAGCATCTCGCCGTCGGTGGCGCGCGACCTCGCGGCGCAGGCGACCCTCGCCGTCATCCTGTCCTTCGCGGGGATGATCGTCTACATCTGGGTGCGCTTCGGCTCGCTGCTCTACTCGGTGGCGACCATCATCGGCGTCATCTTCAACGTGGCGGTGTGCCTGGGGCTCCTGGCCATGACCCCGTGGATCGGCGAGCTGGGCCTCGGCCAGGCACTGCGCATCCAGGAGTTCCGCGTCGACCTGAACGTCGTGTCAGCGCTCCTGGTGGTGATCGGCTACTCGCTGAACGACACCATCGTGATCATGGACCGCATCCGCGAGAACCGCGGCAAGCTGCCGTACGCCTCGCGCGGGATGATCAACGACTCGATCAACCAGACCTTCAGCCGGACCCTCCTCACGGGCGGCTGCGCGCTGGCCACCCCGCTGATCCTCTTCTACATGGGCGGCCCGAGCATGCAGCCGTTCGCGTTCACCTTCCTGGTGGGCCTGATCGCCGGCACCTACTCGTCGGTGGCCATCGCCGCCCCCCTCGTCTACGTCCCCGCCGAGGGGGCAGGGGAACGCGACCGTGCGGCGGACGCCGCCTCCGGCGCGGCCCCCACGCCCGCATGAGGCCGGCGCGGCGCTACACTGCCGCGCAGTTCGCACATCCCGTTCGGGTCAACCAAGGAAGGAATCACCCGTGTCGAATGGAGCTCGTCTTGCCGCCCTCGTGGTCGTGGTCGCCGTCGCGGCCGTCGGCCTGTACTTCGCCTTCGTGACGCCCAGCGCCGCGCCCGCCACCTCGGGCGCGTCGATGTCGTCCACCGACTCGATCGCATCGCTCGACGCGCCCGCGACGCCGGGCCTCGATGCGTCGACGCCCGGTGCGCCGCCGGCCGAGGCATTCGGCGGACCGTCCTCGCCGATGGCGGGCGGCCCCGAGGCGCTCACGCTCGGCCCGGCCGGTGCATCGACCACCGGCGTGACCGCGGGGTCGACCACTGGCACGGTGACCGCGGGCACGACCACGTCCGGAGGCACTGACATCGCGTCGACCGCGAACGCGACGGCATCGCCCACTTCGTCGAAGCCGGTCGTCCCGACCGGCAATGCGACGACCACCCGGCCCGTGACGGTGAACTTCGACCCGCGCACCGTGGCAGCCGACCCGGCGATGCCGACGACCGCGGGCAGCCGCAGCTACGTGATCAAGTCGGGCGATACGCTCGAGGCGATCGCGCGCGCGCAGCTCGGGGACGGCCAGAAGTGGCGCCAGATCGCCTCGGCGAATCCCGGCATCAACCCGAACAACCTGAAGGTCGGCCAGTCGATCACGATCCCCGAGGGTGGCGTCGAGGCGCCGCGCGCGGCGGGAAGCGTCGGCACGGCGACCCCGGTCGAGGGCAACGCCTACACGGTGCAGAAGGGCGACACGCTGGTGGCGCTTTCCCGCAAGTTCTACGGCGGCGACGGCGAGTGGAAGCGCATCCTGGAAGCCAACCGTTCGCTCCTGAAGGGCGATCCGGCGAGCCTGAAGCCCGGGATGAAGCTCACGATCCCCGCCAAGCGCTGACCCGTTCGGCGGCCGCGAACCACGGCCCGCGGCGGGCGCTGCCTGCCGCGGGCCATTTCATTGCAACCGTTGCCCGATGCGCGTCTCGTTCCATGCCGACTACGTCGTCGACCTGCCGCTCGGGCACGCGTTCCCGATGCGCAAGTTCGTCGAGCTGCGGGACATCCTGCTCGCCGAGGGGCTGGCACGCCCGGACCGCGTCATGGAGCCGCCCGAGGCGCCGTGGGCGCTGCTCGCGCTCGCGCACGGCGAGGGCTACCTCGGTGCGCTGCGCGACGGCACGCTCGACGCCGCGGCCATCCGTCGCCTGGGGCTCCCGTGGAGCCCGGCGCTGGTGCGGCGCAGCCGCCGCGCGACCATGGGGACGCTGCTCGCCGCCCGCGCGGCGCTCGAGGACGGGATTGCGGGCAACCTCGCCGGCGGCACGCACCACGCCTGCCGCGACCACGGCGAGGGCTACTGCGTCATCAACGACGTGGTCGTGGCGATCCGCGCGCTCCGCGCCGAGGGCCGGATCGGCCGTGCCGTGGTCATGGACCTCGACGTGCACCATGGCAATGGCACCGCCGAGCTCCTCGCGGGCGATCCGGGCTCGTTCACCTTCTCGATGCATGGCCGCAACAACTTCCCCCTGCGCAAGCCGCCGTCGACGCTCGACGTCGGCCTCGAGGACGGCACGGGCGACGATGCGTACCTGGCCGCGCTCGACGCGCACCTCGGTGGCGTGCTCGACGCGGCGCGGGCCGACCTCTGCTTCTACCTCGCCGGCGTGGACGTGGTGGCGGGGGACCGCTTCGGGCGGCTGTCGCTGACCCGGGAGGGGCTGCGGGCGCGCGACCGGCGCGTGATCTCCGAGGCCCGCCGGCGCGGGCTGCCGCTCGTCGTCCTGCTGTCCGGCGGATACGCGGCCACGCCGCGGCTCACGGCGGACCTTCACGCGGAGGCGCACCGGGCGGCGCGCGAGGCGTGGCCGGACTTGGCTTGAACCGCCGGGCGCGGGTGCCTGCACGCCGCACGCCCGCCACGACCTTCCGTCAGTTGTCCTGCCACGCGCCCGCGAGGGCGTCGCTCGGGCGGTTGCGCTGCTCGCGTTCGGCGGCCTCGACGGCGTCCTTGGAGATCGCGCCGTCCTTGCCCACCTGCTCGAAGCGCACGCTGACCCGGCGCGAGACGCCGCGCTGCGGCATGGTGACGCCGTAGAGCTGGTCGCAGGCCTGCATGGTGCGCTTGTGGTGGGTGATGACGACGAAGTGGCTGCGGTCGAGGAACTCGCGCAGCACGCCGCAGAAGCGCTCCACGTTCGCCTCGTCGAGGGCGGCATCGACCTCGTCCAGCACGCAGAACGGGCTGGGCTTGCTCTGGAAGATGCTCATCAGGAGCGCCACCGCGGTCATCGTCTTCTCGCCGCCGGAGAGCTGGCTGATGAGGCGCGGCTCCTTCCCGGGGGGCTTGGCGCGGATCTCGACGCCGGACTCCAGCATGTCGACCACGCCGGTCTCCTCGTCGGGCACCAGGAAGAGGTCGGCGCTGCCGCCGCCGAACAGGCGGCGGAACATGCCGCCGTTTCCGGCGAAGTTCTCGCGCACGGTGGTGAACACCTGCTCGAAGCGCACCTTTGACACGGCATCGAGCTGCAGGATGAGCTGCCCGAGCTGCACGGTGGCGGCGTCGATGTCCGCCAGCTGGCGCACCAGCGACTCGTTGCGCTCCTCGAGCTGGCCTTCCTCGTCGATGGCATCGAGGTTGACGTTGCCGAGCGACTTGATGTCGTCCTTGAGGGCGGCAAGCTCCGCCTCGGCGGCCGATCGGTCGACGGGCACGAAGCCCTCGGCGGCGCGCTCGGCGAGGTGCGCCTCGTAGGAGGCCCCGAGGTCGAGCTCGAGGTCGGTGAGCGCCGACTCCTCCAGCGACTCGCGCTTGATCTCCACCTCGCGGCGGCCGAGCTCGACGCTTGTCCAGTTGCGCTCCAGGATCTTGGCCTGCTCGCGCGCCAGGCGCAGGGCGGCGCCCGCCTCCTGCAAGGCGCGGTCCGACCCGGTCACGGCCTCCCCGGCGCCGACCAGGGCCTCGGCAACCGAGGCCAGCTCCACGCGCGCCGCCTCCGCGGCCGCCCGGGCCTCGGTGATGGTGCCGGCGTAGCGCTCGGCCTGCTGGGCGCGCCGGTCGGCCTGCTCGGCCGCCACGGCACGCTGGCGCTGCTGCTCGTCGCGGGCGAGTTCCGCGCCGCGGCGCTCGCGCCGGAGGGCGTCGAGGGCGCCGCCGCGCTCGGTCGACGCGATGCGGGCGTTCGCCAGGGCCTCCGCCGCGGCCTCGGCGCGGGTGGACGCGCGCGTCGCCTCGGCGTCCGCGACGGCGCGGCGCCCCTGGACGGCCTCGTGCATCGCCCGGGCCTGCGAGAGCCGCCCGGCCGCCTCGTCGCGCTCGGTGCCGAGCGTGCGCGTCCGGCGGATCAGTTCGTCGATCTCGACACCCAGGGCCGCCTGCTCGTGCTCGACGCGCTGGATCATCTGGTCGCAGCGGTCGCGCTGGTACTCGGCATCGACCAGCGAACGACGGACCTCGGCCAGCCGGTCCTCGACCTCGCGGTGGCGCTGGCGGGCCTCGGTGCCGCGGGCGAGCAGGGCGTTCGCCTCGCCCTCCAGGAGTTCCATCTCGACCGCGAGCGCCGCCAGGCGCTGCGCGAGGTCGGCCAGTTCCGCGCGCCGGGCGAGGAGGCCCTCGCCGGAACCGCTGCCCGTCGGCCGGCCCACGGTCACGCGGCCGAGGCCGTCGACCAGGGCACCGTCCCGGGTCACGAGGCGTGCGCCCGCGTGGGTGGACGCCTGCAGCGCCACCGCCGTCGCCAGGTCCTCGACCAGCCACGTGTCGCCGAGCAAGGCGTGCACCAGTCGCTCACCGCCGTCGCGCACCCGGACCACCGACGACAGCGCCGTGCACTGCGGGTCCGCCTGCCGCGGAGGCAGGGCGGCCACCGCCGCGTCGATCGCCGCCATGGTCACGCGCCCGCGCAGGCCGGCACCGGCGTTCGCCACCCCGAGGACGTCGTGTCCCCGGTCGATCACGATCAGCTCAAGGTCCCGTCCGAGGGCGGCCTCGACCGCCGGCGCATGCGCCAGATCGGCCTCGATCCAGTCCCCGAGGATTCCGGAGACGCCCGGGAACGCCGCACGGTCGGCCATCACGTGGCGCACCGCCTCGTCCACGCCCTCGCGGGCGCGCTGCATCTCCTCGAGGAGCCGGCTGCGGCTCTCGAGCGACGTGCGCTCGTCGCGCAGCGCAGACAGCCGGCGCGCGAGAGCCGCGTGCCGGTCGCCGAGCGATGCCGCGTCGGCGATGTGCGCGTGCACCTCGGCCTCGAGACGCGTGGCGGCATCGCGCGCGACCATCATCCGCACCACGTGGTGGTTGCGCTGGGCGCGCTGCGCGTCGATCTCCATCCGGAACGGGTCGCGGCGGCGCTCGACGCGGTCGAGCTGCTCGCCGACCTGCCGCTCGCGGTCGTCGATCGCCGCCATGGCAGCCCCCGCGCGCGAGATGCCGCGCTCGGCGTCCATCGCCTGCTCACGAAGGCGGTCCGACGCGGTGCGTGCCTGCTGCGCGGCCTCGGCCGTGCGGGCGCGGGCGTCGGAGGCCGTCATCACGGCGCGCTCGGCCTCCGAGGCCGCCTCGGCCGCGGCGGCGATCCGCTCGGCGGCATCGTCGATCTGCGCGGTGAGCTCGTGGATGCGGGCGTCCAGCTCCGCCAGCCGCGCGGCGTCGGCGTCGCGGTGCTCGGTCGCCTCGGCCAGGCTGCGCTCGGCCATCTCGGCGCGCTGCGACTCCTGGCGCTCGAGGCCGGCGGCCTCGATGCGGCGCTGCTCGAGCCCGTGCTGCGCGGAGAGCGCCGACTGGCGCGCCGCCTCCGCCGCGTTGTGGCGGTCTTCCAGCACCGCGGCGGCCGCGGCCAGCTCCTGCCGGTCTCGCTCCAGGGCGGCCAGCTGGCTGGTGAGCCCGGCCAGCTGCTCGCGCTGCTCGTGGTAGGTCTCGAATGCGACGGCCGTGCGCAGGGTGCGCCGGCGTGCGTCGAAGTCGCGGAAGCGCCGCGCCTTCTCGGCCTGGCCCTTCACGACCTTGAGGCGGCGTTCCGTGGTCGCCAGCTGCTCGCGCACCAGCACCAGGTTCTTCTCGGCGTTGTCGAGCTTGCGCTGCGCCTCGACCTTGCGGGTGCGGAACTTCGCGACGCCCGCGGCCTCCTCCAGGATCCCGCGGCGCTCCATCGGGGCAGCCCGGAGCATGGCATCGACCTTGCCCTGCTCGATGATGGAGTAGGCGTCGTTGCCGATGCCGGTGTCGAGGAACAGCTCCTTGATGTCGCGCAGGCGCACCTTGCGGCCGTTGACCAGGTACTCGCTGCGGCCATCGGCGTGCAGCCGCCGGGTCACCTCGACCTCGTCGGTGTCGACCGGCAGCCCACGGTGACGCACGGCGTGGCGGTTGACCGCCGCCGATCCGTCAGCGCCTTCCTCGTCCACCGACTCGTGGGCCGCGTCCGCCTCGGCCTCCAGCACCGGCGGGGCGTGCGCCAGCGCGCGGGCCTGCTCCTCGGGGGTGAGCACCGGGTTGTCGAACACCAGGGTCACGCTCGCCATCCCGCAGGGCTTGCGGGTCGCGCTTCCGGCGAAGATCACGTCGAGCATCGCGCCGCCGCGCAGGCTCTTGGCGCTGCGCTCGCCGAGCACCCACTTGATTGCGTCCACGACGTTGGACTTGCCGCAGCCGTTCGGGCCGACGACGCCGATGATCGGCGCGTCGAACCGGAACTCGGTCGTGTCGGCAAAGCTCTTGAATCCGCTCAGGACGAGGCGGGAAAGGCGCACGTGGAGACCTCCTGTCAGTCGCTGGTCCCGCCCCTCCTGGGCGGAGCCGTCATCTCGGCACAGTATCTCTCCGCGCCTTCGTGGCATCAAGTCCCGATCCGATGGAGGCGGTCTCGAGGTCGCTGGCGGGCCGGTTCCTGGCATCCGAGGCACTGCGGGGCAGGTCCTCGGAGGTGTCCTCGCCCTCGGCCTCGTCGTTGAACTCCGGCCGCAGGTCCTTCTCGCCCGGGTCGTCCCGGAGGATCTCGGCCAGGATGCGGTCCTGCTCGGCCCGGAAGTCGCAGGTCACGTACTTGAGCCGCCAGAGCTCGTGCAGGGCGCTGATCGTCTCGCTGTAGCTGAAGTTCAGGCCCGCCTCGGGGCGGTCCGGGGTCGGGCGGCGGGCGAAGTAGCCGATCAGGGCCCCCAGGTCCGGCTGCACGCGGTCGATCACCGCGGGCAGGTCCATGCGCTCGCGGTAGAAGACCTCGAGCAGGCTGTCGCCCTCGTCGGCCTTGACGATGAGCCGGCCGTCCCAGGTGTAGAGCGTCATCGGTCGCTTCACCGAGAGCGCCTCGTCGAAGATGACGATCCGGGGCTGGCCGCTCTGCGCCACGTAGATCATCGGCTTGTCGCTCGGCACCAGGTTCAGCACGAACTTCTTGCCGATGGGCATCGAGATGACGTGCGAGTCGCCGCGCTTGTCCAGGGCCTCGAACGCCGCCAGCCGGACGTCGATCTCGCCGTCGTCCAGGAGCTTGCGCAGGCCGAGCTCGATCTCGGGGTTCGTGCCCATGCGCCCGAGCAGCTTGATGGCCTCGGTGCGGTAGGTGATCGAGTCGCTCTCGCGCGCCATCTGCAGCAGGGGCGGCACCGCCAGCATGTCGTCGAGCTTGGCGCCCGCGTTGAGCGCCGCGAAGCGCGGCTGCTCCTCGGGATACTCGTACAGGTCCTGGATCATCGGCAGCGCGCGCTTGCCGAGCGCCTGCCAGCGCCAGCTCGCCGCGCCGGCGGCACCGGGGTTTGCCAGCAGCGACCGCCGGATGGCCATCGCCGTCTGCTCGGGGTTCGAGATCGCCAGCGGGCAATGGCGCACCAGCTCGGCGAATTCCCCCGTGCGCTTGGCGTACGAGGGCGGCACCATCAGGTCGATCGCGCCGCCCGAGCGGCCGTGCGCGGTCTCGCCGCGCTGGCCCCGTTCGCGCGGGAAGATCGTGTTGATCGTGTTCTGGATCGACTCCGCACGCGAGTGGCTCGGCGTGGCGAGCCGCAGCTTGAGCGGCATGTCCTTGCTCACCAGCCCGCCGTCGAGCACGCGTCCGCTCGTGCGGTTGATCGAGTCGCGCTGCGTGGCGTTGGGTTCGACGAAGGGGTTGATCACGACCGCGCCCGCGCCCTCGGCGAGTGCCGCCGCCTGGCGGCTGCCCGTGAGCAGCGGCCCCGGACGCAGGTCGGCGATGAGCAGGCGCCCGCCCTCGAGGCTCGTGGTCGACGTGCCCGGCGAGATGGTGACGCGGACGTCGAACTTCGAGCCCTTCGGCGCCCCGGGCGGGATGACGCCCTCGACGATGACGACGGCGGTGTCCTCGGAGTTCAGGAGCTCCTGCGGCGAGATCGCGGGCGACCCCGGCGCGCCGCTTCCGAACCCGCGGCGCGCCATCTCCTGGAGCAGGAATGCGCGGACGTCCGAGGGCATCTGCCGGCTGCCGGTGCCGCGCAGGCCGACCACCACGCCGTACCCGCGCACCACGACCGGGTCGAAGCCGACGAGCGCCGTCTCCGCCGCCACCGTCCCGCGCATGATCGGATCGATGTCGATCGCGTCGACCTTCACCGCGGAACGGTCGACGGACGCACGCTCGATCGCGGCATCCTGCCGCTCCACCATCATGTCCGCGCATCCGCCGGCGATCGCCGCCAGGGCGAGCGAGGCAAGGCGCGCGGGGCGCAGGAGGGAGAGGGGAAGGATCCGAGCCATGGAAGCGGGCGTCCCAGTGGGCGCTACTGGATTCGAACCAGTGACCCCTGCTGTGTAAGAGCAGCGCTCTTGCCGCTGAGCTAAGCGCCCAAGAGCCCGAAGGATACAGACCTAGAATCCGTGCGCCGTGCCCGACCGGATCCCACGCCCCGAGGAGCTGCCGGAGGGCAGCGCCGCGCGCGCCCGGCTGGCCCGCCGCCCGGACGTGACCTACCCGCCGGACCTCCCGGTCGCGCAGGCGCGCGCGGACATCCTGCGCGCCCTCGATGCGAGCCAGGTGGTCGTGGTTGCCGGCGAGACGGGGTCCGGGAAGACCACGCAGCTGCCGAAGATCTGCCTGGAGGCCGGGCGCGGCATCCATGGCACCATCACGCTGACGCAGCCCCGGCGGATCGCCGCGCGGAGCGTCGCCGCGCGGATCGCCGACGAACTCGGCGTGCGTCTCGGGGACGTCGTCGGGTTCAAGGTGCGCTTCGACGACCGCAGCGGAAGCAATCCGCTCGTGCGCGTGGTGACCGACGGCGTGCTGCTTTCGGAACTCGAGCGCGATCCCGACGCCCGCCGCTCCGACACCATCATCATCGACGAGGCCCACGAGCGCAGCCTGAACGTCGACTTCCTGCTCGGCTGCATGCGGCGCATCCTGGCGCGGCGGCCGGACCTGAAGCTCATCGTCGCCTCGGCCACCATCGACGTCCGCCGGTTCTCGGAGCACTTCGGAGGCGCGCCCGTGGTCGAGGTCGGCGGGCGGCTCCACCCGATCGAGGTGCGCTGGCGTCCGGATCCGGAGGACGCCGAGCGCGGCCTGGTCGACCGCGTCCTGCAGGGGATCGAGGAGTGCGTGCGCGAGGGCCCGGGCGACGTCCTCGCCTTCCTGCCGGGCGAGCGGGACATCCTCGACGCCGCCGACGCGCTCCGGCGCATGCCCGCGGCGGCCGGCGCCGACATCCTGCCGCTCCACGCGCGGCTTCCGTCGTCCGAGCAGGACCGCGTGTTCCGCCCCGGCGGCGCGCGGCGGATCGTGCTCTCGACGAACGTCGCCGAGACGAGCGTGACGGTGCCGGGCATCCGCTTCGTGGTCGACACGGGCGTCGCGCGCATCGCGCGCTGGTCGGGCCGCACGCGCGTCCTGCGCCTGCCCGTCGAGCCGGTGTCGCGCGCGTCCGCAGACCAGCGCGCGGGCCGATGCGGCCGCATCGGCCCGGGGATCTGCATCCGGCTGTGGTCCGAGTCATCTCACGCGGAGCGCGAGGCGTTCACCCCGCCCGAGATCCTGCGCACGGACCTGGCGAGCGTCATCCTGCGAATGAAGGCGCTGCGGCTCGGGGACGTGCGCCGATTCCCGTTCCTGGACCCGCCGAGCAGCCGTGCGGTGGCCGAGGGGCTCGAGACGCTCGCCGAACTCGGCGCCCTCGACCGCCACGAGGCCCTGACCCCCCTCGGCCGGCGCATGGCGCAGCTGCCCGTCGACCCGCGCCTGGCGCGCATGCTGCTGGCCGCGGTCGACGAGGGCGTCGGCGCCGAGGGGGCGGTGCTCGCCGCGGCGCTCTCGATCCAGGATCCGCGCGAGCGCCCGTCGGCCCATGCGTCGCTTGCGGACCTCGCGCACGCCGCGTGGCGCGACCCGGAAGGGGACTTCCTCTCGCTCGTGCGGCTCTGGCGACGGTGGAGGGCGGAGTCGGCGACCCGCGGCTCCTCGTCGCTGCGGCGCTGGAGCCGCGAGCACTACCTCTCGCACCAGCGCATGCGCGAGTGGACCGACCTCCACGACCAGGTGCGCACCATGCTCGAGGAACGCCTGCGCGTGCGCATCCCGCCGCTCGGTGAATCGAGCGACGCGCCGCGCGTGCACCGCGCCGCGCTCGCGGGCTTCGTCTCGCAGGTCGGCGTCCGCACCGAGGAGGGCGACTACCGAACCGCCTCGGGGGCGCGGTTCGCGGCGTTCCCGGGGTCGTCGCTCGCCCGGCGCGGGCCGGCGTGGGTGGTGGCGGCCGAGGTGGTCGAGACCTCGCGGCGCTTCGGCCGCGTCCTGGGCAAGGTGCAGGGCGACTGGGTGGAGCGCGTCGCGCCGCACCTGGTGCGCCGCATCCAGAGCGAGCCGCACTGGGTGCGCGCACGTGGACAGGTGGCCGCCTGGGAACGCGTGCAGTTCGGCGAGCTGACGGTGGTGCCGCGCCGGCGCGTGCCGTACGGGCCGGTCAATCCCGTCGAAGCCCGCCACATCTTCATCCAGGCCGCCCTCGTCGACGGCGACTGCGGCCTGGACGCCCCGTTCGTCCGCCACAACGGGGAGCTGCGCACGCGCATCGAGGCCATGGAGGCCAAGCGCCGCGAGCGCGGGCTGCTGGTGGAGGAGGAAGCCGTGTTCGCCTTCTTCGACGCGCGCGTCCCGGCCGACGTGCACAGCCTGCCGAGCTTCGAGCGCTGGCGCCGGCAGGCGGAGTCGCGCGATCCCCGGCTCCTCTTCATGCGCGACGGCGACCTGCTGGCGCACGCGCCGGACCCGGACCTGGTGGCGCGCTTTCCCGATGCGCTCGCGGCGGGCGCGGCCGGGGCGTTGCCGCTGCGCTATTCGCTCGAGCCCGGCGCGCACACCGACGGCGTCCACGTCACGGTGCCGCTCGACCGGCTGTGGGACGCGAATGCCGAACGGCTCGAGTGGCTGGTGCCCGGGCTGCTTCCGGACAAGGTGGAAGCGCTCGTTCGGACGCTGCCGAAGGCGCTGCGCACCCGCTTCTTCCCGCTGCGCGACCTTGCCGAGGATGCGGCCGCCACCCTCGCGTTCGGTGAAGGGCGGCTCATCGACGCGCTGGCGGGCTACCTCTCGTCGGTGGGGGCGACGGAGATCCGCCCCGACATGCTCGATGCCGCGCAGCTGCCGGCGCACCTGCGCATGCACGTCGAGGTCACCGGGCCGGACGGCGCCGTGATCGCCCGCGGCGATGACCTGTCGGCGCTCCGGCGTGACCTCGCCCCGCGGCGCGCCGCCTCACGGGCGCAGGACGTTCGCGAGGCCTTCGGATCCGCCTGGCCGGGCCCCGACATGGACATCTGGGCCATCGAGCCGCTTCCCGAGCGCGTCGATGCCATCCTGGCCGACGGCCGCCGCGTCGTCGCCTGGCCCGGCCTGGCCGACCGCGGCACGTCGGTTCGCGCCGAGCTCTTCGACGATCCCGGCGCCGCCGAGCGCGCGACGGCCCGCGGCCTGCGCCGGCTGTACTCACTGGCGCGGGCCGGGGAACTCGCGCACCACCTCGAGTACGCCCCCGGCTTCGACGACGCGGTGATGGCGTGCCTGGCAGCCACGGGGACCGGGCGCGCGTCGCTCGTGGAGGCGCTGCGGCTCGCACTGGCGTCACACGCCTTCGTCGATGGCATGCCGGCGGTGCGTGACGCCGCCGAGTTCGAGGCACGCGCCGACCGAGAGGCCGCGCGACTGCCGGGGCTCGCCGCGGAACTCGTCCGCGCCAGCGGGGCGATTCACCGAAGCGCGGTCGAGGTGCACCGTGCGCTCGAGGGCAGCATCCCGGCGTCGTGGAGCGATTCCGTCGCCGACATCCGGGCGCAGCTCCGCCGGCTGGCCCCCGTGGATGCCGTGGCGAACGTCCCGCGCGAGTCGCTGCCGTCGCTCGTGCGCTGGATCGCTGCGCTGGCCGCGCGCGCGCGGAAGCTGCGCAGCGGCGGCCACGCCCGCGATGCGGCGCTGATGGGGCAGGTGCGGCGCTGGGAAGACGAACTGGCGAAGGCGGAGGCGACGCTCGCCGGCGAGCGCGGGGATGCGGAGGTGCTGGCGCCGTTCCGCGCGCTGCTCGAGGAGTACCGGGTCAGCCTGTTCGCGCAGGAACTGCGGACCCGCGTGCCGGTCAGTGACGAACGCCTCGCGCGCGCGCTCAGGTCCACGCCCCGAGCATGATCCCCAGGTCGTCGCCGTTGACGATGCCGTCGTCGTTCAGGTCGGCGGCCGGGTCCGCGGTGCCCCAGGCCGCGAGCAGGCGGCCGAGGTCGTCGCCGTTGACTGCACCGTCGCCGTTGAGGTCCGCCGGATTGCTCGGCGGCCCGAGCGAGCCGTCGGCGTTGAGCCGCGCACCGACGACGTCGGCCGAGCCGGTCCCGCCGCGCTCCCAGGCCACCAGGCCGTGGGCGCTGCCGCCCACGAGCGGCGCGATCAGCGGCCGTCCGCACTGGGCGGCGACGCTCACCTGGGTCGGCGACGTCCAGCGCGGCGTGCCGCCGGCATCCACCGACATCGCCCAGATGACGTCGTTGCCGAAGTTCGGGGCGGTGCGCGTCCACGTGAATGTGGGGAAGCCGCCGACGAGTCCGGCGCGGTTCTGGACGTACTGGTAGACGGTCTCGAGCTGTGCCAGCGGGTAGCCGGCCACGCCGAGCAGCTTCTGCCCCGTCTCGTCGAAGGCCTGCATGCCAACGCCGTAGATCGACGAGTTGGGCACGTTTTCCGACCACGAGACGAACACCCGGCGGCTGGCCGGGACGTAGGTCACGGCCGGGTCGACGCGGTTGAGGCCCGTGCTGTCCGCCACCGTGGCGCCGTCGGTGCCGAACTTGATGGCCCCGGTCGGCGACACCCATTGCACGCGGCACATCAGCGGCGACGTCGTGTACCAGGCGAAGATCGCGCCACCCTCGCCGTCGGCGATGAAGGGCGGGAAGCTGCCGAACTGGAGCGAACCGGCCGAGAAGACGCGCACGTTCGTCGCGACCCACTGCGCCGCGCCCGTCGCCGAGTACTTCTGCGCCTGCAGCGTCTTCGCGCCCGAGAAGGTGGTGTAGCGCACCGCCGAGGCGATCACGCTGCCGCCGTCGCCGGGCTGCAGGTCCGCCAGGATCGTGGTCGCGGTGCCGTCGGTGATGGTGGACGCGGAGGCCCAGGCGGCCGTGCCGTCGGCGTTCAGGCGCATGACCTTCGCGCGGTTGCCCTCGCTCCAGCCCGCGACGGCGGCACCGTCTCCCGCGCGCCCTGCCTTCGGGGCGTTGCCCGTGGCCGCAAGCTGGGTTCCGGTCGGACCCCATAGCAGCGCGCCCGAGGGCGACACGGCCTGGGCGACGATCTTGACCCCGCCGCCGATGTCGCTGCGCGTCACGATGACGGCGTTGCCCGCGTTGTCCATCGTGAGCCCGTAGTCCTCGGTGCTGGAGAACGACGTGTCCAGGACGCGCACGCCGCCGTCCGGCCACACGCCGACGCCGTTGGAGTCAAAGCGCTGGATCCACGGGTCGTAGCCGCCGGCACGGTTGTCGTACCAGCTCATGTAGAAGCCGCCCGAGGGGATGGGCACGACCTTCGGCTGGACCTGCTCGCTCGCCGCGCTCGCAAGGATCGCAGGCTGTGCGGGGTCGGAGGTGAACTGCGCGGAGACGGGAAGGGTGGTCGCGAAGGCGACCGCAAGGCCGAGGGCCAGGACCGATCTGTGCATCCGCGTACTATGCCACGCGACGCAACCGAGGTTCGGGGAATTGGCCCGGATTCCGGGAATACCCGCCCCCACAGCGCCCCGCGCCCCGTCCGGGCGGCCTCAGCGCCGCTTCTGCCGCTCTTCCTTCTCTTCCTCGCGGACGTTCCGCTGCACGCCGCGGCGGGTGCGCCAGATGTCCCAGATCAGGCCGAGGGAGAGGAACCCGGCGAGCAGGAAGCCGCCGAGGCCCAGCGTGCCCACCACCGTCGTCTCGGTCTCCCCGCGCGTGGCGTGGATCAGCACGGAGCTCGCCAGGAGCAGGGCGCTGATGAGCAGCGCGTACGACACCGTGGTCGCGGTGTGCTCCACCGACATCCGGAAGCGCTCGATGCCCTCGACGTGGAAGTTGACCTTCGCCTCGCCGAGCCGCAGCTTCCGCAGCAGGCCGTTGACCTGCTTGGGCAGCGAGTCGACGAACTCGGCGTAGGAGAACAGCGTGTTCAGCACGCGCTTCGACAGCGCCTTGGGCGAGTAGCGGTCGTTCACCAGCCGGAAGATGAACGGCTTGGCGGCCTCGATGATCTCGTAGTCGGGGTCGAGGTCGCGGGCCACGCCCTCGATGGTGGCCATCGCCTTGATGAGCATCACCATGTCCGCCGGGCAGCGCACCTGGTACTCGCGGAGGATCTGGTAGAACTTGTCGAGCACCGCCGCGATGTCGATCTCGCCGATCGGCCGGCCCACGAACTGGTCCACCACCTCCTGCACGTCGTCGAGCAGGGAACGCTCGTCGATGTCGTCGGGCTCGACGTTCCCCATCTTCATGGCCGCGCGCATCACCATGCGCGCGTCGCCCGTGGCCACGCCGAACACGAGCTCGGCGATCCGCTGGCGCGCGTCGGCCCCGATCCGGCCCACCATGCCGCAGTCGATGAAGGTGATCCGTCCGTCGTCGTGGACGAAGATGTTGCCCGGGTGCGGGTCGGCGTGGAAGAAGCCGAGCTCGAGCGTCTGGCGGAACACGGCGCGCGCGCCGTTTCCGATGATCTTGCGCCGGGTCTCCAGCGGGATCGACTCGTAGGGCGTGCGGGCGAGCAGCTTGCCCTTCACGCGCTCGATCGTCAGCAGGCCGGGCGTGGTCGCCTCCCAGTAGACGTGCGGGAACGAGATGCCCGGGTCGTCCGCGAACGAGCGGCGCATGCGGTCCGTGGACCGCGCCTCGATGGTGAGGTTGGTCTCGCGCCGCAGCTCCTCGCGGAACTCGCCGACGATCTCGGTCGGGCTGAAGCCGCTCTTGGCCAGCCGCTCCTCGGTCAGGCGCGCCACGAACGCGATGGCGTCCATGTCGGCCTCGATCTGGTCGGCGGCATCCGGGCGCAGCAGCTTGACCACCACCTCGGTGCCGTCCTTCCAGACGGCCGAGTGCACCTGCGCCATGCTGGCGGCGGCCAGGGGCTCCGGGTCGATCCACTGGAAGAGCTCGTCGGTGCGGCCCTTGAGCTGCTCGTCGAGCGCCGCGCGCACGCGGTCGAAGGGGATCTTCGGGCAGTCGGCCTGGAGCTTGGCGAACTCGTCGGCGAGCGAGTCGGGGATCAGGTCGCGGCGGGTCGAGAGGATCTGCCCGATCTTGATGAAGGTCGGCCCCAGCTCCTCGAAGGCCTTGCGCAGCCGCACCTCGAAGGGCGCCTCGGACAGGTCCACGGTGCCGTCGCGGCTGTACAGCCAGTCGACGTTGGCCTTGCGCAGCGGCCCGAACCCGCTCTTGGCGACGAAGCTGGCGAATCCGTAGCGGGCGAGCACCCCGATCACCTCGCGGTACCGCGCCGCGTTCTTCAGGCGACGCGCAATCGGGATCTCCATGGCGTTCTGCATGGGCGCGGATCGTATTCGCTGCCGGGCGTGCCCGGCGCCGCGCTCAGCGGTACTGCGAGATCCGGCGCATCGCCGCGACCGCCGACGGCGGCGCGCCGCGGCTCGCGTCCTCGAGCGTGCCCGGCTCGCGGCGCGCGTCCTGCATCAGCTTGCCCAGGTGCGCATCAAGCGCGAACTTCCAGCGCTTGAAGAACGCCTCCAGGTCGTGCCGGCTGAAGCGGCTCATCGGGTCGTTCAGGCCGCTCTGCGCGATCGCCCACTCGATGAGCTTGTTCGGCGCGTCGAAGCGGTAGAGGGCGAAGGTCTGCTCGAGCCGGCGGCGCAGGGGCACGAAGGGATCGGTCGCCCCGTCGGGCAGGGCCACCATCATGTCCTCGGGCTTGCGCTTGGCGATCTCGCCGAGCCAGCCGGAATCCGCACGGGCGTGCGCGTCGGCCAGGGTCGGCGCCCCGCCCATCGGCGCAGCCTCCACGTGCTCGAGCTCGGCCATGCTGGAAAGCACGCTCTTCTCGCCCGCGGTTGGGAAGCGGATCCAGATCCGGCGGTCGGGCCGCCCGTCGCGCGTGATCACCTCGATCTTCGTGATCGCCCCGACGCCCCATTCCGGGCGCTTCGCATGGCGAACCTTCTCGCCGATCTTGAACGACGTCGTCTGCATCGACCGTGATCCATCGCGGGGCGCCGGCACGTGCCGCGCTGCCCGAGTCCCGATGACGTGCTCCGGAAGCGAAGTAGAGTGTAGCGGATGAGCCGGACCGCGAAGCTTGCGTTCCTCGGGGACATCAACGGCGCCCCGGGGAAGGCGGTGGTCGAGCGCTGCCTGCCGGCCCTCCGCGAGCGCTGGGCGCCCGACGTGGTGGTGGCGAATGCCGAGAACGCTCGCAACGGGTCCGGGCTGACCCCCGAGCTGTACCGGGCCTTCCGCGGCATGGGAATCGATGCCATCACCCTCGGCGACCACGTCTTCCGGGACACCAAGGTGGTCCCGATCCTGGAGAACCCCGAGGAGCCCGTCGCGCGGCCCGCCAACCTCTCGGCGCGCTCGCCCGGCAAGCGCTGGACGCGCATCCCGGCCGCCGGCACCCGCACGCGGGACATCTACGTGGTCACGGTCCTGGGGCGCATCTTCTTCCCGATGCCCGCCAACGACCCCTTTGCCGCCATCGACGAGGTGCTCGGCGCGATCCCCGAGCGGCGACCGATCGTCGTGGTCGAGGCGCACATGGAGGCCACCAGCGAGAAGGCCGCGATGGGCGCGTGGTGCGACGGCCGTGCCGCGCTCGTGGTGGGCACGCACACCCACGTGCCCACGGCGGATGCGCGCATCCTGCGCAAGGGCACCGGCTTCATCACCGACGTCGGCATGTGCGGCCCGTACGACTCGGTGATCGGGCGTGACACCGACGCGGTGGTCCGCCACATGACCTCGGCGCTCCCCGTGCACTACGAGATGGGGCAGGGCGACCCGCGGCTCTGCGGGGTCTTCGTCGAGATCAGCGAGGACACCGGCCTCGCCAACCGCATCGAGCGCATCGAGCTCGCCTGACGCCTCACGCGGCGCCGAATCCGCCTCCGCCCGGCGTCTCGACCCGGAACACGTCGCCGGCCATGAGCACCGTGCTGCCGTCTCCGGGAATCGCGACGGTGGTTCCGTCGGTCCGCTCGACCCGCTGTCGCCCGGGCTGCCCGTCGCCACCGCCGCACGCGCCGCGCGGGGCTCGCACGCGACGCTGCGCCGCCATCGAGACGACGCAGGGCGCGAGCGCCTCGAACGCGCGTTCCATTCCGTCGCCGCCACGGTGCGCCCCGCCGCCGCCGGAACCCCGCCGCACACGCAGCGCCGTCACCCGGAGCGGTGCGGAGGCTTCCAGCACCTCCGCATCGCCCAGCCGTGTGTTGGTCATGTGCACGTGGACGGCGTCGGTGCCGTCCCGCGCATCGGATGCGCCCGCGCCACCGCCGAGCGTCTCGTAGACCGCGAACCCGTCGCCCGCGATCGACACGGAGTTCATCGTTCCCTGGCCTTCGGCGACGACGCCGAACGCGCCGAGCAACGCCTCGGCCACGCGCTGGCTGGTCTCGGTGTTTCCGGCAAAGACCGCCGGGCAGCGCCCCGCATCGGCGGCGAACGGCGGATTCAGGATGCCCTCCGGCACCACCAGCTCGACGCCGTGCAGGAACCCCTCGTTGAGCGGGGCACGATGCTCGTCGAGCGGCTCGAGCCGGCCGGCCAGGACGCGCAGGGCGTAGAGCACCGCGCTGCGCGTGACCGCAAGCGGCGCGTTCAGGTTGCCGGCGTGGACGCCACCCGACCCCGTGAAGTCGATGCGGAGGCCGTCCGCGCATCGGTCGATCCGCACGCGGATCGGCGTGCCGTCGTCCAGCGCGTCCTCGCGCGCGAGTCCTGCCTGCGGCACCGTTCGTGCGACCGCCGCGGTCCGTGCGGCGCTGCGGGAGATCAGCGCCGCGAACGCCTGCGACAGCGCATCGGGACCGATGGCCGCCGCCAGCGCACGCAGCTCGGCCGCCCCGGCCTCGAGTGCTGCCGCCATCGCACGCAGGTCATCGACATTGAGCTGCGGGTCGCGCGACGGGTGGCGGGCCGCCGCCAGCGCCGCGCGCACGGCGGGCTCGTCCAGGACGCCGTGGCGCGCCGCCGTCATCGGCGCGATCGCCACGCCCTCGTCCTCCAGGGTGCGGGCGTCGGGCGGCATCGATCCCGCCCGCGTCCCGCCGATCTCCGCATGGTGCGCGCGTGCCGCGACGATCCCCAGGCGCCGTCCCGAATCGTCCTCGACCGCGAGCACCATCGTCAGGTCCGGCAGGTGCGATCCACCGAACGCCGGATGATTGACAAGCACCGCCTCGCCGGCCCGCAGCGGGTGCACCGCATCCACCGCGCGCACGCACGCCCCGAGCGCACCGAGGTGCACCGGCACGTTCGGCGCATTCGCGCACAGGACTCCCCCGGCGTCGAGCAGGCCGCAGGAGTAGTCGAGCCGGTCGCGGACGTTCGGGCTGCGCGCCGTGCGCTGCAGCGTGGCCGACATCCACCCGGCGATCGACACGCAGCGCGCCGAGACAACCTCGGGCGGCATGGTCGGCGGGGTCGCACCGCCCGCGTGCTCAAGAAGCAGGGCGCCGGAGGGCTGCGGCCGGGCGGTCCAGCCCCGCTCCACCACGACCGTCGCGCCGGCCTCCGCCAGGACCGCGGGTCCGGGCGTGGGCACGCCGGACCACGCGGAGGCCGCTCCATCACGCGCGATCCATCGCTCGACCGGCGAGGGCGGCGCTGGCTGGGGCGCTGACCCGGCCACGATCCGCACCGCATCCACGACGATCGAACGTCCGGGCATGGGCCGTCCGAACATCGCCCGATGCCGGCGATCCACCCCCTGCGTGCACGCCGTCACGAGCTCCGATGGTGCTCCACCCGACGGCACCTCGACCTCGAACGTGCCCGACTGTCCGTCGATCCGGACGATGGCATCGATGCGCGCCCGTGCGTTGGCCGGATCATCGGCGTCCAGTCCCGCCTGCTGCCGCGCCAGGACGATGGCGTCGCAGAGCAACCGTCCGTCGCCAAGCGGCACACGCACCGGCCGAACGACCGTCCGCTGCACCGCCGCATCGCACGCCCCCAGGCCGCTCACGAACCCCGCATGGGCCGGTACCAGCACTCGCCTCATGCCGAGCGCCGCAGCCACCGCGCAGGCATGCTGTCCTCCGGCCCCGCCGAACGCGACGAGCGCATGGTGCGCCGGGTCGTGCCCGCGCAGCGACGTCACCGTGCGCACCGCGGCTGCCATGTGTTCGTTGGCAAGCTCACGGAAGGCGTGCAGCATGTCCGCGACCGATCGCCCGCCCCGCGCCGCCTCGGCATCCGCGCGCCGCCATGACGCCTCGCGATCCAGCGGCACCGACGTGAGGACATCCGGCAAGAGCCCAAGCAGCAGGTTCACGTCCGTCAGGGTGAGCGGCCCGCCGCGGCCGAAGCAGGCGGGGCCTGGATCGGCACCGGCGCTTGCGGGTCCGACGAACAGCCCGTCGGCCGTGGCCGCGCAGATCGATCCGCCCCCCGCCGCCACGCTGACCACGTCCACCGACGGCACCGCGATCTCCAGGCCTGCAAGCACGGTGCCCGCCCGCAGGTCGATGCCCCGGGCATCGATCCGCCCGACATCCGCACTGGTGCCGCCCATGTCGAAGGAGATCGCGGGGATGCACCCGTCCGTGCGCGCCGCCGCGGCGGCCGCGGCGCACCCCATGGCGGGTCCGCTGAGCAGGCTGTCCTTCGCGGCGAACTGCGCCAGCGGCACCACGCCGCCGTCGCTCGCGGCGACGTGCACCCTGGCGGTTCCCATGCCTCCCGCCACGCGGTCCAGCACGCCGCGGACCGCGCTGCCGAGCGCGGCGTCGACGGCGGCCGTCTGCGCACGGGCCAGGAGCCGCGGTGCCGCGGATACCTCCGCTGCGAGACTCACGCGCGCGAACCCTTCCTCGAGGAGGATGTCGGCCACACGTCGCTCGTGCTCCGGGTCGCGCCACGCATGGATGAGCGCAATGGCCGCCGCGGTGCAACCGGCCTCGCGCCCGGCCCGGGCGGCACGACGGACGGCGGCCGCATCGAACGCGCCCACCGGCGAGCCCTCCGCCGCCAGCCGCCCCGGCACGCCGAGCGTCACGGCTGCGATGCGCGGCGGTGCCTGCGGTACCAGGTCAAACAGCCCACGTCGCTGCTGCGTTCCGATCTCGAGCAATCCCTCGAGCCCCTCGTCGACGAAAGCCGCCAGGCGATCGATCCGCCCCTCGAGCAACGCGTTGGTGCCGCGCGTCGTCCCGATGCGAAGATCGAGCTCCGGAAGCGGCATCCCCGGCGGCACGCCGCACGCCAGGTGCGCCGCCAGCACTGGCGCCTCGCAGGATGCATCGACATCGATCCAGGCAGGTGCAGCGCGCGGAAGTGGGTCAAGCGAGAGGACCGTCCCGCCCGCATCCGCGGTCGCGTGCCGGATGGAATGCCGATGCCCGTCCGCCGCCGTGGCCGAACACCCGACGAGCGCCGCCACGGCCCATGCCGGGACACCGGCGACACGCACGCCACCCGCCGCGGGCTCGCACGCCAGGCGCCAGCGACCATCCGTGAACAGCTTGACCCGACGAACCTCGCCTTCCGGCGAGACGGCCACCGCGTCGGCGAACGTTCCCCCGACGTCCACCCCGATGCGCCACGCCGGGCGGGGCATCGATCCGTGCCTCAGGTGGCGCCGAGCAGGCGGGCGAGGCGATCGACGTCCTCGTCATCCACCCAGATCATGAGCCCGAACTGTCCGCCGGCCTCCAGCGCCATGGCGAACTGGATGTTGATGCCGGCGCTCGCGATCTGGTCGAGTCGTGCCACCAGGTCGCCGTCGTGATGGGCATCGCTCAGGTGGAAGCAGGGCTCCTCCCACGTCTCCAGCCCCGTCTCGGAGGCGAAGGCGCGGAACCGCTCGGCATCGCCGGGGATCAGGTGGAAGCCGTCGGCGGCCTTGCCCTCGCTCGGGCCGAAGAACGCCACGATCTCCACCGACGCGGCTCGCAGCTGTGCCGACAGGCGCGCCAACTCGCCCGTGCGGTGCGGCAGGCGGACGACGAACTCGGTGAGTTGCTTCCACTGCGCCATGGGTCCGCAGCATATCGCGCCGCCGATCGCCGCCCGGGCACGCCGTATCCTCACCGCATGCGCCTGCTGCGCGATGCCGCCTACCTGGCCGCGGCGGCCGCGACCGCCCCGGTGTGGGCGTGGCGCATGCACCGTGCCGGCAAGCTGCACACGGACTGGCGGGCGCGGTTCGGCCATGGTGATTCACTGGGACCCGCGGCGTCGGGCCGCATCCTGGTCCACGCCGTGTCGGTCGGCGAGGTGAACGCGATCCGAACGCTCGTCGAGCGGCTGTCCGCAGCCAATCCGGCGCCCGACGTCGTCATCAGCGCCACCACCGACACCGGCACGGCGCGTGCGAAGGAGGTGTTCGGCGCGCGGCATGACGTGGTGCGCTACCCCTTCGATGGCAGCGCCATGGTTGACCGGTTCCTGGACCGGGTGCGCCCCGACCTGGTGGCGCTCTGCGAGCTGGAACTCTGGCCGAACTTCGTGTCTGCCTGTGCACGGCGCGGCATCCCGGTCGTGGTGGTGAACGGGCGCCTCTCCGAACGCAGTTTCGGCCGCTACCGCCTGGCCCGCCCGGTGCTTTCCGGGACATTCGGCCGCGTCGAGGCGGCGCTCGTGCAGACCGAGGACTACGCCGCGCGCTTCCGCGCCCTCGGCGTCCCACGAGGCCGTGTCTTCGTCACCGGAACCATGAAGTGGGACACGGCGCGCATCGCCGACGACGTGCCCGGCGCTGCGGAGCTCGCGGATGAGCTGGGCATCGACCGCGGGCGCCCGCTGGTGGTCGCCGGCTCCACTTCCCCCGAGGAACATGTGCTGCTGCGCGCGGCGGTGCCGAAGGGCGTGCAGCTCCTGTGTGCCCCTCGCAAGCCGGAGTGGTTTGACCGGGCGGCCGCGGACCTTCCCGGCTGCGCACGCCGGTCCCGGCGTGAACGCGGCAGCCGAGACGGCCTGTTCCTCCTTGACACCATCGGCGAGCTCCGCCAGGCCTATGCCCTGGCCGACGTGGTGGTGATCGGCCGCAGCTTCGGCCACCTGCATGGCTCCGACCCCATGGAGCCCGCCGCGCTCGGCAAGGCCGTGGTGGCGGGGCCGCGGATGGGCGACTTCCGTGAGTCGGTGCTCGCGCTCCAGCGCGCCAACGCCATGGTGCAGCTCGACGCGCCACGGCTCGCATCCACCATCCGCACCCTGATCGACCAACCCGCCGAGCGCGCGCGCCTCGGCCACGCCGCGCGCGAGGTGGTGCGTTCCATGCAGGGCGCCACCGAGCGGACCGCGGAGGCGCTGCTCGGCATCCTCGAGGCACGGAGGTCGGCCCGTGCGTGAGTCCGCCCTCATCGGCGAGATCGTGCGTGCCAACGCGCAGCTCGCCTCATGCGGCGGGGCGCACGTGGTCATCCCGCCGGGCGACGACATGGCGGAGGTCCGGCTTGGCGGCAATCGCATGCTCATCGCCACCGACCAGGTGGTGGAAGGGCGCCACTGGACGCGCGGCACGCCGCTGGCCGCCGTCGCGCGCAAGGCCATGGCCCGCAACGTGAGCGACGTGGCCGCGATGGCCGCCGTGCCGTCGTGCGCGGTGGCGGCCGTGACGCTTCCGGCGGGGCTGCCGGATGCGGACGTGCGCGCGCTCGCCGAGGGCCTGCGCGCGGCCGCGCAGGAATTCCGCTGCCCGTTGGTCGGCGGCGACATCGCCACCCATGCCGATGCCGCGGCGCCGCTCGTGGTGTCGGTTGCCATCACCGCCGAGCCGGGCCCGTCGGGCCGCGTAGTCACGCGCTCCGGCGCGAAGGACGGCGACCTGCTGTGCGTCACAGGCACGCTCGGCGATGGATGGCGGCCGGACGGCGGCGGCCGGCACCTCGCGATCCGGCCGCGCATCTTCGAGGCACTCGAACTCGTCGCGCGGCTCGGCGACCGGCTGCACGCCATGATCGACGTCTCGGACGGCCTGGCCACCGATGCCGGGCACCTTGCCGACGCCTCCCGGCTCTCGGTCGAGATCGACGCGGCACGGCTGCCCGCCGATCCCGCGCTGCCATGGCAGCACGTGGTCGGGGCGGGCGAGGAACATGAACTGGCCTTCGCCTGCACCGGCCAGCCGCCGGCGTCGGTCGCCGGCACGCCGGTCACCGTGGTCGGCCGCTTCGTGCCGCGCGCCGAGGCCCGGTGCATGGTGCTCGTCGGCGGCGTCCGCCACGACGCGTCGAACCTCGGGTGGGAGCATGGCCGATGAGGGCGTCCCCATGACCGTCGAACTCCGGCGATCGTCAAGCCCCGGGGAGACCGAGCGCCTGGGCGCCGCGCTCGCCATGCGCCTGGCGCCCGGGATGCTGGTCACGCTCGACGGCGACCTCGGTGCCGGCAAGACCTGCTTCGTGCGCGGACTGGCGCGCGGGCTCGGTGCCGATCCCGCGGAGGTCTCGAGTCCCACCTTCGTGCTCGAGCACCGCTACGCCGATGCGGGCGGCGGCACCGTGCTCGTCCACATAGACGCGTACCGGATCCGCTCGGCGCACGACCTCGCATCCATCGGATGGGACGAGCTGATGGCATCCGGCGATTCGGTGATCGCGGTCGAGTGGCCGTCGCGCATCGCACCGGCGCTTCCGGACCACCGCGTCGAGGTGCGCATCCGCCACGCCGGCGAGGACGTCCGCGAGATCGAGATCGAGGACATCCATCCGTCGTCCCGCGCCACGCACTGCGCCACCTGCGGCACCGCGCTGCCGTCGGGCGGCGACGCACGCTTCTGCTCGGACCGCTGCCGCATGGGTGACCTCGGCCGCTGGTTCCGCGGCGACTACGCGATCGGCCGTCCGATCGAGGAAGACGACCTGCACGGCGACGCCTGGCGCCCGGGCGGCCCCGAGGGCCGCGGGCGATGACGGACGAACGCACGATGCTCGGCGCAGACGCCGGGGCAGGGGATCCGGGGCAGGGTGCGTCCCCGCCCCGCATGGCGCCGCCCCCCGCGTTCGGCCCCTCGGCCGGCGACGAGATCGGCCCGTTCCGCATCATCCGCACCCTCGGCGAGGGCGGCTTCGGCATCGTGTTCGAGGCCGAGCAGCGCCATCCGGTGCGGCGCTCGGTGGCGCTCAAGCTCCTCAAGCCCGGCACCGCGACCGCCGACGTGCTCGCGCGCTTCGAGGGCGAGCGCCAGGCGCTCGCGCGCATGGAGCATCCGGCGGTGGCGAAGGTGCTCGATGCGGGCGCCACGCCCGACGGCCGGCCGTGGTTCGCCATGGAGTTCGTGCGCGGCGAGCCGCTCGTCCGCTTCGCCGACGACGCCTCGCTCGGCATGCGCGAGCGCATCGAGCTGATGATCACCGCGTGCGAGGCGGTGCAGCATGCGCATGCGAAGGGCGTGGTGCACCGCGACCTCAAGCCCGCCAACATCCTCTGCACGCGCACCGAGAGCGGGCCGTTCCCGAAGGTCATCGACTTCGGGATCGCCAAGGCGACCGGCGAACGCCTGTCCGACAGCGGCATGGCCACGCTCGGCGGCGCCATGATGGGCACCCCCGACTACATGAGCCCGGAGCAGGCCGACGGCTCCGACATCGACACCCGCACCGACGTGTACGCGCTCGGTGCCACGCTCTACGAGCTGTCGAGCGGCCTGCTGCCGTTCGACCCGGTGGAGCTGCGCGCCGGCGGCCTGCACGCGCTGCGCACCACGCTCCTCGAGCGCGTGCCGCCGCGGCCATCGGAGCGATTCCGTGGGTTGCTCGCGTCCGATCCCGCGGCCGCCATGCGCATTGCCCGCGCCCGGGCCACCACGCCAGAGGGCCTCGTGCGCCTCTTGCGCGACGACCTGGACTGGATCTGCCTCAGGTGCCTGGAGAAGCTCCGCGACCGACGCTACGAATCGCCGGGCGCGCTCGCCGAGGACCTGCGCCGGCACCTGCGGCGCGAACCCGTTTCCGCGGGTCCGCCGAGTCGTTCCTACCTCGTGCGCAAGTACGTGGCGCGCCACCGGATCGCCGTCTCCGCGGCGGCGGCCATCGCAGTGCTCCTCGTCGCAAGCGCCGCGGTGTTCGCCTGGCTCTACCGCGAGGCCGACGACCAGTTCCGCCGCGCCGAGACCGAGCGCCGCCTGGCCGAGGACACGCTCGCCGCGTTCCAGCAGTCGGTCGCGGCAGCCGACCCGTCGACCGGGCAGGTCACCGCCGAGATGCGCGTTCCCGAGTTCCTCGGGTTCGTCGAGCAGGAACTTGACCGCCGGCTCGCGGCCCAGCCGGATGCGCTCGCGTCGCTGCGAACCACGCTCGGCCTCGTGCAGCTCTCGTTCCGGGACCGGGCAGGGGCGGTGCGCCTCCTCAAGCCGGTCCTGGACGCGCGACTCGCGGCGGTGCAGGACGATCCGACGCCGCAGGCCCTGCGGGCCCTCGGCGACGCATACCACAACTGGGGCCGCGCGCTGTACCTCTCGGAGTCATGGAACGACGCGTTTGACGCCTACGGCAGGGCGCTCGAGATCCGGCGCGCACTGGCCGGCGACGCCGCCGATGCCGACGTCGCCATGACGCTGCAGCACCTGGCGTCCGTCGAGCGCATGCGCGGCCACCCGGAGGAGGCGGTGCGACTGATCGACGCGTCGATCGACCTGTGGACCCGCCTCGACCGCTTCTCGCTCGAGCGTGCCAAGGCCGTCAACAACCGCGGCGTCATCCTGCACCGGTCGGTCGGGGACCTCGCGGGCGCCGAGCGCGACTACCTCGACGCGCTGCACGCACTCGAGCCGCGCCTCGGGGCCGATGACCTGAGCGTGGCCACCACGCACTCAAACCTCGGGGACCTGCTGCGCGAACGCGGCCGCTTCGCCGACGCCGAATCCGCACAGTCGAAGGCGCTCGGCATCCGCCGCCGACGCCTGGGCCCGCAGCACGCCCAGACCGTGCGCACCGAGCAGGAGCTCGAGCGCACGCGGGCGCTGCGGTCCGCGGCACCGGCGGCCGGCGGCGCGGCTCAGTAACAGGGGCCCCAGTCGCCGAGCAGCAAGCCCAGGTCGAGGCCGTTCACCCAGCCATCACGGTTGATGTCGCCCGGGCAGTCCGAGGGCGTTCCGCCACCCGTGCAGATCGTGCAGTTCTGCGACGCGATGGTGGCGCAGGTCTGGTCCCATGCGCCCGAGCAGCAGCTCGGATCGATCGCGCAGACCGTCGCGCAGCACGTCGGGTCGTTGCAGCCGGGGCCGCCCTCGGCCGGGTGCGGCT
>VEQS01000011.1 GCA_018883105.1 Phycisphaerales bacterium
ATCCGCGTGGTGAGCATGAACGTCGCCGCGGGGATCGACGGCTACGAGCGCCGCACCGCGCCCGACGGGCGCACGTACTACTGGCCCAGCGGCAACGGCATGGAGTTCTTCCACACGGCCGAGGGCACCGACGTCGAGTCGCTGCTCGAGCGCACCGTCACCGTCACTCCGCTCTGGTACGACCTCACCGAGCACGCCACGCTCGAGGCATGGCGCGCGCGCCTCACATCAGGAGCTCGAGGCTGACGTTGGCCGTGTTCTTCCCTTCCAGCGCGTCGATCTGCTTGCCGGTGGCGCGCCAGAAGTAGAGGCTGGTCTCGATCGTGAAGTCGATGTCGCGGTCGCCCGTGGACCTGCGGATGACCGCCTTCACGCACTTCCCCGTGCGGTCGAAGAAGAGCTGCACCAGCGGAGGCCGGCATCCGGGCAGCTGGCTCACCATCTGCAGGTTGGTGAACTGGGGCTGCCGCGGCTTCAGCTGGATGCCGCGCGCGGCGATCAGTCGCCCGTTCTTCCAGAGGCGCGGGTCGACCTTCACCGTGCTCGTCGGCGCGCTCTCGAGGTCGCTCAGCGCGCCCTCGCCGCCGGTGCCCGGCACCGGGGACGCACCGCTGCCGCCGGCCTTGCCCATCTCGCCCGGCGCCTGGTTCGCCTGGCCCTGCTGCGGGCGCTCGGTGCTTGCCACGCCGCCTCCCTCGTTGGTCGGCGGAGGCTGGTTCGGGGGCGCGGGAAGCGTGGGACCGCGCTCGGGAAGCGGCGCGGGCGCCGTCTCCGGCGGCTTCGGCGGCACGATCTCGTCGGTCGGCGGCGTCGGTGGCGTGGTGCCGGCGGGGTCGGCCGGCCGCTCGGGCTGCGTTGGGACCGGCGGGCCCACGGGCTCCACCGGGTCGATCGGCGTGTCGACCGGCTTCGGTTCATCGCGTCCGTCCGGCTGCGTCACCTGCTGCGCGTCGGGCACGGGCGTCGCCGATGCCACGCGCGTCGATTCCGGCACCGGCGGCGTGCCCGCGGTCGCGTTCGGCTGCGTGGTGGCGGTCGAGTTCGGTGCGGAGCCGCCGCCGCCCGCGCCCAGCCCGCTGTCGCCGCGACCGAAGCCCTGGCTGCCGTCGCCACCGGCATCGCTCATGCGGAAGCCCGCCTGCGACACCTGGCTCAGCTGCGCCATGTGCTCGTCGTAGGAGTCGCGTCCGATGATGACGACCGACATCGGGTCGCCTTCGTCGGTGCCGATCGACACCTCGTCCGACTCCGGGTACGCCGGCACCGGCTCCGGCGTCTTCACGATCGTGCCCGGCGGCGGCTGCGGGGGCTGCTCCTCGGGCGGCTTCTCCGCCACCTTGTCCTCGGGCGAAGGCTCCGGCTTCGGCGGCTCGGGCTCGGGAGGCTTCGCGGCCTCCGGCGGCTTTGCGGCCTCGGGTTCGTCCGGGGGCTTCGGTGCATCCGGCGGCTTCGGTCCCTGCAGGTCGCGCTCTGGCTTCGGCAGCTTCGCGTCCGTGGCGACCGCGACGGTCGTCGTGCGCTCGCCGCCGACGTTCAGGAGCTTCGCCAGCTGCGGGGAGAACAGGACGGCATGGA
The DNA here is from genome assembly GCA_018883105.1 of Phycisphaerales bacterium. Classification (GTDB taxonomy): domain Bacteria; phylum Planctomycetota; class Phycisphaerae; order Phycisphaerales; family SM1A02; genus UBA966. Next base: position 1,576 of record VEQS01000011.1, read on the forward strand.
ACAGCACCGAGAAGCCAAGCCCCCAGAGGAGGGCCGGCATCACGCGGTCGCTTGGCTCGGGCCGTGCCTGCACGGCGCAAGTTTAGGGGGCAGGCGCCGAGGGCCCGGAGGGCGCGGGCGGGGCACTTCCCGGAGGCGGCGGCACCGTGGGGCGGTTGGCCGCGGCGACGCCGGGCTTGCCCACCAGGTTCACCGTGATGTTGAGCGGCCGCAGCCGGTCCCAGAGTTCCTGCAGGAGCGGCGCGCGGTCGACCGTTCCCTGGCCCTCGGCGATCGCCAGGTAGACGACCGTCTTCTTGTCCTTCTCGAGCTTCTCCTTGACGCGCGGCGCCAGCTCCATGACCTTCACCTGCTCGCGGTCGACGAAGACCCGGCCCTCGAGGTCCACCGCGATGGTCACTGCCGGCGCGGGCTTGGCCGCCACGCCGCTCGTGAACTGGCGCAGCTGCATCGGCACCAGGTCGACGCGCATCAGCGTGGCCGTGGCGAAGATGAAGTACGTGAGCAGGAACGTCATCACGTCGATGAGCGGGATCAGCTCGATCCGGGGGTGGATGGGCGTTCGTCGGACGCGGCGCACGGGGAGCGGCGAGGATACGGGGTTTCGTCCGCGCCGCCCGGGCGCGATATCCTTTCCACGTGCCCATCAACGACTGGTCCGAGTCCATCCAGGTCGCCGAGCTGCAGAACGACCCGTCCTTCGCGGACGACATGGCCGTGCTCGCCTCCGGCTACCAGCGCATCGCCGACGACCTGAAGGCCGGCCGCAGCGGCGGGAAGGCGCGCCACCTGGTGCTCGACATGCGCCACGTGCAGTTCCTGAACTCCTCGAACATCGCGCAGCTGCTGCGCGTGCGCAAGCTGGCGCAGCTCGCCGGCGCGCAGGTGCGCATCTGCTCGGTGAGCGACCGCATCTGGGGCGTGATCCTGGCCACCGACCTCGACCGGATCTTCGACTTCAGCGAGGACGTGACCACCGCCCTCGCGGCGATGCAGATGTCCAAGAGCGCGGGCTGAGCGCGCGACCGGCCGTTCAGATCCGCAGGATCCGCAGTTCACGGGTACCGACGCATTCCGCGCCGAGACGGTCGGCGAGCGCGGTCATGGGCCGGTTGGTCTCCAGGCACTCGAACGAGCACGATTCCACGCCGAGGGCGTGCGCGTCCCCCAGGCTCCGGGCGAGCAGGACGAGCGCGGGCCAGCCGCTCGAGCCTTCGCCGGCCTGCAGGTGCCGGGCGATGAAGTGCGACGGAACCGCGCACGCGTCTCCCGACCGGCGCGCGGCAACGAGCCCCTGCGGTACGCCGTCCACCTCGAGCACGCGCGTCAGGGACCACGCCGGATCCGCCGCGAGCGCGGCGAGCCGCTTGGACGCTCCCTCGCGGGTGCCGCCGACCAGCGTCGCCTGCATCGCGGCCAGCGCGGCCACGGCCAGGGGACCAAGCGGCACCACCCGGGCGCCCGGCGGGACGCGGCCGCGCCGGCGTGCCCGTGCCTCGAGCTCGGCCAGCGCCGCGGCAAGCGGCCCCACCCGTGCCCGGTGCTTCATGAGCCGCTCCGACGCGCGGAAGCCGCGCGCCGCGAGGAACGAAACTCCCTCCTCCTCATCCGCATGCGCCACCAGAGCCGCGCATTCCCGCGTGCGCGCATCGGCGGCCAGTTCGGCAAGCAGCGACGTCGCGATCCCACGCCGGCGCGATGGTGCCACGACGCGCACCGCCAGCCACGCGTGCACCTCGCCTGACGAGTGCAGTCTGGGGCACGCCGCCGCCGCTCCCAGCACCAGGCCCGAGCCCCGTTCGACGGCCACCGTCAGCCTCGACCATCCGAGATCGTCCGTCTGTCCCGTGAGCAGCATGCGGCAGGCGTGCCGCTCCGCGCCGAGCGCCTCGCGCACGTCCACTGCTTCCGCGCGGCCGGATGCGTCACGTCCCACGTGACGTCCCCATCCGAAGGAGGCGTGCCTGCCGGCGGTGTTCCTGGATGGCCTCGACGCCCCAGTCCGAGTGCGCCAGGACGACCGCCATCCACTCGTGAGCTTCCGCCGACGGCTGCTGCGAGATCGACGTGCCGAGCGCCCGCGATGCGTCGGCGAGCCGGCCGAGCTTCGCGAGCGCGATCCCGAGGACGCAGTGCGCGGCCGGCCAGCGGTAGCGCATGCCGATCGCCGCGAGCGCCTCGTCCGCCGCCTCCTCGAGGCGTCCCTGCTCGATGCGGAGCATGGCGGCGGCCAAGGCCACCGGCGGGTGGCTCCGGTCCATCGCACGCGCGGCGTCGAGCGCCCGTTCCGCATCCTCGAGCCGTCCGAGGCGCACATGGGCGAGCGCGAGCTGGCAGTGGAGGAAGGCGTCGCCCCCGTGATCCGAACCCGCCGCCGCGAACCGCGCGGCAGCCTCGTCGGGACGCTGCTCCGCGATCGCGATCATGCCGAGCACCAGCTCCGCGTACCGTCCGACCTCGCCGCCGCCGCGCTCGCGCTCCGCGATGTCGCGGCCCTCGGCATGGCGACCCGCCGCGACCAGGCACGCGGCGAGCCGGATCCGCAGGATCGGCGCATCGGGAACCAGCGCGCATCCGCGGCGCATCGACTCGACCGCGCCGGTCCAATCCGCCGCATCCGCCTGGGCGGCCGCTCGGGCGAGTTCGGCGAGGGCATCCAGTCCACGCCGGCGCCGTTCCTCCTCGGGCGTCATCGTCGCGTATCCAAGGGACACCAGGTGCCGGATCGCCGCGCTCGCCTCCCACGGGTCCGGACTCCGGCCGTCGGGATGCCTGCCGTCCTCCCCGGGCGCGGCGTTCCAGGTGGCGATGCGGTGCTCGGGTGCCGATGCCTCAAGCGCCTCCGACAGCACCCGTCCCGGCATGTCCCGCCCGGCCGGAAGGCCCAGGAGCGCCAGGACCGTGGGCGCGACGTCGAGCACGGAGGCGCCATGGACGAGGTGGTCACGGCGCGCGTGCGGCCCCGCGACGACCACGAGGCCGGTGGGGCGGTGCCAACGGGGACCGGGCTCGGTGCTCGCGGCGGCGGATGCCGCGCCATCGCCGTCCGCCAGCCCGCGATCGGACACGAGGACGATCGACACGTCGCTCCCGGCAAGCTCGACCAGCCGCGCGAGCATGGCGTCCAGGAGCCGGAGCGACGCATCGATGACGTGTCCGTACTTCGCTCGTTCCTCGTCGGGCATGTCCTGCCCTCCGCGACCGCGATAGGACGTGAATGCGGCCAGTCGCCCGAGCAGCGGGTAGCGGATGGCGGCGAAGTCCCAGGGCTCCCGCTCCAGCAGGTCGGTCGCCACGGCGTGGATGCTCGCGGTCTCGGCGACCGCCGCGGCCACCTGGACCGGGCGCGCGTCCTCGGCGAGCGACGTCCGCCGAAGGTACGGCAGGAACGCCTCCATCTCCTCGACCCCGAGCTCGGCGGGATGGACGCGGAGGGAACGCAGGCGCTCCTCCGCGCCGCCGGGATGGACGCTGCCACCGGGGACCGGCCATGACGCGTCGGCTGCGCCGACCGGCTGCACGAACCGATCGTCGATGCAGGTGCCGGCGATGCGCTCCGCCGGGTGGCTCGCAGGCCAGTGCACCACGATCGAGCGCTTCCCCGCCTGCGTCACGATGTTCCAGAGGGCCTTCTCGCGTCGTTGGCGGCTGGACACGGCGATCCAGTCGCCGGTCTCGGCATCGCACGCGACGTCCGCGGTCACCGCATGGCGGTCCGGACGCATCCCGGTCGCGATCGATGTCCACAGGGGTGCGGCCAGGAGCGGAAACGCGCCCTCGAGGTCGCCGATCGATCCTCGATCAATCAGGCCGGAGAGGCATGCCAGCGCGCCGCGTTCCGCCGGCGGACCCGCAAGCCGCCAGTCGCACGCGTCCCACCCGACGAGCAGCACGCGCCGGGCGCCCGCGGAATCCGGGGCACTCACTCCTTGCGCGCGCGCCTCGCGCGCACGCCGCCGGCGCCCAGCGCAAGGGTCAGGAGCGCGCCGGGGGCCGGCACCGTCGACCCGGCGTCGATGCTGGCGTTCGCCGTGGTTTCGTACGCCCAGTCGACCAGCGTCAGGTTGGATCCGGCGGCTCCGGTGATCGGCACGGTGAACCGCGCCCATCCGTAGTTGTAGTTCGACCCGTTGACGAGCCGCATGCCCGCGTACCCGGTGGCACCCGCGGTCCACTGGCCACTGGCCCACGCCCCGCTCCCGTAGTCGTAGGTCGCCAGCGCCTTGTAGTTGCCGGACGGCGCAGCCTTCCAGGTGGCGGACGACGAGCTGATCGTCGTACCGAGCGACAGGTTTCGCACGAAGTCCGAATTGGTGGAGCAGAGCCACTCGACGCCCGAGGACTGGACGCCCGCCCAGTTCGCGCGGGCGTCGGGATCGTCCCGCCAGCCGAAGGTGAAGTCGTTGCCCCCGCCGTTGAGGTCAACGCCCGTCGGGGTCGACCCCCACGCGTTGGTGAGGTTCAGGGTGCCGCTGTAGATGACGCCCGCGTCCGCCGCGCCCGTGGCGCCCGTGCCGGTCGCCAGGGCGTAGGCGACCCAACGACGGTGTCGATCACCGACCGATGGTGGCGGGCCTGCCGGCTCCCTTTGGTGATCGTCGAGGCATCTCACGCACTCTTAAGAACGCGATCCACGACGCAAAACCATCACCGACGCGCCAAGTTGACGGACATTTCGCGAATCGGCGAACGCGTGGAATCCGGCGGGGCCGGGGGGCGCCCGCAGCGCGATTTATGAGCCACTTTCCGCCACCGGCACGGCCGTCGCCCCGTCCGAGTGGTCGCCGGCGATCTTCGCCACCGACGCCAGCAGGTCGCCGGAGTCGAGCGACACCAGCCGCACGCCCTGCGTGGCGCGGCCCACCTGGCGGACGTCCGCCGCGCGGATGCGCACCACCATGCCGGCCTTGGTGCTGAAGATCAGCTCGTCGCTGTCCTGCACGGCGCGCACGGCGACCACCTTGCCGTTGCGGCCCTCGGTCCGGATGTCGATGCGGCCCTTGCCGCCGCGGCTCTGCGCGCGCGTCGAGCCGTCCTCGCTCTGCACCAGGTATTCGCGCATCGGGGTGCGCTTGCCGAAGCCGCTCTCGCAGGCGGTGAAGAGGTCCAGCGTGTCGTCGCAGACGATGCCGCCCACCACCTCGTCGCCGTCGGCGAGGTCGATGCCGATCACGCCGGCCGCCGAGCGGCCCATGACGCGGGCGTCGTTCTCGTCGAAGCGGATCGACATGCCGCCGGCGGTCGAGAGCAGGACGTGGTCCTGGCCGCTGGTCACCAGCACGTCGACCAGGCGGTCGCCGTCCTTCAGGCCCAGGGCGATGATGCCGGCCTTGTTGACGTTGCGGTACTCCTGGAGCGCGGTGCGCTTCACCTGGCCGTTGGCGGTCAGGAAGAACAGGAAGTCCTCGCGCTGCTCGAACTTCGCCACCGGGCGCCACGCGCAGATCCGCTCGTCCTTGCGCAGCTCGAGCAGGTTCTGGATCGCGCGGCCCTTCGCGGTGCGCGCGGCCTCGGGGATCTGCCACACCTTCAGCTTGAAGACGCGTCCGGTGTTCGTGAAGCAGAGCAGGTCGTCGTGGCTCGAGCAGACGTGCATCTGCTCCACCATGTCCGCCGACTCGTCGTCGGCCGCCGCCGCGGACTTCGCGCCGATCACGCCCTTGCCGCCGCGGCCCTGCACCCGGTAGGTGTCCACCGGCAGGCGCTTGACGTAGCCGCGCGTGCTCACCGTGAGCACCACCTCGTGCTCCGGGATCAGGTCGGCCATCTCGAAGTCCTCGGCCTCGGCGCCCTCGATCACGGTGCGCCGCGCGTCGCCGAACTTCTCCTTCAGCTCCAGCGTGTCCTCGCGGATGATGTCGAGCACCAGGCGCTCGTCGGCGAGGATCGCCTCCAGCCCCTCGATGTCCTCGACCAGCTTGGTCAGCTCGCCGGTGAGCTTCTCGATCTCCAGGCCCGTGAGCTGGATCAGGCGCAGCGCGCCGATCGCCTCGGCCTGCACGCGGGTCAGGCGCGCGCCGTCCGGCTCGGTGCGGGAGATCACGCTCTCGGGGATCTTCGGCGCGTACGGGTGGCTGCGCGCGATTCGGAAGGCGCGGGCCATCAGGCCCTCGATCGCCTCCTCGCGGGTGCGGGCGGCGCGGATGATGCGGATCACCTCGTCGATGTCGCAGACCGCGTAGATCAGGCCCTCCAGCTTGTGGGCCTGCTGCTTCGCCTGGCGCAGCAGGAACGCCGTGCGCCGCCGGATGACGTCCTTGCGGTGCTCGATGAAGAGGTCGATCAGGCTGCGCAGGGGCAGGGTGCGCGGCTGGCCGTTCACCAGCGCGATGTTGATGATCGAGAACGTGTCCTGCAGCGGCGTGAACTCGTAGAGCTGCTTCTCGACCACCGCCGGGTCGGCGTTCTTCTTCAGCACCACCACGATGCGCGTCTGCGCGTCGCGGCCGGAGTGGTTCTTGACGTCGGCGATGTCGGCGATGCGGTCGTTGCGGCTCGCCTCGACGATCTTCTCGATGAGCGTCGACTGCACCACCTGGTAGGGGATCTCGTCGATGACGATGGCGTCGCGGGTGCCTTCCTTCTCCAGGTGCACCTTGCCGCGCACCGTGACGCGCCCGCGCCCGGTGGCGTAGGCCTCGACGATGCCGCGGCGGCCCGCGATGACGCCGCCGGTCGGGAAGTCCGGCCCCGGCATGCGCTTCAGCAGGTCCTCGAGCCCCAGCGACGGGTCGTCGATCACCGCCACGATCGCGTCGCACACCTCGCCGACGTTGTGCGGCGGCATGCTGCTCGACATGCCCACGGCGATGCCGCTCGAGCCGTTCACCAGGAGCTGCGGGAACTTCGCCGGCAGCACCGTCGGCTCCTGCAGGCGGTCGTCGTAGTTGGGCTTGAAGTCGACGGTGTCCTTGTCCAGGTCCTCCATCAGCGCCACGGCGGCCGCGGTCATCCGCGCCTCCGTGTAGCGCATGGCGGCCGGCGGGTCGCCCTCGATCGAGCCGAAGTTTCCCTGCTTGTCGACGAGCAGCGCGCGCGTCTTCCACGACTGGCCCATGTTGACCAGGGTGGGGTAGATGACGCTCTCGCCGTGCGGGTGGTAGTTGCCGCTGGTGTCGCCGCAGATCTTGGCGCACTTGATCTGCTTGCGCCCGGGGGTCAGGTTCAGGTCGTGCATCGCCACCAGGATGCGGCGCTGCGAGGGCTTGAGGCCGTCACGGACGTCGGGCAGCGCCCGGTCCATGATGGTGCTCATGGCGTAGGTCAGGTAGCTGTCGTGCAGCTCCCGCTCGATGTCGACGTCGACGAGGCGGTCGACCGGCGGGACGGTGCTTTCGGGGGTCTCTGCCATTCGTTTTTCCGGGACGGGAATTGTACCCGCACGCGCGATTTCCCGCGCCGCGGGCGGCGCTTTCTCGCGTCGAAAAAGCCCTTGAAATCAGGCCCTGGAATCAACGCAGCGTCGAGAGGTACTCGACCACGTCGCGCACCTCTCGCGGCGTGAGCACGGTGCCCATGGCGGGCATCGAGCTCACCGTGCCGAAGCCCGCCGCGACCGCGGCGTTTGGGTCGACGAGGCTCTTCAGGAGCCCCGCGCGGTCGTGCCGGCCGGCCACGCCGGCAAGGCTCGGCGCGGCGTGGCCGCCCGTCCCCTCCACCATGTGGCAGCGCAGGCACGCCGCCGCGCTGTTGTAGTTCACCACCTGCCGCCCGCGGTCGGCGTCGCCGCCTTCGAGGGCAAGCGACCATTCGCCGAGCGGCGACGCGGCCATCGACGTCCGGAACTCCGCGACGCGCGGGGCGAGCGCCGCATCGCTGCCGGCCGCCTCCAGGATGTCGAGCGCCATGCCCGGCTCGCTCCGGCCGCCCGAGAGGAGCTCGAACTGCCCGCGCACCAGCATGCGTGCGCCGTCGGTGCCGAGCGCCCCGAGCGCCGTCACCGCCGCCTGGCGCTCGGCGAGCGTGCCGCCCACGAGCGCCTCGCGCAGCATCGACTCGCCGCGCGCCGGATCGATGCGCGCCGTGATGGCCCGCGCCCGGGCGCGCAGGGCCGGCTGGGTCGAGGCAAGCGCGGCGTCGAGCGCCTCGGCAAGCTTCGCGTCGCGGTCCTGCGCCAGCTGCATCAGGCACGCGATCCGCTCGTCGGCCGGCTTGGCCGCGTCCTTCACCGCGGCCAGCGCGGCGCCGCCATCCATCGGGATCGCCTCCCGCGCGGCCAGTTCGCGCGCCACCGTGCGGATCGCGCCCGGTGCGTTCGTCGAGAGCCCCGGCAGCCGCTGCTTGAGCACCGCAAGGTACGCCTCGCGCGAGCGCCCCGCGGCATCGACCGGCCGCCAGTGGCCGATCACGCGGTCGCGCGCGGGCGGCGCCATGAAGCTCGACAGCGCGTCGAGCGCGTCGAGCCGCGCGGCCGGCGGCAGCGTCGGGTTCGCGGCGATCGCGCCGAGCGCCGCGGCGTTGGCGGCGCCGCCGAGGCGGGCGTTCGCGTTCACGATGCGCCGCAGGAGCGGCACCGTGCCGGTGTCTCCCATGTACGCGCCGATCGGGTGCTCCTTGCGGCCATCGGGATGCGTGACGCCGATCGCAAGATGGTTGCCGCCGCCGCCCTGGAACGCGCGTGCCTCGAGCAGCACCCGCTGGCCCGCGGCGAGCGTCATCGCCGCGCGCTGCCCTGGCTGAGACTCGAAGTCGCCGGGATTCACGTAGTTCGCGACCGCCGCGACCGGGGCGAGCGCCGCCGGATCGCCCGACGGCGATGCAAGCAGCACGCCGTCGTCGTCGCTCGCCACGGCGAACACGTACTCGCCGTCCGCCGGCGCCGTGAACGTGCCGCGCACGCGCTGCACGTAGTCGTTGCCGGCCTTCGCGAAGCCGCTCGCCTCGTCGACCGACTCGGTGCGGTCGGCCGGCGCCTGCCACACCGGGTCGGACAGCAGCCGCGCCGCCGTGAAGCCCTTCCGGTCCTTCCAGAGCTGTCGCTCCCACGTGGCCGCGGCCGCGGACTTCGACGCTGCCTCGAGCGCGCGCTCGTCCGGCGCGAAGCGCGCGGCAAGCTCCGCGAGCGCCGGCATCGCCTCGGGAATCGGCAGGTCGTTGATGGCGCGCGCCGCCTCGGTGGCCACGCGCAGGTCGGGGTCATGCAGCAGGCGCGCCAGCTGCGGGTCGCGCGCGCGCCGCATGGCAAGCACCGCCACCAGCCGCGTCTGCGGGAACTGGTCGGCCGCCAGCTCGCGAACCTTGTCGGGCTGGTCCATGCCCGCCAGGCCCATCACCGCCGCGTGACGCAGGAACGGGTCCTGGTTGTCGTTCTCCCACGCCATGGCGGCGATGTTCTGGATCGCATCGGCGTGCTTCAGCTTCCCGAGCGCGATCGCCGCCTGCGCGCGCACGCGCAGGTCGTCGTCGGTGAGCTGGGACATCAGGCCTTCCGCCGCCGCGGCGATGCGCGCATCGCCGGCGAGGCGCGCCGCAAGCCGACGAAGCTCCACGTCCTCGTCGGCCAGTCGCTCTGCGATCGCCGCCTCCGCATCGGCGTTTCGCGTGCCGCCCGAAGCGTCCGCCGCCGCCCGCCGCGCCTGCACCCCCAGCGCCCACAGGGCATGCAGCCGCACCTGCGGCGAGGCACCCGCGTCCGCCGCCACCGCGGCCAGCGCCGCGGTGGCCTTCGCGCCGCGCGCCGCCAGTTCCAGGTGCGCGCGCTGGCGGATGCGGATGTCCGGATGCGCCAGGTACTGCAACAGCAGGTCGTCCGACTGCGACGCCGTCCCCTGTTCCACCAGGTTGCGCGCGCTCTGCACGTCGGCGTCCTCGGTGCGCGCCGGGTCCCACACCGCATACAGCTCGCCGGTGTGGTCGCTGAACCATCCGTCCCCGGCCCAGTCGCTCACGTACATGCGCCCGTCCCAGCCGAAGTCGACGTCGGTGCAGAGCACCTCGTTCACGAACTCGTGCGCGTCGACCACCTTGTAGCCCGCGCCCTCGGGCTCGACCGCGAAGCTCCGCACCTGGCTGTACTCGTCGCCGCCCAGGAAGTCGCAGAGGAAGAAGTGCCCGTCGTAGCGCGGCGCCAGTCCCGTGCCGGGATAGAAGCACATGCCCGCGGGGCCGTCGCCCAGGTGCGCGATCGGCGGCAGCGTCCACGCCGGGCGCACCGGGTCGGCCGCGTCCCACAGCCACCACGTGCGCTCCTGGCTCCACGGCCCGCGCTGGTTCGAGCCCTCGAGCGTCTGGTAGTTCATGTCCCAGCCGGTCTCGCCGCCTTCCATGATGAACACGATGCGGGCGCGGTCGCCGGCATCGGAGTTGTTGTCGCCGGTGAAGAGATCGCCCCACTGGTTGAACGCCAGCTCCTGCGGGTTGCGCAGGGAATGCGCGAAGACCTCGAGGCCGCTCCCGTCCGGTTCGCAGCGGAACACCGCGCCCGTGAACGGGCGGTGGAGCAGGGCTCCTTCCTTGGTGCGCACGTGGTAGCCGCGATCGCCGATCGACCAGTAGATTCGGCCGTCCGGGCCGTGCACCAGCCCGTGCATGTCGTGGCCGCGCAGCGCGACGCGCACGCCGAAGCCGCCGAACATCGGCTCGCGAACGTTGGCGACGCCGTCGCCGTCGGTGTCGCGGAAGCGCCACAGGTGCGGGATGCACGTGTAGAGCACGCTGCCGTCAAGCCACATCACGCCGGCGCCGGTGCCGTCGAGCGGCTCATTGATCGGCCCGCTGAAGTCGGTCACGCGGTCGGGCTTCGCGTCCTCGCCGCCCGATGACGTGAGCCGCATCACGCGGTCCATCTCGCGGCGGTAGTAGTCCATGCCGCCCTCGCGCTTCGCGGCCCACTTCTCGTACATGCGCAGGCGGTCCTCGACCGTCTGCAGCTGCAGGTCGTCCTCGAGCCAGAACTTCGACGAGCGGTTGTCCTCGACGCCCTTCTCCTGGCGGAAGCTCTCGGCGACGTAGAAGGCGCCGTCGTCGCCGATCGCGAACGACACGGGGTCCTGGATGAGCGGCTCGCGCGCGACGAGTTCCCAGCGCAGGCCCTCGGCCACCTTCACGCTCGGCGGCGGCGGCTTCGGCGGGCCGATGAGCGAGATGTCGTCGGCGGGCGCGGCGGCCGGCGGTGCGGACGCGGCCGGCACCTGCGCGGTCGCAGGCAGCGTGCACGCCATGAGCGAAAGCAGGACAGCGGCGGCGGGACGCGCGGACACGTTCATCGGGGTCACCGAGCGTAGCGCGTCAGCGCGCCTGCAGCAGCATCAGCCACTCGATGTTCCCGGGCACGCCCTTCTTGCGGCTGGTCTTGCCGCCGACGAGCGGGCTCTGCACGCTGCCCAGCACCGCGGCCCCGAGCGTGGGCATCCCGGCCTCGACCCGGGCCACCACCTCGGGCACGCGCTCGTGCGGCAGGAACCCGCGGTCGAGCCACGCCTTCTCGTCGTCGCGCAGCTCGTAGTGCGGCTTCACCAGGGTCACGATGCGCCCGCCCGGCGCCAGCCACCTCAGCGCCGCCGGCACCGCCAGGCGCTGCGGCGTCCACGCCAGGTCGACCACCACCAGGTCGACGCCCCCGGCCGGCGGCTCCGCATGCAGCGCGTTGGTGCGCTCGCGCACCTCGACGCGCGCATCGTTGCGCAGCGTCCAGGCAAGCGCGCCGTAGCCGGTGTCGATCGCGGTCACGCGCACGGCGCCGCGCCTGAGCAGGCAGTCGGTGAACCCGCCCACGTTGCATCCGAAGTCCGCGCAGCGCAGGCCGGTCGCGTCGAGCTTGAACGCCTCGAGCGCATGCGCGAGCTTCGCGCCGGCCCGCGAGACGAACGCCTCCTCGGCCACGGTCAGGCCTTCACGCCCACGACGGCGATCCCCGCGCGGTCGGCCGCGGCAAGCACCGCGGGCCGGTCGACCAGGATCACGCGCCCCACGCCGAGCGCCACGCATCCGGCGCCGGCCTTCGCCAGTCCCTCGATGGTCTGCACGCCGATCGTCGGCACGTCGGCGCGCATGTCGTGGCCCGGGCGCGCGCTCTTCAGGAGCGTCCACCCGCGCGCGCGGCACAGCTCGCCGGTGCGGCGGATCATCGAATCGGTGCCCTCGACCGCCTCCACCGCGATCACGTCGCGCTCGCGCACGCTGATCGCCTGGCCGATGTCGAGGCCGCCCACCTTCTCGAGGAGCGGCCACCCGAACGCGATGTCGGCCTGCGCGCGCGCGTCGGGCGCGACGGAGCCCATCGTTCCCTCGGTGGCCATGTGGTCGGGGATGTAGCGCGTGGAGTCGATGAGGATCACGCCTTCCGTCGCCAGGTCGTCGGCGACGACGCGCAAGAGGGTAGCGCTGCGGCGGTCGTGCCGCAGCCGGCGGAACCAGAGGTCGGCCGTGCGCCAGTCGGGCAGGTCGCGCAGCGCCTTGAGCATGAGCCACGGGTCATGCATCTGCTTCTTGCTGACGCGCCCGACCATCGTCACCTCCGTCACGCCCGCGCGCCGGAACAGCCGGATCCAGCGCCCCAGCTGCAGCACGCCTGCCTCCTGGAACGCGTCGCAGCATGCGGGAAGCCCATCCTCCCACTGCCCGCGCAGTCCCACGCAGTGGACGCGCCGCCCCTGCGCTCGCATGCCGCGCGCCACCAGGAAGGGCAGGGTGCCCTGGCCGGCGATGATGCCGACCGTCGCGCTCACCGGTCGCGCCCCGCGTGCATCGGCAGGAACTGCGTCGGGTCGTGCGCGCCGGGCTCGTGCGCGACGAGCGCGTCGATCGCGTCGTGCCCGGTGTCCACCACGCTCAGCACGCCGCGGATCGCCGGGCGCACGAAGCGGTGCGCGATGCCGTGCTCGATCATCGCCATCAGCGGGGAGTAGTAGCCGTCGTGGTTCACGATGGCGATGGGCTTGACGTGGTCGCCGAGCTGGCGTGCCACCAGCACCTCGAAGAACTCCTCGTAGGTGCCGAGCCCGCCAGGCAGGATGATGTAGCCGTCGCCCCGGTCCATCAGCAGGCGGCGGCGCTCCTGCATGGTGCCCACCACCAGCATCTCGTCGCAGCCGTCCCAGGCCTGCTCGTGGTCCTTCAGCTTCTGCGTGATGATGCCCGTCACGTGCCCGCCGCCGGCCTTCGCGGCGCGCGCGCATTCGCCCATCAGCCCGATCGCGCCGCCGCCGTAGACCAGCGCGATGCCCCGCGCGGCAAGCGTCGCGCCGAGGTCGCGCGCGGCGTTGGCGAAGTGCGGCTCGAGCGCGCCGCTCGAGGAGCAGTAGACGGTGACCGAACGCATCGCGCGGAGTATCCCCGATCCGCGCGCGGCCCGCGGATACGCTTCGTGCGATGGTCCCGCCCAGCGTCCTCGCCAGCGCGTCGAACGCCGCCCCGGCGGTGCTGGTCGCCGGCCTCGGCGCGGCGGCGCTCGCGGCCATCCTCACCCGAATTCTGGTCGTCGCGGGCCACCGTGCGGGCGCGCTCGATTCCGCGGGCGCCGCGGGCCACGCCAAGGAACTGCGGCGCGTCCCGAACGTGGGCGGCGTCGCAATCGCGGCCACGGTGGCGCTGCCGCTGGCGGCGATCCTCCTCCTCGACCGCGCGGTGGGCGGCGAGGAACTCGCGCGCCGGCTGGTCGAGTCCGGGCGGCTGGACGCCCTGGTTCCGAGCGCGCTGCGCCTGCCCGACACCGCGCGCCAGGCGTTCTGGATCCTGGCCTCGATGCTTGCGCTCCACGTGCTCGGGCTCGTCGACGACCGTCGCGCGCTCGGCGCATGGCCGAAGCTTCTCGTGCAGCTGGCCACGGCGGCGCTTGCGGTCACGATGGCCGACGTCCGCGTGCTGACGCTCCTGGACGCACCGGCAGGCGGGCCATGGCTCTCGGTCGCGCTCAGCGTCGCGTTCATCGTGGCGATGACCAACGCGCTCAACTTCCTCGACAACATGGACGGCCTCTCGGGCGGCGTGGCGGCGATCGCGGCGGCGTCGCTCGCGGTCGCCGCCTCGATCGCCCAGCAGTGGGCGACGGCCGGGCTCCTCGCGGTGCTTGCGGGTGCGCTCCTTGGGTTCCTCGCCTTCAACTTCCCGTGGCGCGCGGGAAGCTCCGCGCGCATCTTCATGGGTGACGGCGGGTCGCTTCCCGTCGGCTTCATGCTCGCGGTGCTGGCGATGCAGATCACCTTCACCGCGCCCGAGGACCTCGAGTACGCGCTCGGCACGCGCTGGTACGGCGTGCTCTCGCCGCTCGTGATCCTGGCGGTGCCGCTCTACGACGCCTTCACGGTGTCGGTGCTGCGCCTCGTGCAGGGAAAGAGCCCGATGGTCGGCGACCAGCAGCACTTCTCGCACCGGCTGGTGATGCGCGGGCTCTCCCGGCGCGGCGCGGTGCTCCTGATCTGCGCGCTGGCCGCGACCTGCGGCGTCGCGGGGCTCCTCCTTGGCACCGCGGCGCCCTGGCAGGCGGTCCTGATCGGCATCCAGGTCGCCGTGGTGATCGCCACCATCGCCGCGCTCGAGCGGCCGGTGCTCGCGCGCATGGCCGAGGACAGGCGTTGAACGCGCCGTCCGGGCCTGCCGCGCCCGCCCCGGCCGTCGCGCGCTTCGCCGCGCTCGGGCCGCGCCTGGCCTCATCCTGCCTCGTCGGCGTCGCGGCGATCGCCTGCTTCCAGGCGCTCGTGTCGCATCCATTGAACCTCTGGTTCGACGTCGACCCGGCGAGCGACCCGTTCCCGTTCCCGGGCATCGCACCCTCGACGGGCATGATGCTCGACGCCGTGGCCGTCATCCTGGCGGCGGTCGCCGTGTGGATCCTGCGCAGCCGCATCGACGGCGTGGGCATCGCGGTCCTGGCGCTTGCGGCCACCGGCGCGGCAATCGCTTTCCTGCACGCCCTCGCGGGCGGCGACCAGTGCTGGCGCGCGCTCCAGTGGATCGCGGCGATGCTCGGCGCGGCATCGATCGCATCGTGCCTGCGCGCGCTGCCCGAGTCCGACGCACGCATCGCGCGCGCCATGCTGGCGTCGATCCTGGTGGCGGGGGCCGTGCCCATCGTGTGGCGCGGCGCGATGCAGGTGCTCTTCGAGCATCCCGCGACCGTCGAGGCATACATGTCCGGCCGCGCCGAGTTCCTCGCGGCGCGAGGCTGGGCCGAAGGCTCGCCGCAGGCGCTCACGTACGAACGGCGCCTGATGCAGGCCGAGGCGACCGGCTGGTTCGGGCTCTCGAACGTCGCGTCGAGCGTGTTCGGGGCCGCGGCCATCGCGGCCACGGGCGCCGCGTGCGCCCTGTGGCGGGTGCGTCGCCTCGGCGCGGTACTCGTGTCGATCGTGGCCGTCGCGGCCATCGCGCTCGTCTTGGCGAACGGTTCCAAGGGCGCGATCGCCGCGGTGGCCATTGGTGCGGCGTTCGCCGCGTTCGCCGCGTGGGGCGGAGTCGGCCCGCACGCCGGTCGGCTGCGCGTGGCCGTCGCATTGGCGGCGCTCGCGCTGCCGCTCGTCGCGGTCGCGGCGCGCGGTGCCGTCGGCCTCTCGCTCGGCGAGCGCAGCCTGCTGTTCCGTGCGCAGTACGCCGAGGGCGCGCTGGGCACCTTCGCCCGTGTCCCGTCGATCGGCGTCGGTCCCGCCGGCTTCGGTGACGCCTACCTGCGCGTGCGGCCGGAACTCTCGCCCGAGGAAGTGCAGAGCGCGCACGCCGCGTGGGCCGACTGGATTGCCTCGCTCGGCGTCGGCGGTGTCGCGTGGATCGCGCTGCTTGGCGTGCTTGTCGCATGGTGCGCGCTCGCCGCGTCGCCATCCGCGCTCGCCGCCGCCGACACCGCCACCCCCGCGCGCCCGCGCCTCGTCGCCGCGCTCGCGGTGCTCGCCGCCGCCATGCTCTCGATCGTCCCCGATGCCCATGCGCTCGATGACCACGCGCTCCTGCAGCGCGTGCTCGCGGCGCTCTTCGCGGCGGCGATCGCCGGCATCATGTTCCGTGCCGTGCTGCTGCCCGGCCGCGCCGTCGCCGCGGCGCTCGCGGGCGCCGCGCTGCTGCTTGCCGTCCACGCACAGGTCGAGATGACCCTCTGGTGGCCGGGCGCCCTCGGCTGGGTGGCCGCGCTCATCGCCGTCGTCGCGGGCGGCGCACGCCCGGCGGCCGAGCCCGCGGCCTCCACGGCGGACGTGCGCCGGCTCGTCCTGCGCGCGGGCGCCGCCGCCACCATCGCCGCGTCGGCCGCGCTCCTCACCACCGCCGTTCCCCAGGCACGCGCCGCCGAGCGCGCGGTCGAGGCCGCCGCGCGCCCGCTTGCCGAATTCGGCCTCGCGCGCCTGGGCCTCGCGCCCACACCCACCCGCCCGATTGCCGACGATCGCCTGCGCCTCGCCGCCGAGGTCCTCTCCGAATCCGCATCGGGCGACCGCTGGCTCGACCGGCCATCGCTCCGCGCCGCCGCGCGCGCGCAGCTCGCCGCCGCGGTCGCCACGCTGCGCGCCGACACGAACCCCGAGGACGCCGAGCGCATCGTCGACGCCGCGCTGGCGCCCTTCGAGGTGCTGCCCTCATGCGAGTCGGACGCCGCCTCCGGCGGGCTTGTCCTCGAGTCGATCCTGGCAAGCGACGCACCCGCCGCCCGCGCCCGCCGCGACGACGCCGCCGCGCTCCAGGCCAAGTGGGCCGAGTCCCAGGTGACGTTCAACCCGCGCAGCGTGCGCGGCTTCGCGCGCCTCGCCGACGCGCGCGCCCGCGCGGGCGATGCCGCCGGCGCCGCCGACGCCGCGCGCCGCGCGCTGGCCGCCGACGACAGCTACGCGCTCGACCCGCTGCGGCAGCTGCCCGCCGCCGAGCGCGCGCGGCTTGGGTCCCTCAGCGCTTCGCCTTCGCCCGCGCCGCGCTGACCGCGTCGATCACCTGCTGCGCGGTGTACGCCTCGCTCTTCAGCACCTCGGTGCCGTCGGCCGCGTAGACCACGAGCAGCGGGATCGTCACGCGCCCCAGCTCCGCGAGCTTCGTCGTCCCCGGCGCGTTCTTCCCGGTGATGTCGGCCTTCAGGAGCGTCACGCCCTCGGCATCGAGCACCGCGGTCACCGCGTCGCTCTCCAGGATCGTCTTCTCGAAGGTCTTGCAGTTGATGCACCACTCGGCGGTGAAGTCGAGCACGGCCACGTCGCCGGCCTGCATGGCCGCGGCCAGCGCCTCCGGCGTGTACTTCTTCCACGGCAGCCGCTCGTAGGTCATCACCGGCGGGATGGCAAGCGACACGCCCGTGATGAAGAGCCCGGCCGCCACGAAGGTCGCGCGCCCGGCGGCCGTCTTCGCCAGCTGCACCGTGCGCACCACGGTCCACACGCCCGCCGCGCCGCCCACCAGGCCGATCACCCACCAGTGCGCCTTGATCGGCTCCTCGAGCAGGCCGTTGATGCCTGCGCCGATGAAGTAGAGCGCCGCCGCCAGGAGAAGCAGGCCCATCACCTGCTTCAGCACGTCGCTTGCCGGGCCGCTCTTCGGGAGCTTCTTCGCCAGCTGCGGATACGCGCTCAGCACCAGGTACGGCGCGCCCATCCCCAGGCCGATCGTCAGGAACACCGTGATGATCGTGAACGGGCTCTTCGTCGTCACCGCCCACCCGGCGGCCGCGCCCATGAGGGGCGCCGTGCACGGCGTCGACAGCACCGCGGTCATCACGCCGAAGATCACCGAGCCGAGCATGGTCTCGTTCTTCGTCTCGACCGCATACACCCACTGCGGCAGCCCCACGGTGAAGAACCCGGCCATGCCCACGGCCATCAGCGCGATGAATGCGCCCACGCCCATCGTGAACCAGGCGTTCTGGAAGAGCTGGTTCGACTGCTCGAAGCCCTTCACGAAGCTGAGCATCACCCCGAGCGCGGCCCAGAAGCCCATCACGCCCGCGGTCATCGCCACGCCCAGCATGAAGGTGCGCGTGCGGTCGCCGCCCGCCGCGCCGGCAAGGCCCATGATCTTGAGTGGCACCACCGGCAGCACGCACGGCGTGAAGTTCAGGATGCCGCCGCCCAGGAAGGCGAGCAGCAGCATGATGGGGAAGAACGTCGCGGACTCCGGGTCGAGCGTGAAGTCCCACCCGAAGAGCGGCACCGTGATCGGCGCCGCGCGCGTCGCCATGGCCCCGTCGCCGCCCGCCGCCCCCAGCGCGCTCGGGTCGAACCCGCCGAAGATCGCCGCATCGGGCGCCGACTCGGGCGCGTCCGCGCGCACCTCGAACGTGGCCGTCACGGGAATCGTCGACGGCGCCAGGCACGTGTCCGTGCACGCCTGCACCGTCACTTCGAGCTCCAGCGTCACCGCGCCCGCCGCATCGGCCGGGACCGACACCGGCACGTAGGCGATCGCCTTTCCTTCGTAGACCGCGAAGTTCTGCGGCCCGTCGCCGACGTCGAACTCCACCCCGTGCGGCGCCGGCCACTGGATGGCGCCGAGCGCCAGCATCCCCGCGGACGCCGACCCGTCCTTCGCGGCGATCTCGGTGTAGATCGCCGAATCGAAGGTCACCATCCCGCTGGGCAGCGCCTTCGCCTGCGAGGCCGAGGTCCACACATGCCACTCGGATGCGATCTCCAGCACCACCGCGATCGGGAACCGGTCCCCGGGCCGCGCCACGGCGCGCGCCGGCACCGCCTTGACCGATACCTTCGAGTCCGAACCCATCTGCGCGCGGGCTTCCGTCGGGAACGCTGCGCCGATGAGCCACGCCACGGCCACGGCAAGGGCCATGCGCAGGGGGCGGGCCGACGGATGGGGGCAGGGCATGTTCATGGGGTCCGGGCAAGCGTAACGGCCTCGTCCGCGCGGCGTTGCCTGCGCTACCCGGCATTCGCGGCGGATGCGTTTTCGCCGGGTTTCTGCTACAATCCCGCGTCCCCCCCGGACGGTCCGGGGGTTCCGTCCTGGTCCCGAGTCCCTTGGTGGACGCGGGACCGCCGCTTCGAACCGCCGACCATGATCGTCCTTTCGTCGATCCCCGGCATCCTCTTCCTGCGATGACGCGCACGCGCGCCATCGCCGGTCCGACGGTCGTCGGCGCCTCGTGCGCCGCCGAAGGTTCCCGAAGCGGTGCCTGCCCGGCACTCCCGGAGGTCGCCCTGATGGGTTGACCGCCCGGGAGGACTCTCCGGCCGGCTGGACGGGCCATGCGCACCGATGCGCGTGGCCCGCGTCCGTTTTGGGGCCTGCGTCCCCCGTCACCACATCCCGCACGACAGCACCGACAACCCGGAGCACCACCTGCCATGAACCGCGAGACCCTCCAGATCCTCGACTCCATCGCCCGCGAGCGCAACATCGACCGAGAGCTCCTCATCCAGGACCTCGAGCAGGCGATGGTCAGCGCGGCGCGCAAGCACTTCAACTCCCTCGACACCGAGGAGTTCGGGTGCCAGATCGACCGCCTCACCGGCGCGATCTCGCTGTGGCGCGAGGACGAGGACACCGGCGAGAAGCACGCGGTGGACCTGAAGGCGATGGGCCGCATCCCGGCGCAGACGGCCAAGCAGGTGATGATCCAGAAGTTCCGCGAGGACGAGCGCAACGCGCTGCTCGAGGAGTTCGGCAAGCGCCAGGGCGAGCTGGTCACCGGCACCGCCGCGCGCTACGAGGGCGGCGCCCTCATCGTGCAGATCGACCGCACCGAGGGCTTCATGCCCCGCAGCGAGCAGATCCCCGGCGAGCAGTTCCAGCCCGGCGACCGCGTCCGCTGCCTGATCCTCGACGTGCGCGACTCGATCAACCAGGTCAAGGTCGTGCTGAGCCGCGCGCACCCGGACTTCATCCGCAAGCTCTTCGAGGCCGAGGTGCCCGAGGTGGCCGAGCGCGTCATCGAGATCAAGGCGATGAGCCGCGAGCCCGGCTTCCGCACGAAGCTCGCCGTCTCCAGCGTCGACAGCAAGGTCGACCCGGTCGGCGCGTGCGTCGGCGTGCGCGGCAGCCGCATCCGCAACATCGTCGACGAGCTCGGCGGCGAGAAGATCGACATCGTCCGCTGGAACGAGTCCAGCCAGGTGCTCATCGCCAACGCGCTCAAGCCCGCGGAGGTCGAGGAGGTCAGCCTGTGCCTGGAGCTCGGCCGCGGCACCATCATCGTGCGCGAGGACCAGCTGTCGCTGGCGATCGGCCGTCGCGGGCAGAACGTGCGCCTCGCGGCGCGCCTCACCGGCTGGGACATCGACATCCTCACGCCGGCCGAGTTCGACAAGGGACTCGCCGCCATCGAGGAGACGCTGCGCCCGATCCAGGGCTTCACCGACGAGATGTTCGACCGCATGGGCGCCCTCGGCCTCATCAGCGTGTTCGACATCGAGGAGGTCGGCGTCCCCATGCTCACCGCCGAGATCGGCATGGCCGAGGAGCTCGCCGAGCGCGTCGTCGAGGCGTGCTCCGCGAAGGGCAAGGTCATCGCCGAGGAGCAGCGCATCGCCGCGGAGGCCGACGCCGTCCGCAAGGCGGAGGAGGCCCAGGCGGCCGACATCCTGCTCGGCGGAGGCAGCATCCGCGACACCCCGGTCGAGACCGATTCCGGCGCCGAGAGCGCCGCGGACTCGATCCTCGGGGGCGGCACGGGTTCGTGATCGGTTGACTGAGCGGACGGAGACCGCCGCCGGGCGTTCCGGCGGCGTGCACGAAGCAAGGAGCATCGCGTGTCGAAGCAAGCGCAGAAGGTCCGAATCTCGCAGCTGGCCAAGGACCTCGGGGTCGATTGGAAGCTGATCAAGGCCAAGTGCGAGAGCGAGGGGATCGACCAGGCGAAGACCGCGTCGAGCACCGTCTCGATCGGCCTCGCGGAGACGATCCGCGAGTGGTTCGGCACCGGCGGCACCGCCACCGCCATCGAGACCGCGCCCAAGATCGAGGTGCCCGCCGAGGCTCCGGCCGCGAAGCGCCCCGTGCGCAAGAAGAAGGCCGAGGGTGAGGGCGAGGCCGCCGCGCCCGCCGCGGTCGAGGCCGCCGCGCCTGCTGCTCCCGCCGCGCCTGCCGCGCCTGTTGCTCCCGCCGCGCCCGCGCCGACGCCCGTGCCCGTGGCCGCGCCTGCACCCGCACCGGTTGCCGCGCCGATTGCCCCGAAGCCCGTCGCACCCGTCGTCGTCGAGCCCATGCCGACCGACGCCGAGCTCGACCTCGCGCCGCGTGCGCCGGGCGAGGATCCGGCGATGGTCGTGTCCCCGGAGAGCGCCGCGCCGCACACGGTGGTCGATGCCCCGCAGAGCCCCGCCGTCATCGGCAAGGCGCACCGCTCGACGAAGCCCGCGCCCGTCGCGGCGCCCGCCCCGGCGAAGCCCGCCGGGCCCGCGGTGCCGCCGCCGACCGTCATCACGAAGCCCCCGGTCAAGCACACCATCCAGCCGGCCGCCGCGCCGCCCACGATGAACGTGCCGCGCCGCCCCGAGGTGGTTCGCGCCGTCGGCCAGACGCTCACGCCGCAGAAGACCGCGCTGTCCGGCCCGAAGGTGATCCGCGTCGAGCAGCCCGAGGTGCTCCCCACGCCGCGCCCGCGCTCCGCCCCCCCGGGCGGCGCGTTCGGCAACCGCTTCGGCGGCGCCGGCGCCGGCGCGCGCGGCGGGCAGCGTCCCACCACGCCCACGAGCCGCACCGGCCGTGCGGCGGACCCGCGCGGCCGTGACTACGGCACGCGCGGCTCGGACGTCGGTTCGAAGGCCGACATCGCCGACCGCGAGGCACGGCTTGCGCAGTCCGCGGGCTGGATCAAGTCGCGCCGCCACAAGCAGGCCACCGCGGTCCGCGGCGGCGCCGCGGCGCAGGCGCGGCGCGAGCCCAGCGCGCCGAGCGCGGTGCACGTCACCGAGCCCATCTCCATCAAGGAGCTCTCCGAGCAGAGCGGCATCAAGGCCGGCGAGATCCTCAAGAAGATGATGCTCGCCGGCAAGGTGGCCACGATCAACAGCACGATCGACACCGAGATGGCCGTCGAGATCATGATGGAGCACGACATCGAGCTCGTCGTCGAGCAGGCGAAGTCGGTCGCCGAGATCATCGAGGAGCGCTTCTCCGCCCGAACCCGCGCCGACGAGCGCGCGCGGCCGCCGGTGGTCACCATCCTGGGCCACGTCGACCACGGCAAGACCAGCCTGCTTGACCGCATCCGCAACACCAACGTCGCCGCCGGCGAGGCGGGCGGCATCACCCAGGCCACCAGCGCCTTCCAGGTGCCGGTGCGCGCGGGCGAGAAGGAGCGGGTCGTCACCTTCATCGACACCCCCGGCCACGAGGCGTTCACGCAGATGCGCGCCCGCGGCGCCCGCGTGACCGACATCGCGGTGCTGGTGGTGGCGGCCGACGACGGCGTCATGCCGCAGACGGTGGAGAGCATCAACCACGCGAAGGCCGCGGGCGTGCCGATCGTCGTGGCGCTCAACAAGATCGACAAGCCCGAGGCGACCGCGAACAACATCCAGCGGATCTACGGCCAGCTCGCCGAGCACGGCCTGAACCCGGTGGAGTGGGGCGGCGACGCGGAAGTGATGAAGGTCAGCGCCGTGAAGGGCACGGGCATCCAGGAGCTCCTGGAGATGCTCGACTACGTGGCCGACCTGCGCGACCTCAAGGCCGACGCCTCGGGCCTGGCCCAGGGCACCTGCCTGGAGGCCCAGGTGGAGGAAGGCCGCGGCACCGTCGCGCGCATCATCGTCCAGGAGGGCCGCCTGAAGAAGGGCGACTTCATCGTGGTCGGCCGCGCCTTCGGGCGCGTGCGCGACATCGTCAACGACCGCGGCCAGCGCGTCGACGAGGCCGGGCCGTCCACGCCGGTGGCGATCTCGGGCCCGGACATCCTGCCGGACGCGGGCGACAAGTTCTACTGCGTGAAGAGCCTGAAGGAGGCCGAGGAGGCCGCGCTGGAGCGCCGCCGCATCGAGCGCGAGCGCGAGCTGGCCGCCCCGAAGATCACGCTCGACAACATCTTCGAGCACATGGGCAAGGCGGGCGTCAAGGAGCTGCCGCTGGTCGTCAAGGCCGACGTGCAGGGCTCCGTGGAGACCCTCAAGGCCGTGCTCTCGAAGATCCGCACCGAGGAGGTCGCGGTCAGCGTCAAGCACTGCGCCGTGGGCGGCATCAACGAGAGCGACGTCGCCCTCGCCGAGGCCACCAAGGCCATCGTCGTCGGCTTCAACGTCACGTCCAACTCCAAGGCGCGCTCGCTCGCCGAGGCGAAGGGCGTCGAGATGCGCCTCTACGAGGTGATCTACGACCTGACCGACGACGTCGCCAAGGCCGCCTCCGGCCTGCTCGAGCCCGAGCTCAAGCTCGAGGTCCTGGGCCATGCCGAGGTCCGCGAGGTCTTCAGGATCTCGAAGGTCGGCGCGATCGCGGGCTGCTACGTCACCGACGGCACCGTCGAGCGCAACGCGCAGATCCGCGTCACGCGCGGCGGCATCGTCATCGAGAAGGACCGCCGCCTGGAGCAGCTCAAGCGCTTCAAGGACGACGCCAAGGAAGTCCGTGCCGGCAACGAGTGCGGCATGAAGATCGACGGCTACGACGACATCAAGGTCGGCGACGTGCTCGAGTGCTACAAGACCATCAAGGTGCAGCGTGGCCTGGCCGCCACGGGCGCCAAGAAGGACTGACGTCCCCCCGATCCATGCGCCGATCCAGCGATCACCGATCCACGGGCCGCCACGACGCGGGCGGCCGCGCCCCCGGGCACCGGGCGGCGCAGGTGGCGTCGCTCCTGCAGCGCATCGTGCAGGGCGAGATCCAGCGCGGCATCGCCGACCCGCGCGTGCGCGGGCTGGTGACCGTGCTGGGCGTCGACCTCTCCCAGGACCTCGAGGACGCCACCGTGCGCGTCTCGGTGCTCCCGGGCGAGCTCGGGCCGCTCACGGTGCAGGGCCTGTCGCACGCCTCCGCCCACTTCCGGCGTGCGGTGCAGGAAGGGGCGCGCCTGCGCCACATCCCGCGCCTGCGCTTCGAGCTCGATGAATCGCTGAAGCGCCTCGCCGCGATCGATGCTGCCGTCCGCGCGGCCACCGAGAAGACCGCCGACGACGAACCGAACCCCTGAGCCCCCATCCATGAGCGCCAAGACCGAAGCCACGAATCCCGCGAAGCTCGCGTCGTTCCTGCGCAAGCACGTGCCGGCCGGCAATGCCCTGCAGTCCACCCTCGAGCCCGAGGGCATGGACCTGGTCGACCTCTTCGTCCAGTCCTACATGCTCTGGCAGGCGCCGTCGGCGGACGCCATCGGCGCGCTCAAGCGCCTGAAGGCCGCGTTCTTCGACTGGAACGACCTGCGCGTGAGCCTGGTGTCGGACATCGTCGACGTCATCGGCCACCGCCACTGGCGCGCGGCCGACCGCGTCTCGCGCATGCGCGACGCGATGAACGGCATCTTCCGCCGCGAGCACAAGGTGTCGCTCGAGCGCCTGCGCACGCTGATGAAGCGCGACGCCGTGAACTACATGGAGACGCTGCCGGGGATGATCCCCTTCGTCGCCAACCGCGTGCTGCTGGTGGGCGTCGACTTCCACTCGGTGCCGGTCGAGGAGTTCGGCCTGCAGATGCTGGTGCAGGCCGGGGCGCTGCCCGCCGGCACCAGCCTGGTGGACGCCAGCGGCTGGGTGACCCGCCACGTGAAGGCCGAGGAGGCCCGCGAGGCGCACCGCGCCCTGGTGGCCGCGGTCGACCACATGTGGGAGACCAACCCGCCGAAGCTCCCGAAGGCCGCCACCAAGCCCGCGGAACTGGCGCCCCCGAAGCCGATCGAGGAGGCCCGTGCCGCCGCGAAGGCGCTGGTGGAGGCGCAGCTTGCCGCCGAGCGTGCCGCGCTCCTTGCCGAGCGCGCCGCGCGCCGCGAGGAGATGCGCCGCGAGAAGGCTGCGCTCAAGGCGAAGGAGGCGCGTGAGCGCGCCGCCGCCGCGAAGCCGAAGGCATCGAAGGGCGCCACGGCCGTGAAGAGCGCCAAGGCCGGCAAGCCCGCGAAGGCTGCCAAGGCCGCAAGGCCCGCCAAGGTCGCGAAGAAGCGCAAGTGATCGCGCGGCGCGCCGTCGCCGTCGCGCTCGTGGCCTTCGCCGCGGCCGCGCAGGCGGCGGTCGCGCATCCCGCGCAGGACGCACCGCGCGCATCCGTCGCGCCGCCGCCCGGGGTGCCCGCCGCGCGCGTGCGCCCGGTGGAGCGCCCGCCCGTGCCCTTCGACGCCGCCCTCGCCGCGATCGGCGAACCAGAACGCCTCTCCGCCGCGCCCGTGCAGCGGCCCGCCCCCGGCAGCGCCGCCGAGACGGTGGCCGTTCGCCGCTACGTACGCGGCCGCCAGCGCGCGCTCGACGGCCAGCCCTCGCGCGCCGCCGAGGACATCGATGCCGCGCTGCGCCTGGACCCCGCATCGGCCGTGCTGCGCTCGGCGCGCGCGGAACTGGCGCTTGCCGGCGGCGACCCGCGCCGCTCGGTGGCCGAATGGGAAGCGGCGCTCGCGCTGGCACCCGACGACCCGCGTGCGCAGGTGGCGGTCGGGCTGGCAAGCATCGATGCCGGGCGCCTCGCGCGCGGGGCCGCGCTCCTCGGGCGCGCGTGGAAGACGTTCGAGTCCACCGGGTTCGACGGCATGTCGCCGGATGCGCGGCTCACGATCGGCAGCGCGCTGGCGCGGTGCATGCTGCGCCTTGGGTTCGACGAGGCGGGGCTCGAGGTGAGTGCCGGCGCGCTCGCCGGTGCCGAGCCCGATGGCGGTGCCGTGGCCAACGTGCGCAGCCGCGCGCAGGCGGCGCTGGCGCGCGATGCCGGCGAGGCGGCCTTTCGCGTGCGCCGGGTGGACGAGGCGCTTGACCTGCTCTCCCTGAGCGCAGCGCTGGTGCCGGATGCCGGCACGGTGGCGCTGCTCGCCTACGGACAGCTGCTCTCCGGCGACGACGCCGGGGCGCGCCGCACGGTGGGTGCGTTGCTTGCCGAGGCACCGTGGCGCGACGAGGAACTCACGGTGCTCGTCGAGTGGCTGCTCGGGGCCGTGGGCGGCGACCGTCCGTCGGCCGAGTCGCTTTCGATGGCCGCCTACTCCGCGGGCCCCGGCCGGTTCGGCGAGCAGCCTGCACCCGCCGAGCGCCGCGCGCGCATCGCGCGGCTCCTGATCGCCGCGGGCGATGTCGAAGGCGGCCGGCAGGCCATCGACGACGCGGTCGACGCCGGCGCGCTCGACCCCACGTCGCTTGCGACCGCCTTCGCCGCCGCAGGCGACCGCGCCGCGGCACGTGCCCTCGCCATCGTGCAGGCACGTCCGGACGCGCTGCGTGACGTGTGCCGCTCGCTCGTCACCACCGCGCGCGACCTGCGCACGCTGCGCGCGCAGGTGGAGGCGCTCGGTGATTCGCCGTTCCGCGCGCCGCTCGCCGCGGGCGTGCTGGCCGCCTGCAACGGCTCAGGCGGTGCCTGGCGCCGCGCCGAGGATGCGCTCGACGCCGCCACGCAGCCCGCCGTGCAGCGCGCCGCGCTCGAGGCCATGCTGCTTGCCGCCGTCGCGGCGGGAGACCCGTCGCTCGTTGCGCGCGCGGCGGCCGACGCACCGGGTGCCCTGGAGATGTCGGGCGCGTGGCATGCCTCGCTCGCGCGCGCCTTCGCGGACACCGGCGCGGCCATCGAGGCGCAGCAGTCGATCGCGCGCGCGGAACTGCGCGGTCTTCCCGCGGGCGACGCGGGCCTCGTCGCGCGCACGTCGCTCGCCGAGGCACGCGCCACGGTCGACGGCCGCGCGCCCGAAGGGTCGCCGCGCGGCCGTGCCGAGGCCGCACTCTCGATGGGCAATCCGCAGGCGGCGGTCGGCGAGCTGATGATGGCGCGCGCCACCGCGCCGTTCGACGCCGGGTCGATCGACCTCCTGCTTCGCATCCTGCCGCGCACCGACGGCCCGCGCGCCACGTCCGACTGGGTGGAGGGCGAGCTTGCCCGCCGCCCGAACGACCCGCTCGCCTGGCGCGCCTACGTGCGCGCGGCGATCGCCGGCGGCGCCGCCGCGGACGCGCTGGCGCGCATCGACGAACGCCTCGCCGCCGACCCGGACGACACGCTGCTCCTGCCCGGTCGCGAGGAACTCCTGCGCGCGGCCGGGCGCACCGCGGAAGCGCTGGCCGCGGCACGCCAGCGCGTGGCGTCCCTTCCGACCGGCCCGCGTCGCTCGCTCGAGGAAGCCGCGGTCGAGCTGCAGTCGGGGAACCCGCCCGGCGCCGCCGACGCGCTCGCGCGCTTCGCCGAAAGCGCCTTCCCGCCCCCGAGTTCCATGCGTGCCACGGCGCTTGACCTCGCTCGCCGCCTGCCCGCCGCACTTCCCGCCCGCAGCACCATCCTGCGCGACGTGGCGCGCGACGCGGTGCTCACCGACCCGGACGAGTCGCTCGAGTTCTACGCCTTCGAGTGCCTGGGTGCGGCCACCGAGCCGGGCATCACGCCCGCGCAGGCCGATCGCGCGGTACGCACCATCGCCTCCGAGGCCGCCGACCAGGACGCATTGCGCACGCCCGCCGAACGCTGGCGTGCGTCGGCCGACTTCCTCTTCGCGCAGGGCGCGCCGCGCGCCGCGGCCGAGTTCCTCCGCGCGCGGCTGGAGGATCCCTCCGGCCTCTCCGGCCAGGAGCTCAGCCTGCTCGCGCGCGTCGCGGTCGCCTGCGACGGGGCCGTCGGCGGCCGCGCCGACGCGGCCATGTCGCTCGCCGCGCAGCTGCGCAGCGCCGGGCACCGCGCCTTCGGCGAGGCCGACGGCGATGCCAGCGACTTCGTCGCGGTGGCCGGCATCTTCGAGCTCCTCGGCGATGCGTCCGGCAGCGAGCGCATCCTGGAAGCCGGGCTTGCCGTCGAGCCCGACAGCACCGTCCTCCTCAACAACCTGGGCTGGGCACGCCTGGCGCGCGGCGAGATCGGCGAACGCACCGTCTCGCTGATCGAGCGCGCCGTCGAGCTGAAGCCCGACGAGCACACCTCGCTCGACACGCTCGGCTGGCTGCGCTACGCGCAGGGCCGCTTCGCCGACGGTCCCGAGGGTCCGGGCGCGGTCACGCTCATTTCCCGCGCGATCGAGGGATCGCCGGGCGCCGCCGGCGCCGAGGTCCATGACCACCTCGGTGATGCGCGCTGGTGCGCCGGGGATGCCGACGGCGCTCGCACCGCATGGCAGGACGCCGTGCGCCTGGCCGAGGCCGGCCTCGACCGCGAGCAGAACATCGAGGTGCTGCGCCGGCTGTTCCTGGCCCGGGTGGGGCTGGCGTCGATCGACGCGGTGCGGTATCACGAGACCCACGACGGCGCGATCGCGGCGCGCGCGCGGGCCAAGCTCGAGGCCGTCGCGCGCGGCGCTCGGCCGGAGGTCGCGCCCTCGCCGGGCGCGGCGAAGCAGTCACCCTGAACCACGTTCGGAGCAGTCGAGGACCATGGCAGGACACAGCGCCTGGAAGAACATCAAGCACCGCAAGGCCGCCGTCGACGCCAAGCGCGGGAAGATCTGGTCGAAGCTGGCGCGCGCCATCATCGTGGCCGCACGCGCCGGCGGCGCCGACCCGAAGTTCAACGCCGTCCTGCGCCTGGCGATCGACGACGGCAAGGCGGCCAACATGCCGCGCGACACCATCGAGAAGGCGGTCAAGAAGGGCGCCGGCGCCGACCAGTCCGAGACGCAGTTCGAGGCCATGACCTACGAGGGCTACGCCCCGGGCGGGGTGGCCGTGATGGTCGAGGCGCTGGTGGGCAACTTCCAGAAGACCGCCCCCGAGGTCCGCGCCATCTTCGACAAGAACGGCGGCAACCTCGGCGTCTCGGGGAGCGTGTCGTTCACGTTCCAGCATCGTGGGCGGGTGCTGGTGCCCACTGCCGCGGGCCTCACCGAGGAGCGGCTCTTCGACGTGGTGCTTGCCGCCGGTGCCGACGACGTGATCGGCGGCGAGGAAGGGTGGCAGGTGCTCTCGGCGCCGGGCGACCTCGCGAAGGTTCGCGACGCGCTCGAAAGCGCCGGCATCGCCTTCGAGGGGGCGGAACTCGCGTACATTCCGCTCACCACGGTCGACCTCGACCCCGACACCGCGGCGCGCGTGGCCAAGCTGGTGGCGGCGCTCGAGGAGCATGACGACGTGCAGAAGGTCCATGTCAATGCCGAGCTTCCCGATGCCTGAGACCCGGTCCGCGCGCGCCACGCTGGTGGCGATCGCGCTTGCCGTGGCCGCCCTCGCCGGCTGCGGACACTCGCAGAAGTGCGAGTTCGACGACCGCCCGCGCGGCGAGGTGTGGCAGGCCGTGGTGCAGGCCTCGCGCGAACCCCGCTACGCCGACTGGATCGTGATCTCGAACGAGGTCAGCGTCTCCGAGCCCGACAGCCGCGTCAGCATCTCGCGCGACCTGCGACGCTCGACCGACGCCGTCGGCCCGCGCGCGCGCATCGAGGAGCGCCAGTGGCGCCTCTATGCCACGGTGAGCAGCGAGCGTCCGACCACGGTGACGCTCACGTCCCCCGACTGGCGCGTGCCCGCGCACTTCTGGCGCGAGGCCGACCACTTCTTCGGGCAGGTGCGCATGCGCCTCATGGAGATGGGCCCGGTGCTTCCGGCCCCCGGCGACCCGATCGGCGGCGCCGCGGCCGGGTCCGAGACCGACGCGAAGGCCCCCGGCCACAAGCCCGAGCCGCCGCCGCCCGGCGAGCTCTCGCCTCCGTGATGTCGATGCAGGAACTGCAGGCCCCGCGGCCCGGGCGCGGGATGCGCGTGGTGGGGTCTGCGATCCTGGCGGTGGCGTGGTTCACGCTGCCGCTGGGGATCAGCATCATCCTCTTCGCATACCTCGGGGAAGTCAGCGACTGGCTGCGCGGCCACGGCCCCGAGGGCGTGGCGATCGGCGCGATCGGCTTCGCGGTGACCGCAGGCCTGGGGTTCCTGCCCACCTACGCGCAGGCGGTCCTCATGGGATGGGTCTTCGGCATGGCGACGGGGCTTCCGGTGTCGGTGGCCGGCTACCTGGGCGGCACGTTCATCGGCTGGAGCGTCTCGCGCGCGGTGACCGGCGACGCGGTGCGCAGCATGATCGACGACCATCCGCGCTGGGGCATCGTGCGCCGCGCGCTGGTCGAGGCCAGCCCCGGGCGCACGTGCGGCCTGGTGGCGCTCATCCGCTTCCCCCCCAACTGCCCATTCGCCTTCACGAACCTGGTGTTCGCCGCCACCGGCGTCCGCTTCTGGCCCATGATGATCGGCTCGACGGCGGGCATGCTGCCGCGCACCGCCGTCGCGGTGTGGGTGGGCGCGCAGGGCGCGGCCACCGGCGCGCGCGACCTCGCCGAGCTCATGAAGCAGCAGGGC
>VEQS01000133.1 GCA_018883105.1 Phycisphaerales bacterium
GGGTCGCCGGGCACGTAGTCCTGGCGGTTGATCCAGAGCGTGCGGCCGAAGGCGTCGCGCAGCGCCTTCACGTGCCCGGGCACCGGGCGAAGGTCGCGGTCGAAGGCGTACTCCACGCCCGCCTGACCCGTGTGCTCGAAGCCAACCTTGCCCACGAGCTGGCTGGCCAGCCCGCCCGCGGGGTAGTCGCGCACGAGCTTGGTCTCCATCCCGATGCCATCGAGGTCAAGCTGGCGCAGCAGGTCGACCTGCGCCTCGTCCACGTCCTGCGCCAGCACCACGTAGCGCCGCTCGGCATTGGCCTTCAGCAGTTCATGCACCTGCTGCGGGGTCGCGCGCAGGATGGGCGCGAGCGCGATCGCCGCGTCGCGGAACGGGTCGCATTCGGCGACGGCGTTCGTGTCGGTCTTGGCGCGCTTCTTGGCCGCGTCCCAGCCGCGCTCGTAGATGAACGCCGGGTCGCAGTAGAGGCGATAGCCCACCAGGCTCATCGCCAGCGGCCGGCCGCGCCGGTCGAGCACCTCGCCGCGCGGGGCGAGTTCCGCCCGTTCGCTGGTGCGGCGGCCGGCGGCAGCGTCGAGCTTGTCGGGCGGCGCGACCTTCAGCTGCGCGACGCGCACCAAGGTGAGCGAGAGCGCCACCATGGTGCAGCCGAGCGTGAGCCGCGTCCAGGTGCGGATGCGGCCCGACGTCGGTTCGTTGATCTCATCGGACACGCGCGGGACTCCGTGAGGCGGCCTTCGGGGCGGGCGTGGCGACGGTGGCCGTCGCGGCGGTCGAACCCGGCTGGATCGGCGCGAGTTCGAGGTTCAGGCGTTCCGCGTAGCCGCGGATGTCGGCGGGATCGACGCGCCGCGCCACCTCGGCGCGCATGCGCCACTGCGTGCGTTCCTGCTCGACGATGCGGTTGTGCGCCTTCGAGATCTGGTTCGACACCTCGTAGCGCTGCTGGCGCAGGGACAGGAGGCCGAGGCCCAGGGCCCCGAGTGCCACCAGCATCACCGCGAGCTTCGCGAAGAGGCGCATCGGATCGCGGATCAGTAGGTCTTGGAGGGAATGCGGATCGACTGGCCGGGCTTCAGGGCAGCCGGGTCCTTGATCCCGTTCTGCTGAAGGAGGTCGGCCACCTTCACGCCCTGCTTGCGGGCGATGGCGTAGGCGGTGTCGCCCTTGCGCACCGTGTAGCTGGCGGCAGCGCGCGGCGCAGCGGGCTTGGCAGCGGCCACCGCGGTGGCGGTCGCGGCGCCGGCAGCGGCTCCCGGCTTCAGCACCTCGAGCGGGGGCAGGCGCAGCTCGGAATCGATCGCCAGGCGCGCCGCGTCGGGCGCGACCGCCTTGTTGTAGTCCTTGAGCTTCTCGCCCAGGGATCCGTCGCCGTACTCACGCTTGGCGATCTGCCAGAAGGTGTCGCCCTTCTTCACCTTGAGGAAGCGCACGGGCGTCCCATCGGCGACGGCGGTCTCGACGGCCAGGGCCACCGGGCCAGCGGGGTCGTTCGGGGAGATGACCACGATCTCGTCGGCGGCGGGCGCACCGGGGATCTGGCTGTTGCCGTTGATGGCGAGGTCGACCGAGCCGGGGGCCGGGCTGACCACGGGTGCGAGCGCCTGCTCGCCGAAGGTCTCGAGCTGGATGACGTCGACCTGCGCGGGCTCCTCGACCTGGGCCACGGTCGCGGGGTCGAAGCGCTGGGCCGAGAAGTGGTCGGAGACCAGGATCCCGACGAAGAGCATGAGACCGAACCCGATCACCAGGGCAAGCTTGTTCTCGCGCGTCATGACGCCACCTCAGGGCCCATCGGGCCGGAATGCGATGCGGATGGCGATGCCGACGGTGGCAGCCCTCCGCACCGGGTTCATCGGCCGCGCTCGCGAAAATTGTTCAGCGCGCGGCGACGGATTCCGTGGCGATCTGGAACGCGCGCAGCTTGGCGCTCCGGGCGCGGGGGTTGGCCCGGATCTCGGACTCGTCGGCCTCGACCGGCTTGCGGGTCAGTCGCGTGCCGAGGCCTGCGCGTTCCCAGTCGGCAAAGGCGTGCTTCACCCGGCGGTCCTCCAGGCTGTGGAAGGCGATGATGGCGATGCGGGCGCCAGGGCGGAGCCAGGTGGCAGTGGCGGGCGTGGCGCCGCCGGGGGTGAGTGCCCGGGCGCCCCGCTCGAGCGAGGACAGCAGGTGGTCGAGCGCCCGCAGCTCGTCGTTCACCAGGATCCGTAGCGCCATGAACGTCCGGGTGGCCGGGTGCATGCGGCTCTGGCGCGCCCGGGGGCCATAAGCCGACACGACGGCGGCGGCAAGATCGGCGGTGGTGGCGATGGGCGCACGGGTGCGACGCTCGACCAGGGTGCGGGCGATCCGGCGGGCGAAGGGATCCTCTCCAAGCTGGAAGATGGCATCCGCGAGTTCCGCTTCCGGCAGCCGGGCCACGAGGTCAGCCGCCGTCTCGCCCTGGGTGGGGTCAAGCCGCATGTCGAGGGGGCCGTCCGACTGGAACGAGAAGCCCCGGGCGGGGTCGTCCATCTGGGTGCTGGCGAAGCCGAGGTCGGCGAGGACGACGTCGGCCGCCCAGCCGGGGGCGGGACCGGGGCCGGCACCGAGACCGGCCGCCAGGCGCTCGATGGCGCCGAAGGAGGCGTGGCGGGTTTCGACCGCGGGGCGGAGATCGACGTGGAGGGCCGCCAGACGGTCGCGCGCGAACGCCAGGTTCGCCGGGTCACGATCGACCAGCAAGACCCTGCCAGCCGGGCCAACCGCGCGCGCCAGCAGTTCCGCATGGCCGCCCCGGCCGGCGGTCAGGTCGAAGGCGGTGAGCGCGGGCCCTGGCGCCAGAAGTTGCATGACCGGCCCCGCGAGCACCGGCACGTGCCCCGCGGCCTCGGTCACGGCGCGGCCTTGCGGGTCGGCGCCACCCCCGACCCGCGCATCGAGATCCCAAGCAGCACCACGAACGCCAGCACCAGGAAGACGAACGGGTAGAGGAGGCGGCCGCCGCCGATCAGGATGTACGTGGCCGCAGCACCGCCGATCAGCACCAGGCCGAACTCGAAGCCGTAGAGCGAAAGCACCGCCTTGCGCACCGAGCCGCCCATCGCGCGCTTCACGCGGTGGTGGAGGTGGTTGGTGTCCGGGGTCGAGAAAGGCACGCGCGCCCGCCAGCGGCGGATGATCGACAGGCTGGTGTCGATGATCGGCAGTCCGAACATCGCGAGGCCGCACATGACGAGCAGCGTGGCGAAGCCCTCGAAGCCGCCGTCGGGTCGGAGGCTGGGCACGGATTCGGCTGGGTCCCCGGAGACATGCACCGCGTACGGGCACGAAAAGGGCCGCAGGTTCGCGAAGGTCATCACGATGGTGACCGACAGATAGCCGATCAGGAGGCTGCCGGCATCGCCCAGGAAGATCGAGGCCGGGTTGAAGTTGTAGACCAGGAACCCGAGGCAGGCGCCCAGCAGGCTGGCGCAAAGCGTGACCCGTGTGCCGGCCATCGACTGCGTGATCGCATTGACGTCGGTGACGTCCGGGGGAAGCGCAAAGATCACCAGCAGCGAGAGGCCCAGCAGGCCCAGTGCCATCACCGCCGAGATGCCGGACAGCAGGCCGTCCAGGCCGTCAAGCAGGTTGGCCGCGTTGCAGCCACCCAGCACGAAGAGCGCCACCAAGGTGGTGCCGACCCAGTAGTAGAGCTGCGCGTTCTGCACGGTGAGCGACCCCAGCGTGAACAGCGTCTCGCGCGGCGCCCCCAGGATCGGCACCAGGATCCCGTTCGCCACGTTCACGCCGATCTCGTCGATCGCCAGCGCCGCCGCGGCCACCAGCTGGCCCGCCACCTTGAGGCGTGCATCGAACTTCCAGATGTCGTCGGCCAGCCCGGTGAAGGTGATGGCCACCATCCCCAGCACGATCGAGAACGGAACGGGGGGCAGCGCATCGAGCGCCGCACCCGACATGATGGCTCCGACGACGATGCCGACGAACGCCCCGACGAAGACGCCGACGCCGCCGAGGTAGGCGACCGTGCGCCCATGCAGCTTCCGTACCGCATCCGGCTGGTCGACCACGCCCGTGGCATGCGCGACGGCGCGGGCGAGCGGGACGACGGCGAGCGTGGCGACCAAGCTCGCCGCAAAGACCGGCAGTGCGCCCCAGAGCGCGTTCCAGACGCCATCGAGGCGCATCGCAACGGTCAGCGAATCGCAATTCACGCGATCGCCTCCGGAGTGCGCGCCAGGTGCGCTGCGATGTCGCGGATGGTCTGCTCGAGCGTGATGCCCGGATCGAAGCCGATCGCCCGTCGCGCGCGAGCGATGTCGGGGATCCTCACCTCCAGGTCCTCGAAGCCGGGCCCGAACGCGTCGGAGTACGGGACGCGGACGACTTCCGAACGGCTTCCGAGCGTCGAGACGACGAACCGCGCAAGGTCCTCGATCGAGATCGGCCGGTCCGACCCCAGGTTGAACACCTTGCCGTGGCAGTCAGGCGTCGACAGCATGGTTGGCAGCGCCCGAACGACGTCGCGCACGTCGCCGAAGCATCGCACCTGGCGTCCGGATCCGTGCACCTCGAGCGGCCGACCGGTGCAGGCCGCCGCCACGAAGCGTGGCAGGACCATGCCGTAGCGGCCGCGCTGGCGCGGCCCGACGGTGTTGAAGAAGCGCGCCACCACCACCGGGAATCCATCGCGCGCGCCGGCGGCGATCGCCATCTGCTCGTCGACGGCCTTGGACAGGCCGTAGGACCAGCGCGGCGAGGTCGGTGGGCCGAACAGGAGATCCGCATCCTCGCGGAATGGGGAGGAGACACCCTTGCCGTAGACCTCGCTGGAACTGGCGAAGAGCACGGGGCTTCGGGTGCGAGACGCCCATCCGAGCAGCGCCATGGTCTCGCCGACGTTGCGCTCGGCGGCGCGGGCGGGATCGTCCATCACCAGGCGGACGCCCACCGATGCCGCCAGGTGGTAGGCCGCGTCGAACCCCGGTGCGCCGCGCGCCCATTCCGAGACCGTCGACTCCACCAGCCGCACCCGGTCCGGGTGGGCGTGGACTGCCACGTCGAGGTTCGCGCGAACTCCCGTCGACAGGTCATCCACCACCGTGACCGACGCACCGCCGGCAAGCAACGCCTCCACCAGGTGCGAGCCGATGAACCCGGCCCCACCCGTCACGAGGACATGGCGATGGGGACTCGGGGTCTTCACGGCGGATCCCGGCCGAAGGTCGGCGCGGGAAGCGATTGGTCAGGCGACGGGTTCCTTCGACGGTGCCGCAGCGGCCGCCGGGACAGGCTGCGCGTACGCGGCCATGACCTCGGCGTTCTTGCGGAAGTAGCCGCCGGCGGTCTGCTCGGGACGCATGAGGACGGTGCCAAGGAGCACCGCCTGCGCCTCCTGCAGCCGGTGGATCGATTTCGCCACCAGGCCTCGCTGGTCCTCCAGCGCACGCACCACCAGCAGCGACGCATCGCACGCCTCGGTGACGAACATCGTCTCGCCCGCCACCACGGTCGGCGGCAGGTCGACGATCACCACCTGGTAGCGCTCGCGCAGGCGAGCGATGATGCGGCGCATCTCGTCGGTCGACACCCGCTCGAACACGCGGTTGGGGATGGTTCCGGGGCCATAGACGGCAATGCCGTTGGCCATGTGCGGCTGGACGTCCTGGCCCTGCAGCATGTCGCCGAGGCCGGGACCGTCGAGTTCCTCGCCGAAGATCGCCGAGAGCCGGGGGCGACGCAGGTTTGCGTCGACCACCGCCACGGTGCGACCGGCCGCACGGAAGCTGGCCGCAAGGTTGCTGGCGACGGTCGTGGACCCGCCGCCCGGGCTCGAGGTGACGACGGCAAGAGAACGCGCGCCAGCCGCATCCATGCCCTTGAGGCACACGGAGGACAGCTGCCGGAACATCTCCGCGGTGCTGGTTGCGGGTTCACGGGCCACGATGAGCTCCGCGGCCTTGGGCTCCGAGGGATCGTCCTCGATGTCGGGGATGACGCCGATCAGTCGGGCACCGCCGACGCCGGCGAGGTCGCTCGGGAAGCGGACGCGCTGGTCGAGGAACTCGCGCAGGAACAGGATGCCCGCAACGACCAGGACCGCCAGGAACACGCCCGCCGGGACCATGAACTTGAGCTTCGGGAACTCGATCTCGCGTGGCGTGCTTGCCTCCTGCACCAGGATGACGCGCCGGCTGTCGGCGCGTCCCTGCAGGATGTCGAACTGGGCGATCAGGTCCTGCAGGTCGGCGCGCTCCTGCTCCTTCTGCGTCAACTGCTCCTTCAGGGCGTCGAGCGCGCTGATCTGCGCCGTGAGTTCCTGGAGCCGCTTCGTGGCGTCCGTCAGGTCCTGCGTCTGGCGCTCGACGAGCGACTTCAGCGAGGCAACGCGCTGGCTGAAGTCCAGCTTGTCGGCCTGGAGGTTGCGCTGCATGGTCTCGTCAAGGACGACCTTCATGCGGTCGCGTGCCGCGGTCTCGCGCTGGACGAGGTCCTTCACCTGCGGATGCTCCTCGCCGAAGCGCTCGCGGCTGGAACTCAGGAACGTCTGCACCTGGTGCATGCTCTGCTCGATCTGGCGCACGGCGGGATCCTGCATCGCGAGCCGGCGATCCTCGTCCTCGTAGCGCTGCTCGCGGAGCTTGCGGTCCACCGAGTCAAGGCGGGCCTGGGCCAGCGTGAGGTCCCGGATCGTGTCGTCGCGGAGCTTCGCCAGGTTGTTGGCCGTGCCTTGGTCGGTCAGTCCACCCTCGGTACCCGACGTGATGCCGTTGCGCCGGATGAAGTCCTGGATCTCGGTCTTCAGGTTGCGGATCTGCTCCTCGACCTGCGCACGCTTCGTCTCGAAGTTCGCCTTGTTGCGCGAACTGCGCTCGTCTTCCTGGGCCTCGCGTGCGGCCAGGTACGTGCGGGCGACCCGGTTCAACACGGTCGCCACGTCGCCACGTTCATGGGTGCGCCAGGACAGCGTGAAGAGCTGCGTCTTGTTCCGGTGTCCGACGCGCAGATCCTCCTGCAGCTCCTGCACACGCTCGTCGACCGTCGGGTACTCCTGGCCCCAGACGGTGCTCGCAATGTCCGGGGCGGCCATGGCGGTCTCCAGGACCTGGCGGGTGAGGATGCGTTGCGACTCGGTCTGCGCGAGGCGGGCGATGCCCTCGTCGCTCAGGGCTTCGAGGGTCACGGCCTCCTTCGCACTCTGCACCTGCGGCCGAATCTCGAAGACCACCGCCCCACCCCACAGCGGATAGGCATAGAGGCAGATGAAGTTGGCGATGGTCCCAAGCACCGCACCGACCACCGCGGCGCCGACGAGCAGCCATGCGTGCTGGCGCAGCACCCGAACCGGATCGATCGTCGGCGGCGGCGGACGCACCCCACGGGGGGCACCGCCGGGGGAGCCGGCCGGGCGAGAGGATGCAGGGGCGGGCGAGGCAGGGTTCGCAGCGGTCATGGAAGGATCCTCGGTCAGTCAGAGGCCACAGTCAATGCCAAATTCACTTATCGGCGAGGGTTGCCGCGAAAGCGTCGATTTCCTTCTTCAGGTCCGGTGGTGGGCTGCCCGCGTTCGCTCGGTCGAGGGCCTGACGTGCCGCGGCGCGGTCTCCCTGCGCCTGCTTGACCTGGGCCAGGTGAAAGAGGGCCGAGGGCGTCGGTGCCGCCGACACGGACTTGTTCAGCGCATCTTCGGCCTCGGTCAGGCGGTTCAGCTTGAGCAGGACCAGCCCCAGCGTGTCCAGGTAGTCGGGGTTCTGGGGCGCCAGCAGGACCGCCTTGGTGG
>VEQS01000244.1 GCA_018883105.1 Phycisphaerales bacterium
AGGCGGCCTTCCGCGCCTGCGATGCCTGACGTCCCCGGCGGCGGCGCCCCGCAGATATCCTGTTCCTCCCCATGACCTCCTTCGAGAACATCGGCTACAACGAATCCGAGCGGCAGTTCCACGAGCGCGACCAGGAGCTCCTCCGGAAGCTCCGCGCGCAGCTCGACGAGCAGCGCGCCAAGGCCGCGGCCGACGGGCAGAGGTCCGCGCACTGGATGAAGTGCCCCAAGTGCGGCGGGCAGATGAAGGAAGTCATGATGGGCGCCGACGGCGGCACGGTGGCCGTCGACCAGTGCACCGCCTGCGGCGGCGTCTACTTCGACGCCGGGGAGCTTGCGCTCCTCATGGGCAAGCAGCCCGGCAGCTCGCGCATGCTCGACGACCTGCTCGGCTGGGTGCCGGGCTGGGGCAAGGGCAGGAAGTACTTCACGGGCCGCTGAGCGCGGCTCAGAACCGGCCGGTCGTGTTGACCGTGTCGTACGGGGTGCCGCCCGGCTTCTCCATCAGCCACACCCGGCTCCACTCGTCGGCGAGGGCGCGAAGGTTCTGGTTGTAGACCATCGAGTCGTTCTGGCGGCGGCGGTCCCACGACTCGAGCTGGCCGTTCATGTCCGGCGTCGGGTTCGTGGCGATCAGGTCGAAGGAGACGAGGTAGGCGCTGTTGCAGGTCTCGTCGAGGTCTGCCACGCGCTTCTTGGTGGCGTCGCTCATGGCGCCACCGGCAGCCATCTCCGCCTCGACTTCCTGGCGCTGCTTCGTCAGCGAGTTCTGGAGCGCGGCGGGCAGGGCCTTCACGCGCTTGTCGCCGTCGGAGAGCTCGTACCAGTGGGTGTCCGGAAGGTCCGCGGATCCGTAGAGCGTCGTCGGCTGCGGGGTGTAGCACCCGGCGACGGCGATCGAGGCGAGGAGGAGCGCAGGGGCGGCGAGGCGGGACAGCGTCATGAAAGGGGTTCCTTGGACTGTGCCCGCCCGGCATGCGGCGGGGACCGGGAGGATAGCGCACCGGGGCGCGCTCCCCGACCGTGTCGATACGGGCCGTCCGGGCCGGGGGTTGCGGCGGCGCGGCCCGGGGTCGCCGGCTGCGGACCGCTCAGAGCTCGACCGTCTCGAACCGCTGCGGGACCGCGGCGGCGACGCCGAATCGGTCCGCCAGGCACGCGGCGAGGGCCGCCCGCTGCTTGGCCTCGCCGTGGGTGAGGACGACGCGCGGGGCGCCCGCCGCCGCGGCCGGCGCCAGCCAGTCGACCAGCCCGCCCTGCCCCGCGTGCGCGCTCAGGCCGCCGACGGTGCGAATGTCGGCGCGCACCACGATGTCCTCGCGGAAGATGCGCACGCTCTTCGCGCCCTCGACGAGCTTGCGCCCGAGCGACCCTTCGGCCATGAAGCTCGTCATCAGCACCTGGACGCCGCGCCGCCACAGGTTGTGCTTCAGGTGGTGCACGATGCGCCCGCCCTCGCACATGCCGCTGCCGGCGATGATGATCGAGGGGTCCCAGCTCTGGTTGAGCGCGCGGCTCTGGTCGGGCGTCAGGATCGGGTGCAGGTTCGCGAGGTCGCGGCGCATCTGCCCGCTGCGCGCGAGGCCCCGCGCCTCGGCATCGAACTCGTCGGGATACTTCGCGTAGATCTCCGTGGCACGCACCGCCATCGGGCTGTCGAGGTAGATCGGCACGTCGGGCGTCTTGCCGTCGCGCGTGATCTCGGCGAGCACGTGGAGGAGGAGCTGCGCGCGCCCGATCGCGAAGCTCGGCACCAGCACCTTGCGCTTCTGCCACGCGCTCTGCTCGAGGATTC
>VEQS01000245.1 GCA_018883105.1 Phycisphaerales bacterium
GGTCGACGAGGCAGAGCTTCAGCTCGTCCGGCCGCTTGGTGTAGAGCCAGCTCATGATGATGGTGTTCATGCACACGCTCTTGCCGCTGCCGGTGGTGCCGGCGATGAGCATGTGCGGCTGCTTGGCCAGGTCTAGGACCAGCGGCTCGCCGGCGCTGTCCTTCCCCAGGAACATCGGGAGCGCCATGCCCTCGGCGGCCGGGCCGCTCATCAGCTCCTTGAGGCGCACCTTCTCCTTCTTCTGGTTGGGCACCTCGATGCCGATCGCCGTGCGCCCCACCATGTTGGGGATGATGCGGACGTTCGGCGCACCCAGCGCCCGCGCGATGTCGTCGTCGATCACCTGGACGCGCGCGGCGCGCGTGCCGGGCGCGAGCTCCACCGAGTACAGCGTGACCACCGGGCCGCTCTCGATGCCGACCACCTCGCCCTGCACGTCGAACTGGCGCAGCGCGGCCTCGAGCGTGCCGGCCTGCTCGCGCACGTAGGTCTCGATCTCCGCCGAGTAGTTGCCCTCGGGGTCGGCCAGCAGCTCGAGCGTGGGGAACCTGTAGCCCGAGTAGTCCTCGGTGCGCGGGATGTCCTCGTCGCGCAGGGCGGTCTTCGTGGGGGCGCTCGCCATGCGCACGGGCAGGCGGGCAATCTTCGCCTTCAGCTCGTCGGCGCTGAGCGGGGCGCGCGCGGGGGCAGGGGCGTCGATGTCCTCGTCGGCGTCGTCCGAATCCTCGACGTCGGCGTCCTCCGCCTCGCCGTCCTCTTCGGACTCCTCGTCGCTGTCCTCGATCTCGGCATCGCCTTCGTCCCTGTCGTCTTCCTCATCCTCCGCGTCCTCGATCACCTGCACGTTGTCGGCGGACTCCTCCTCGTCCTCGCGGGTGACGATGACGGCCTTGCTCGCCTTGGCGCCGGCCGGGCGCGCGGCGGACGATGCCGATGCCCCGGCGAGCGCCGGCGCATTGCGGCGCATGCCCAGCATGCCGGCCCAGTCGGCCTTCCACACCGGCTCCAGGAACGAGAGCCCCTGCATCACCGCGCCCGGGATGCGCATCACCACCTCGTCGGCGGCGACCAGCGCGCCGATCACCGCGGCGCAGAGCAGGATGAGGCTCGCCGCGAATGCGCTGAAGCGCTCGGCCAGCTGCGCGGCGGTCCACTGCGGGACGAGCCCGGCCTCGACGCCGGCGACCGGCCCCAGGCGCGGGAACCACAGCGCGTGGATCGCGCCGACGGCAAGCACCAGGATCGCGGCGCCGATCGTGCGCAGCCAGAGGTGCTGCGGGCGGAAGCCGAAGGGCACGGCCGTCAGCGCCGCGGCGCCGAGGAGGACCGCAAGCCACGTGCCGAAGCCGAAGATCGCGTACGTCCAGTAGGCGATGGCCGCACCCGGCGTCCCCATCAGGTTCGAGGTCGGGTCGTTGTGCACGGCCACGGCGCGTGACGGCCAGTCGGCGTGGTGGAAGGAGCCGAGCGCGAGCATCAGTGCGGCGACGCCGAGGCAGGCGGCGACCCAGGCGATTCGGTCGCGCAGCGCGGGGCTCAGCCAGTGGTGCGTCGAGGCGGATCCGGAGGACGTCTTGGAACGGGCCATATCCCGTCGATATCGGCAGGATCAGCGCGGAATGCCCCATCTTTGCGGACCTTTCCGGACGCCGCTACCATCCGGCCGCGCATGCATTTCGCCCTGGTGGACACCGTCCTCGAGCAGACCCCCGACCGGGTCCGGGCCCTCAAGCAGGTGACCCTCGCCGAGGAGTACCTCCAGGACCACTTCCCGACCTTCCAGGTGCTGC
>VEQS01000134.1 GCA_018883105.1 Phycisphaerales bacterium
ACTCGATGCTCGTCGCAGCCGAGTGAGCGCCGCGCGCTCCGTACCATTTCCGGCATGCCCGACGCGTTCGACCCGACGCCTGCCGACCGCTTCACCTTCGGCCTGTGGACGGTCGGAAACCGCGGGGCCGACCCCTTCGGACTGCCCGTCCGTCCCGCGCTGGCGCCCGTGCAGCTCGTCGCCGGACTGGCGAAGGCCGGTGCCTGGGGCGTGAACCTCCACGACAACGACCTCGTGCCGTTCGGCGCGTCCGCAGCCGAGCGCGACCGGATCGTCGGCGAGTTCCGCCGCGCGCTCGCCGACCACGGGCTGTGCGTGCCGATGGCCACCACCAACCTCTTCTCGCATCCCGTGTTCCGCGACGGCGCGTTCACGGCGAGCGACCCGCGC
Source organism: Phycisphaerales bacterium (assembly GCA_018883105.1). GTDB lineage: Bacteria > Planctomycetota > Phycisphaerae > Phycisphaerales > SM1A02 > UBA966. The sequence continues at coordinate 391 of VEQS01000134.1, forward strand.
GTGCGCGCCTTCGCCGTGCAGAAGGCGATGCGCGGCATCGAGCTCGGCGTCGAGCTCGGTGCCTCGACGGTGGTGTTCTGGGGCGGCCGCGAGGGCGCCGAGACCGATGCATGCCGCGACCCGCGCGACGCGATCTGCTGGTACCGCGAGTGCATGAACGCGCTCACCCACTGGGTGCGCGGGCAGGGCTGGAACCTCCGCTTTGCGCTTGAGGCGAAGCCCAACGAGCCGCGCGGCGACATCTACCTCGCCACCACCGGCCACATGCTGCACTTCATCGAGACGCTCGACCATCCCGAGATGTGCGGCGTCAACCCCGAGGTGGCGCACGAGACCATGCCGGGCCTCAGCTTCCTGCATGCGGTCGCCCAGGCGATGGAGTGCGGCAAGCTCTTCCACGTCGACCTGAATGCGCAGCGGATCGGAAAGTTCGACCAGGACCTGCGTTTCGGAAGCGAGGACCTGAAGGGTGCGTTCTTCCTGGTGCGCATGCTGGAAGGCACGGCCGGTCGACCGGGCTACGACGGCCCGCGCCACTTCGACGCGCACGCGTACCGGACCGAGGACGTCGACGGCGTCTGGGACTTCGCGCGCGGCTGCATGCGCACGTACCGCATCCTCGCCGCGAAGGCACGCTCGTTCGATGCCGATCCCGAGGTGCGCGCGATCCTGGCCGCGAACGCCCATGCGGACGAGCCGCTTGGCTGCGCGGCCATCCTGCGCACGGGCGGCGCCGCGGCGGCATCACGCATCGGCGGGATGTCCTTCGATCCCGACGCCATCGCCGCGCGCGGGCTGCGCTACGAACGCCTCGACCAGCTGCTGATGGAACACCTGATGGGCGTCCGCGGCGGCGTGCACGCCTGATGGCCATCGTCCTCGGCATCGACCTCGGCACGCAGGGCGCCAAGGCGCTGGTGGTCGATGCCGCCTCGGGCCGGGTCCTGGGGCGGGGCGCTTCGCCGCTCTCGGTCGATGCTCCGCGGCCCGGGGCCGCCGAGCAGGGGCCCGACGCGTGGATCGACGCAGTCACGCAGGCCGTCCGTGGGGCGCTTGCCGCGCCGGGCGTCGATGCGGCCGCCGTCTGCGCCGTCGGCGTCTCCGGCCAGCAGCATGGCTGCGTGGCGCTCGATGCCGCCGATCGCCCGGTGCGGCCCGCGAAGCTCTGGTGCGACACCGAGTGCACCGACGAGGCGCGCGAATTCGGCGCGCGCATCGGTCGGTCCGTGCCGGCAGGGTTCACCGCCCCGAAGCTCGTATGGATGAAGTCGCGCGAACCCGCGAACTTCGCGCGCGTGCGCCGTGTCCTGCTGCCCCATGACTGGGTGAACCTGTTCCTGACCGGCGACGCGTTCACCGACTGCGGCGATGCGTCCGGCACGGGCTACTTCGACGCCGTGGCGCGCACCTACGACCGACGCGCCATGGACGCGGTCGACCCCGGGCTGCACGCGATGGTGCCGCGCCTCGTCGGCGCCGATGCCGTCGGCGGCACGCTGCGCGCCGCGGCAGCACACGCGCTTGGCCTCCGCGCGGGCATCCCGGTCTCCGCGGGCAGCGGCGACAACATGATGAGCGCCCTGGGCGCGGGCGCCGTCGACCATGGCACGCTCGTGGTGTCGCTGGGGACGAGCGGCACGCTCTTCGGCCCCGCCGATCGCGCCGTCGTCGACCCCACCGGCCTCATCGCGCCGTTCTGCGATGCCACCGGCCGCTGGCTGCCCCTCCTCTGCACCATGAACTGCACCGTGGTGACCGAAGAGGTGCGCACCTGCTTCGGCCTGCCGCATGGCCAACTCACCGAGCTCGCCACCGCCGAGCCGATCGGCGCCGGCGGCGTGACCTTCCTTCCCTACCTTCAGGGCGAGCGTGCGCCGAACTGGCCGCACGCGCGCGGCGTGATCCACGGACTGGAACCCGGATCCATGCGCCCGGGCCCGCTGTACCGCGCCGCGCTCGAGGGCGCGACGCTCGCACTGGTGCACGGCGCGTCGCGGCTTGCCGCGCTCGGGCTGCCGGCTCGCGAGCTGTGCGTCGTCGGGGGCGGCTCGCGGAATGCGCTCTGGCGCCGGATCCTGGCGGATGCGTTCGGCGTTCCCCTGCGCTTCCCGGCGGAACCGGAATCGGCGGCGCTCGGCGCGGCGCTGCAGGCCGCAGCCGTCGCCTCAGGCACCGCCGTCTCGGCGTTCGTGCGCGCACGCCGACCGCCGATGTCGCCCGATGTCGTCGAACCGATCGACGCCAACGTCCGCGCCTACCGCGACCTTGCCACGCGCTTCGACGCGCTCGGCGAGCGGCTCTTCGGCGCCGTCACTTCGCGGTGAAGGCGTGCACCATGCGGTGCTCGTAGCGCTGGCCGGGGCGCAGGACCACGTTCGGCCACCCGGGCACGCCCTGCTTGTTCACGCTGTCCGGAAACGCCTGCGTCTCCAGGCAGAGCGCGGCGTGCTTGCCGTAGGTCGCGCCGTCCTTCCCGGGAATGCCGTCCAGGAAGTTCCCGGTGTAGAACTGGATGCCGGGTTGGTTGCTCGAGACGGTCATCGTGCGGCCGCTCTTCGGGTCGGTCAGCACGGCACAGGTCTTCATGGCCGCCGGCTCGCCGTCCACCACGAAGTTGTGGTCGTAGCCGCCCGGGTCGTCCTTCGTCGCCGGCAGCCGGCCGATGTCCTTCCCGATCGCCTTCGGCGCCCGGAAGTCGAGCGGCGTGCCCGCGACCGGCTCGATCTTCCCGGTGGTGATGAGCGACGCGTCGACCGGCGTGTAGCGGTCCGCGGGCAGCGTCAGCACGTGGTCGAGGATGGTGCCGCTCGCATGGCCCCCGAGGTTCCAGTACGAGTGGTGCGCCAGGTTCACCACGGTCGGCGCGTCGGTTTCTGCGCGCATGATCACCTCGAGCGTGTTCTGCATCGTGAGCGTGTAGGTCACCTCGGCGGTGCACGTGCCGGGGAATCCCTCCTCGCCGGCCTTGCTCACGTAGGTGAAGGTCACCGACGGGCCGTTCGTCGTGAGCGTGCCCACGCCCTTCCAGACCACCTTGTCGAACCCCTTGGCGCCGCCGTGCAGGGTGTTCTCGCCGTTGTTCGCCGTGACCTTGAAGGCCGTGCCGTCGATGGTGAACGCGCCCTTGGCGATGCGGTTGGCGCAGCGTCCTGCCGTGCAGCCGAAGTACTGCGTCCGCGCCACGTAGTCGGCCGAGCTCGGCCGGCCGAGCACCACGTCCACCGCGGTTCCCTTCGCGTCCGGCACCCAGAGCTCGGTGATGATGGTGCCGTAGTCGGTCACCTTCATCGTCATGCCGTTGCCGTTCCTCAGGGTCCACAGGTGGACGGTCGTGCCGTCCACCGTGCCCCAGTCCACCGACGAGATGCTCGGCGCATCGTCCTTCGCGATGTTGTCGCTTCCTGCCATGAGTGCTCCGGCGAGTGCGAGTGCGGCGGTCGGGATCATCGTTGCTCCTTCGGCACGGCGTGCGTCAGTGGACGGTCATGCCGCCGTTCACGTGGATGGTCTGCCCGGTGACGAAGCGCGCGGCGTCGCTCGCCAGGTAGACGACGGCGCCGCCCACGTCCTCGGGAACGCCGAACTTCCCCAGCGGGATCAGGCGCTCGTAGGCGTCCTTGTCCTCCTGCGCATCGAGGGCGTGGCGCTCGACCGGGATCCACCCCGGCGCCACGGCGTTCACCGTGACCTGCCACGGCGCCACCTCGGTGGCCATGCTCCGCGTCCAGCCGGTCTGCGCGCCCTTGGCGGCGACGTAGGCGCTGAAGTTCCCGACGCCGCGCGCGAACACCTCGCTCGTGATGTTGATGAAGCGCCCGCGGCGGACCGACTTCATGTGCGGCAGCGTGGCACGCGCCAGCAGGAACGGGCTCTTGACGAAGAAGTCGAGCATCTGCTGGTAGAAGTCCCAGTCGTAGTGCTCGATCGGCTTCAGGTGCTGCGCGGGGGTGGCGTTCACCACGACGATGTCGATCGGCCCCAGCCGGTTGGCCACGTCGCGGCAGAGGTGGCGCACCTCGTCGGCGTCGACCACGTTGGCCCGGAACAGCCCGCCCTCGAGCCCGGCCGCCCGATGCTCCTCGAAGGCGCGTTCCGCCGCGGCGCGGTCGTTCTGGTAGTTGAAGGCCACCTTCGCGCCCGCGCGGCCGAGCGCGGTGGCCATCGCGCGCCCGAGGCCCTTGCTGCTGCCGGTGACCAGCGCCACGCGGCCGGAGAGGTCGAAGTCCGGCATCATGGGCGGCAAGGCTAGCGCGGGCGTCACGCGTCCCGCGGCGCGGTCGCGCCCGGCCCGGCGTCCCGCGTCGGCGGGAACCAGTCGAGGTCGAACACCGCCTCGAGCGGCGTCCACCACTGCCCGGGCGCGGCGAAGGGCGCGGGCCGCTGGTACCGGCGCATGAGCTCGTCCCAGGCCCGGGTCCGCGGGTCCTCGGCGTATGCCTGGTAGTCGCGCGCCGGATCGAAGCCCTCGTCCGCCTCGGCCACCATGAAGAGCCGCGTGCCGCCGCGGAAGATGTGCATCCGTCGGATGCCGATCCGCCGCAGCCCGTCGGTCACCTCGGGCCACACCTCGCGGTGCATGCGCACGTACGCCTCGGCCATCGCGGGATCGTCCACCAGGTCCAGGGCCTGCGCAAAGAGCGGCATGGGTGCGAGGGTAACGCGTGGCGTGGACGCGGGCCGCCGCGCACGGCCGCCCGAACCGCATCGGTACGATTCGGCGCATGATCCACGGCCTGATCTCGGCGCTGGTGCTCGCCTCGGTGGCCGCGGGCACGGCTGGCGTGCCGGCCCAGGACCTGGTCGCCGCCCAGCGGGCGCGCATCGCCGAGCGCGCGAAGAGCCCGCGCAACCCGGCGCACGTGGCCTTCGTGTCCAACGGCGTCGCCGACTTCTGGACCATCGCGAAGGCCGGCGCGCTGGCGGCCGGCAAGCAGCTCGGGTGCAAGGTCACGGTCGAATTCCCGGGTGCGGGCCTCAGCGACCAGAAGCGCATGCTCGAGGACCTGGTCACCCGCGGGATCGACGGCATCTCGGTCAGCCCGATCGACCCGACGAACCAGGGCGAGGTGCTGTCGCTCGTCGCCGAGCGGTCGTTCCTCGTCACCAACGACTCGGACGCGCCGAAGTCGCCGCGGCTCTGCTACGTCGGCATGGACAACTACTCGGCCGGCCGTCTGTGCGGCGAGCTCGCGCGCGAGGGCCTGCCCAAGGGCGGGAAGGTCGCGATCTTCATCGGCCGGCTCGAGCAGGACAACGCGCGCCGCCGCTGGCAGGGGTTCGTCGACGGACTTCTGGGGCGCCCGAACGACCCGTCCCGCGCCGACGATCCCACCAAGCCGATCGCCGAGGCGGGCTACTCCATCGTCGGCACGTGGACGGATTCCTTCGACCGCGCGAAGGCGAAGGCCAACATCGAGGACGTGATGATCCGCCACCCGGACCTGGCGCTCATGACCGGGCTCTTCGAATACAACTCGACGCTCGCCGTCGAGGTGATCCGCCAGTCGGGCAAGCAGGGCAAGGTCCTGCTGGCCGCCTTCGACGAGGGTGCCGACGTCATCGCCGCCATCCGCGAGGGCTTCGTGCTCGGCACCGTGGTCCAGGACCCGTTCATGTACGGCTTCGAGAGCGTGCGCATCCTGCAGGCCCTGAGCCGCGGCGACGCGTCCGTGCTGCCGCAGGACGGAATCGTCTCGATCCCCGGGCGCGTGATCCGCAAGGACACCGTCGATGCGTTCTGGAAGGACCTGAAGGCGAAGCTCGAGGCCGGGAAGGCCGGCAGGGCACCCGCGTGAAGCAGGCCCGGGCCGCATGAGCGCGCCGCACGCGGCGGTCCTCCGTGCCCGGGGGCTCACCAAGCGCTACGGCGGCGCCGTGGCGCTGTCGGGGGTCGATCTCGACCTCCTGGCCGGCGAGGTGCATGCGGTCGTGGGCGAGAACGGGGCGGGCAAGAGCACGCTGCTGCGGATCCTCGGCGGCGTGCACGCGCCGGACGCCGGGTCGATCCAGATCGCGCGCCCGGGCGACGCGCCGCAGCCCGTCGCGCTGCGTGGCCCGCGCATGGCGCAGCAGGCGGGCATCGCGCTCGTCCACCAGGAACTCAACCTTGCGGAGAACCTCGACCTTGCCGGGGCGATCTTCCTCGGCCGCGAGCCGTCGCGCCGGGGCATCCTCGACCGCGCGCGCATGCGTCGCGAGGCGCGGCGGTGGCTCGACCTCGTCGGGCTCCCTGAGGACGCCGGCATTGCCTGCGAGGAATTGCCGATCGCCAAGCGCCAGCTCGTCGAGATCGCCCGGGCGCTCGCCTTCGACGCCCGCGTGCTGGTGCTCGACGAGCCGACCTCGAGCCTCTCTTCGCACGAGGTCGAACGCCTCGAACGGATCATCGACGGGCTGCGGTCCCGGGGCACCGCGATCGCCTTCGTCTCGCACCACCTCGACGAGGTGCTTCGCCTGGCCGACCGCGTGACCGTCCTCCGCGACGGCCGGATGGCAGGACACGCCGCACGGGGCGAGTTCGACCGGGCGTGGCTCGAGCGCACCATGGTCGGGCGCGCGATCGGCCCGCAGGGTGCGCGCCCGCGCGCGGCGCACGGAGGCGTGCGCCTTCGCCTTCGCGGCGTGGTGTCGGTCCATCGCCGAGCACGTCCGGCCTCGCTCGAGGTGCGCGGCGGCGAGATCGTCGCGCTCGCCGGGCTTGTCGGCAGCGGCCGCACGGAACTCCTCGAGGCCATCGCGGGGCTCGCGCCGCACGGCGGCACCGTCGAGCTCGACGGCGCGCCGCTCGTCGGGCCCGCCTCCGTGCGCATCGCGCGCGGCATCGGCATCGTCCCCGAGGATCGCGCGCGCGACGGGCTGTTCCTGCCCGACCCCGTCTCGACCAACGTCTCGGCGGCATGGATCGGTCGCGGCGCCTCAGTCATCGACCTCGCCGGCGAACGCGCCGCCGTGCGGGATGCGATCGCGCGCGTCGGCCTGCGTCCGGCCGAGCCGGCTCGCCCGGTCGGCACGCTCTCGGGCGGCAACCAGCAGAAGGCGCTGGTCGGTCGCTGGACCGCGGTCGGCCCGGCGGTGCTCCTCCTCGACGAGCCGACGCGGGGAGTCGACGTCGGCGCCCGGGCCGACATCCATGCCGAGATCCGCCGCCTCGCCGAGGCCGGCTCCGCGGTGCTCTTCGCGTCGAGCGAACTCGAGGAAGTGCTCCAGCTCGCCGACCGCGTCGTGGTCATGCACGACGGTTCGTGCGCCGGCGAGCTCCCCGGCGGCTGCGGCGAGGTGGAGGTCATGCACCTGGCGACGGGCGGCAACCGCGTGAACGC
>VEQS01000246.1 GCA_018883105.1 Phycisphaerales bacterium
GTGGGCCCCTCCGAGGTCAGCCCGCAGGTGACGGTCTGCACGAACTACGACGCCACGCAGTACCGGCCCGCCGAGGACATCTACTGGGACGGCGACCAGCCGGGCGAGCAGGTGTTCGACGATGGCGCCGCGCGCAACTTCCGCGCGAACCTGATGCAGGCCTCCAACACGAGCTACGGCGTCATGCCGCTGGTGCTGCCGACCGACCCGACCGTGGGCGTCGGCAACAGCCGCCGCGTGCGCGCGTGGAAGAACGGCGGCGTGAGCACGATGGCCGTGCTCGGCAACCGTGGCGTGCAGGATGGCATCGACGGCTCGACCGGCGGCGACATCGCCATCTTCCGCAACAGCAAGACGCTGGACATCCACGGTGCCAAGGGTTCCTGGGAAGGAAACCTCGTCTTCGGTGACAACCACGTGGACTACGCCAACAGCTTCTACAACTCGACCCCGACGTGCGTGCGGGCGAACATCCGTGCGGGTGCAGGCACCGCCGTCAACGCGGAAGAGTGCGCGCGCACCGCGGGTGCCGGCTTCACCTGGGACAACATCTTCCGCGAGGATGACACCAAGGGCCAGACCGACTCCTGGCTCTGCGTGATCCCGCAGCTGCAGTCGACCACCGTGAACGGTCGCCCGCGTGGCGCCGTGCCGACCACCTCGGCCATGCTGTACGACTGAGTCACTCCCGATTCGGACCACACAGGGGCCGGCGACCGCGCGTCGTCGGCCCCTGTTCGTTGCACGGATACAGTGTGCGCATGCTCCTGCTGGCTTGCCTGTTCGCCCTCACGCTCGGCAGCGTCACGCCACCTGCCGTGCCGCCAAGCCGGGCCGCCCGAGTGGTCGCCGTGCTCCCGGTGCGCGGCGAGATCGACGCGATCACGGTGGAGAGCCTGACCGCGCGCGCCCGCCGAGCCACCGATGCGGGTGCCGACGCGATCGTCATCGACCTCGACACGCCGGGTGGCGAGATGCTCTCGACGCTGGAACTGTGCCGACGGATCAAGGGATCGTTTCCGCCCAACACGGTGGCGTGGATCCGGCCGCAGGCGTTCTCCGCGGGAGCGATCACCGCGCTCGCCTGCCGGGAGATCATCGTGACGCCCGATGCGGTCCTGGGTGACGCCGCGCCGATCCGTGTCTCCATGCTCGGGGGCCTGCAGAGTCTGGAGCCGACGGAACGAGCGAAGCTCGAGGCGCCCCTGCTGTCGGAAGTCACGGACAGCGCGCGGCGCAACGGCCACGACGAGCGACTCTGCCGGGCCTTCATCAGCGCGCCGCTCGAACTGTGGCTGCTCGAGGATCCGGCGCGTGGCGAGCGCTTCCTCGTCGACGCCGAGGAGTACCAGGCCGTGTTCGATCAGGAGCCGCCGCGCGCGAGCGCCTCGGCCCGACCCAATGGCGGGCCGGCCGTTCTCGCCTGGGTCACCGACGCGCTGCGACGCCCCGCCGCCACCGGTGACGATGACGCCGCGCAGCGCTTCGCGCCGGGCCGCGCTCCGCTGGGGCCGGCGGATCGCGAACGGCTGCGGCTCGTCAGCCGAATCGATGGTGCCGAGGAACTGCTGACGCTCCGGGCCGCCGAGGCGGTCGCGCTCGGCCTGGCCCGTGCCGAGATCGCCGACGAGACGGCCCTCCGCCGGCACTTCGGGGCGCAGTCGAGCTTCACCCTGGAGCCTCGCTGGAGCGAGCCGATCGCCCGAGTGCTCACGAGCGGATGGATGCGCGCGCTCCTCGTCATCGCTCTGGTGG
>VEQS01000012.1 GCA_018883105.1 Phycisphaerales bacterium
CGGCCATGGTCTCGAAGAGGCCCATGCCGTGCTGGAACCCCGCGTCGAAGGCCGAGATGCGGGCCTCCGGCATCGGGACGAACGAACCGTCGAGCCAGGCGTCGAGCATCGGCGCAGGCTAGCCGCGTCCCTGGGCCGGTCCGCCGCGCGCCCCGCGCTCGGCCGCCAGCGCACGTGCGATGAATCCCTCCGCCGCGGCGACGTCGCCGAGCTGCCTCGCATGCACCGCCGCCAGCCGGCGCAGCGCCGCGGGGTGCTCGGGACTCACCCGCAGGCACTCGCCGAGCGCCGCGATCGCCTCACCTGGCCGGCGATCGGCCGCAAGCGAGGTCCCGAGCAGGAGGTGCATCGCCGGGTCGGCCCATCCAAGTCCGAGCGCCTGGCGCGCCGCACGAGCGGCATCGGCGTAGCGCTCCTGCCGGAAGAGGGCGCGCGCCAGCACCACGTGCGCGGGCCGGCACGACTCGTCGGCGCCGATCACCTCGCACGCCGCACGCTCGCTCGACGCCCAGTCCCCGATCGCCTCCGATGCCAGTGCGCGCGCCACGCCGAGTTCGGACGCCGGCGCACCCGCAGCCGCCGCCGCATCGGCCTCCGCCAGCGCCTCGATGCCCCGCCCCGCCGCGGCGAGCGCCCGCGACCGACCCAGCCGGAGCGCCCATGATTCCCCCGCGCCGTCCGCCGCCCGCGCGCGAGGCGCGGTCCGGCAGGCTTCGAGGACATCGATCGCCTCGCCGGCGCGATCCGCGCCGAGGAGCAGCTCGGCGAGCAGCAAGGAGTCCGCCACGTCGCCCGGCCGGCGCGCGGCGGCGCGGCGCGCGGCCTCGATCGCGGCATCGCGCTCGCCGGTCATGGCCGCCGAGATGGCGAAGGCCCGGTCGCGCGCCTGCACCACGTCAAGCACCGCTTCGGTCATGCACGCCGCGGGCACCGACGGCAATGCCGGACGCCCGGGCGGCGCCGCGGGGGATCCGAAGAGCCCGAGCGCCGAACGCACGATGCCCGCGACGTCCGTCGACACGGTGCCGAAGCGGAGCGAGTCACGCGGCACGCCGGGACCAAAGACCACCAGCACCGACGGCCATGCGCGGGCGCCGGTGGGCCGCGCGCCGTCGAGGAGCGCCGCGGGTGAACGCCAGCGCCCGAGGTCGATTCCCTGCTCGCCGACGACCAGGACCGTCGCCTCCTCGCCCGCCGCGGCGACCAGCCGCGCAATCCACCCGTCCAGCGCTCGGCACGCCGACGCCACGACGCCGCCGAAGGCCTCGGCGCGCGCTGCGGGCACGCCCGGGCCCGCCGGCGGGGCGAACCGGACGAACTCCCGGACCAGCACGCCGAACCATGTGCTGCGGACGCACGCACACTCCCAGTCACCCGGGATGCACGCGGACTCCGCCGCACGCGCCTCCGCCTCGAACGATGCGGCCGCGGACCGCAGGATGCCGACGAGCGCACCCTCCTGCACGGGAGCGCGCGCCGCGATCTCCTCGGCCCAGGCCGGCACCGCGCCCGCCTCGATCGCCGCGTCCCAGCCGCAGGTCGCGGTCGCCCGTCCCGCCGCCGCCGCCGACTCCCACACCGTCTCGTACGCGCGGTCCGCGGCAGACGTGGGCCGTGTTCCCGTTCCGTCGGCGAGCGGCACGTGCTCTGCCAGCACGCCGTGGCGCCACGCGGGCGCGCCCGTCAGGATGGTGGCCCATCCCACGGCGCCCCCCGACGGATCGAGCGGCATGAGGCGGCCGCTTGCCCCGCGGTCGACCAGCGCGGCGAGCACGGGCATGTCGCCGCCATCGATGCGCGGCGAGAGCACCTGCCAGTCGGCGCCGTCGAGTCCCACAAGGAGCGCGCGGCGCCGGACGCCCACCTCACGCCCCCTGCCCGGCGGCCCGTCGCGCCTCGGCGAGCGACTCGTGCGCACCGGGCCACGCGGGTGCCTGCGCCACGCAGGCGGCGAAGGCATTGACCGCCTCGCCCGCCGCGCCGAGGGCAAGGAACGCGCGGCCGATCGTCATGTGCACCCCCGGCTGGCGCATGTCGAGCCCGGCCGACCGCAGTCCCAGCTCGAGCGCCCCGGCCGGGTCGCCCGAGCGCAGGCGCAGCTCGGCGAGCTGCGCGATCGTTCCGGCATCCTGCGGCTCCTCGTCAAGCGCGCGTCGCAGCTCATCCTCGGCGTCCGCGTCACGGCCTGCCGCCGCGAGCGCGCGACCGAGCATCGCGTGGATCCCCGCCGGCGGAGACGCCCCGGACGCGAGCGAACGCAGGATCGACACCGCCCTTCCGGCATCGCCCGCGCCGAGCGCCAGCTGCGCCCGCAGCACCCGTGCACCGGGAGCATCGCGCCCGACGTCGCGCAGCGCGTCGAGCTCTGCCGCCGCGGAGGACAGGTCGCCCGCCGCGGCGAGCGAGTGTGCGCGAACGACCCGCACGGCATCGGTTGCCGCCAAAGGGCCCTCGAGCCCGGCAAGCACCTCCAGCGCGCGCGCGTGCTGGCCGGCATCGGCATGTGACTGCGCCAGCTGGATGCGGTTCGAGTCGGCGGTGTCGCGCCGGGCGGCCTCGTCATCCGCCGCGAGCGGCGCGATGTAGCCGAGGTCGACGAGCTGCTGCAGCGCGGCACGCGCCTCTTCGGGATCGACGCGGCGCTCGGCGGGATGCATGCCGCACTCGCCGGGCACCGACTCCCACGAGGGAATGCGCGGAGCCACGGGCACGTCGGCAAGCGCCTCCGAGAGCACGCGGCCCGGCATGTCGCTGCCGGCCGGGAGCCCGAGCAGCGCGAGCACGGTCGGCGCGATGTCCAGGATGGTCGCGCCGTGCGCCTGCGCGCCCGTGCGGATCCCCGGGCCGGCCGCCGCGAACACGCCGTACGGCCGGTGCCAATCGACGGGGCCGGCCTTGCCCGGGCGCGGGTCGGGCCGGCGGTGGTCGTTCCAGTAGCCGTGGTCGCTCGCCACGATCACCGCCGTGTCCGGCCCGGCGAGGGAGACGAGCGTCTCGAGCATCATGTCGTGGAAGCGGTAGATGCCCGCCATGCAGTGGCGGTACGCGGCGAAGTCGCGCTCGTCGACCTGCTCCATCCTCGGCGGGTGGAACTCCATGAACTCGTGGCCGAAGCGGTCGATCCCCTCGTAGTAGACGGCCGTCAGGTCCCAGTCGCCCCGCTCCATGAGCCGCGTGGCCATGGCATGCACCGAAGCGGTCTGCGCGATCATCTGCACGAGCTTGCCGAGCCGGTTCCCCTCGCGCGCGCTCACCGCCGCGGCATCCGGGACGAACGGCAGGATCGCCGATGCGTCGACCTCGGAAGGATGGACCCGGCACTCCGCCATCTCCGCCTCGAGTTCCGGCGGGTGGACCGCTCCCGGGACGAGCGGGGCGCCCGGCGCATCGTCGGCGCCGAGGAACTCGATCTGGTTAGAGACCATTGCCCCGGCGATCGGCTCCGCGGGATGGGACGCGTACCACCCCACCACGTTTGCACGAAGGCCGCACTGCGTCATGATGTTCCAGATCGCCTTGCATCGGCGGCTCGTGCTCGCGGTGGGCCGGACGCCCGGGCCGTCGGGCACCGGCTCGGTGAAGCCAAGCACGCCATGGGCATCGGCACGGCGGCCGGTGGCGATCGTGTTCCACAGGATGGGCGAGAGGATCGGGCGGGTGGTGGCGAGCGTGCCGCACGAACCACGGCCGAGCAGGGTCGCCAGCGTCGGCATGAGGCCGGCATCGACGAGCGGCCGGATCAGCTGCCAGTCGGCGGCATCCCAGCCGACCAGCAGGATCCGGCGCGGCAGGCGCGGGTCCGCGGAGCGCGCGATCTCCATGAAGCCTCAGGCTACGCGTGGGCGAAGGAAGACGACGCGCGGATCCATGGAATCCACGCGGCGCGACGAGACGATGTCGTTCGATGCACGGCGGCTCAGGCGGCGCGCTTGCGGCCGCGCAGCAGGCCGAGGCCCGAGGCTCCGGCCGCGAAGAGGCCGAGCGCGCCGGGCGCCGGGATGGCACCCGCCACGATGCCGGCGCCCGAGTTCTCGTACGCCCAGTCATGCACCGTGAAGGTGCCGGCCGTGTTGTTCACGCTCACGCGCACCCAGCCGAAGCGGGTGCCGGCGCCGGTGAGGAACGACAGGCCGATGAACGCGTTCGACGCGTTCCGGAACTGCGCGTTCGGGTTGGCGTTGCCGTAGGCCATCGAGCCGAAGAAGGACGGCCCGACGGAGGAGGCGTTGATCGAGAAGCCTGCGCTGAGCGCGGAGACGTAGCTGAGCCCGCCCGAGGCGAACGACACGAGCTTGCCGGGCGCGAAGTTGACGGCAGCACCCTGGTAGTTGGTGCCCCCGAACACGTAGTTCTTGAGCAGCACATCCCCGTAGGCATCGCCGTCGAGGTTCAGGTTCAGCGAGCTGAACTGGCTGATGGAGATGTCCTGCGCGCCGGAATACACGATGCCTGCCTGTGCACCGGCGGCGGCCGCGGCAGCGGCGGCGGTGGCGTAGGCGGCGCGAGCGGCGGGGCTCACAGAGGGGTCGTTCTTGGGCATGGGAACTCCTGGAAGCGAAGGGAAGCGGCCGACGGGGGAACGCAGGCCGCCAACGAATGTGCGCCAAATGACGAAAAGGTCAAGTCGACATGCCCCGGATCCGGGCAATACTCCCGACACCGGCCCGCCCGATCGACCGTGGGCGATAACAGACGATCCAGAGGCATCCCAGCATGCGCATCCACCTTGCCCCGCTCTCAGCGCTCCTCGCCGCCACCGCCGCGCACGCGCAGAACGTCGTGTTTGCAACCGCGGGCGACAACGGCTTCTTCGCGCCCTTCAACGCGGGCAATGCCGCCACGGTCAAGTACGGCGACAGCGGCTGGCTTGGCGGTCCGGACGCCCCGCCGGTGGCGCTCGGGTCGATCACGATGCACCTGGCCACGTACTCGCTCGGCACCCCCGCGGCCGCGGGCTCGACCGACCTCGAGATCACGATCAACAACGGCGACCCGTCGGGACTCGTCTTCGGGCCCGGCACGGTGCTCTACAGCACGGTGATCACCGGCGTCGAGCTGCCGTCGACCGACGGCGCATCCGCCACCTTCTTCACGATCGACATCCCGCTCCCCTCCGTGATGACCGCCGGCGGCTTCAACAACGTGGGCTGGTCGGTGAAGTGCCGCAACTACGCGTTCCAGGGGTCGTTCGGATTCCAGGTCGGCACGTGCAGCGCGCAGACCGTCGGCTTCTACACCAACAACGCCTCGTTCTTCAACGGGACGTCGTGGAGCCTCTTCGCTTTCGGCCCGAACACCTGCACGCAGATCGCGCAGTTCGCGGTCACCATCCTCGACGCCGCGCCCGCTTCCTGCCCCGCGGACTTCAACGGCGACGGCGCCGTCGACGGCAACGCCCTCGGCATCCTGCGGGCCGCGTGGGGACCCGCCGGCCCGGGCGAGGCCGAGGACCTGAACCAGGACGGCGCCGTGGACGGCAACGACCTCGGCATCCTGCTGGGTGCCTGGGGCGCATGCCCCGGCTGACGGTCACGGCATCGGCACGGCATCCTGCCGTCTGAACGCCGTCACCGTTCCCCGCCCCGCGGCACCGCCCTCGCCCCGCGTCCAGCGCACATCGAGTTCCGCACGCTTCCCGCGCACCTCGACCGTCGCGCGGTGCGTCGCGTCGCCGCCGCCGCCGCCCAGGAGCGCACCCCCGAGCGGCACCACGTCGACGCGCACGTCGGCGGCGATGCCGGGCGGCGCGGCCTCGCGCATCCACGCCGAGATCGCGCGCACCACCACCGGCTCGGTGCCGCCGAGCGCCGGCACGGCGTCGAGGTCGTGCGCCACCGCACGCACCGAGTCAGCCGTCCATGCCGCGACCGCCTGCACGTCGGCCGCACGCTGCACCTGTGCACCGCGCCAAATGAGCGTCGCGGCGACGATGATGGTCACCGTGAGCACCAGCCCGCGCGGGCGGAGGAACCTCGACCGAAGCCACGGCATGCGCCGGAGCCTATCGGGCGCGCGGCGGCGCGCTTGGCCACGGCCCGCGCGTGGCCGCCCGCCGCCTCGCGTACCCTTTCCCGCCCCGCGCATGCCCATCGCCTCCGTCTCCAACGTCCGCCACGGCTTCGGCACGAACATCGTGCTCGACGGCGCCACCGTGTCCATCGAGCCCGGCGAGAAGGTGGGCCTCGTGGGCCGAAACGGCGGCGGCAAGAGCACGCTCATGAAGCTGATCGCGGGCATGTGGCAGCCGGACTTCGGCACGGTCTCGCTCGCGCGCGGCACGCGCGTGGGCTACCTGTCGCAGGACCCGCGGCTCGAGCCCACCGACACGCTGCGCCACGCCGCGGGCCGCGCCTTCGAGCGCCTCGACCAGCTCCACCGCGAGATGGAGGCCCTCTACGAGGAGATGGCCGCGCCCGACGCCGACATCGACGCGCTCCTGAAGCGCCAGGCGAAGGTCGAGGAGGAGATGGAGCGGGCCGGCGGCTACGCGATCGACCACCGCATCGACGAGACGCTCCACGGCCTCGGCTTCACCGACGACCAGTTCGGCATCCTGGTCAGCAAGATGTCCGGCGGCCAGCGCGCGCGCGTGGGGCTCGCGCGGCTGCTGCTCGAGCAGCCGGACCTCCTGCTCCTCGACGAGCCGACCAACCACCTCGACATCGAGGGCCGGCGCTGGCTCGAGCACTTCCTCGGCGAGGAGTACCCGGGCGCCGTGGTCCTGGTGAGCCACGACCGCCGGCTGCTCGACCACGTGGTGCACCGCATCATCGAGGTCGACCAGGGCCGCATCCGCGAGTACCCCGGCAACTACGCGGACTTCATCGGCCTGCGCCGCGAGCGCATGCTCACCAGCCAGCGAAACCACGAGAAGCAGCTCGACAAGATCCGCGCCGAGGAGCAGTACATCATGCGCTACAAGGCGGGCCAGCGCGCGAAGCAGGCGCGGGGCCGCGCCACGCGCCTGGAGCGCTTCAAGCAGGACGAGCTGGTCGAGCACCAGGCCGAGCTCGAGGTGATGCGCCTGGAGCTGCCGAAGGCGCCGCGCGTCGGCGACCACGTGCTGCGGTGCGAGGGCATCGCGAAGTCCTACGGCGACCGGACGCTCTTCAGCGGCCTCGAGCTCGCCATCAAGCCGATGGACCGGATCGGGATCGTCGGCCCCAACGGCGCCGGCAAGACCACGCTGGTGCGGGCGCTGCTCGGCGACCTGGCCCCGGACGCGGGCGAGGTGAAGGTGAGCCCGCAGATCAAGGTGGGCTACTTCCGACAGACCCAGGAGCACATCGACCCGATGCTCACGGTCTGGGAGTACCTGCAGCGGGTGATCGCCTCCAACGAGGGCGGGCTGCGCGCGAGCGAGCAGCAGGCGCGCAACCTGGCGGGCGCGTTCCTCTTCTCAGGCAGCGAGCAGGAGAAGTGCGTCGGCAACCTCTCGGGCGGCGAGCGCGGGCGCATGGTGATCGCGGGGCTGGTGAGCGCGGCCAACAACCTGATCGTCCTCGACGAGCCGACGAACCACCTCGACATCCCGAGCGCCGAGCGTCTGGAGGCGGCGATCGCGACGGATCCCGAGGACGGCGGCTACGACGGCGCGCTGATCCTCATCAGCCACGACCGCGCGCTGCTCGCCTCGTGCTGCGACCGGCTGGTGATCCTGGACGGCAACGGCGGCGCGCGGCTGTTCGACGGCAACTGGGACGAGTGGGAGGCCAAGGAGGCCGAGGAGCGCACTGCGCGCGCCGCGGGCGAGCGCGCCGCGGCGGCGCGCAAGGCGGGCAACGCGAAGCCGGCCACGCAGGCGCCGAAGGCCGCGGCCGCGTCGCCCGGCGCGAAGCCCGCGGGGGCTCCGTCCGGCGGCGGCAGGGGCGGCGCCAGGCCCGCGATGACCGTCGAGCAGATCGAGGCGCGCATCACCGAGATCGAGCGCCGCACGCGCGAGATCGACGGGTCGCTGCTTGACCCGAAGGTCTGCGCCGACGCGAAGCGGTCGAAGCAGCTGACCCAGGAACGGGAACGGCTCCAGCAGGAGCTGGAGCCGCTCGAATTCGAGTGGAGCCGGCAGGCCGGCTGACGTTCAGCTGCGCAGGATGACCTGGCCGCGCTCGTCGACGAGCTCGAGCTCGCCCGAGCCCAGGCCGCGGATCAGCTCGTCGCCGGCGTCGAACTCGACCGACCAGACGGAACGCTGCGCGACGAAGGTCACCAGGTCGCGGGATGCCCCGCCCTCGGAACGCAGCCGGAGCGTGTACTGGCCGCCGACCTGCAGGCCGAGGCCGACCGCGAAGACCTTGCGCGCGGCACCGTCGACCGCAAGAGTCACCGTGCCGCCGGCACCCGTGCCGGCGGACAGCCCGCGGTGGAAGACCGCGCGCTCCATGCGCGAGAGCGCGCCGGGGTGGTCGAGCGTGTCGAAGATCTGCCGCGGGCTCGCCGCGCCGAGCGCATACTCGGTGATGCGGGCGGCCAGGCTCTGCGTCGACACCTGGAAGACGAGCGCCGCGACCAACGCGGCCATCAGCGCGAATGCAGCCGCACGCCAGACGCGCGAACTGCGTGCGAACCGGTCCGAGTCGGAGCGCGCGACGGCGAGGTCCATCGCCTGCTGCACGAGGTCGTTGGCATCGATCGAGCTGACCGACCGGCGCGTGCCGCGCGTGGCGGTCCGGCCGATGTGGGCGATCGGGGCGAAGTCCGCCTCCTGGCGGTCCACCTCGGTCATGACCCGCGCCAGCGTGCGCACCTTCAGGTCGGCCGGGGGCAGCTCGTCCGACGCCGACAGGAACGCCGGGTCCGCGGCCACCTCGGCCTGGAGCGCGCGGAGTTCCGACTGCACCGAGGGCGGCGCGTCGTGGAAGGCTCGGTCGAACTGCGCCGCATCCACCTCGTCCAGCATCCCGAGGGCATCCAGCATGGCCTGCGCACGCAGGTCCGGGCCGCGGCTGCCGTCGGCAGCCGCGCGATCCGCGGGGGCACCACCATCATGGAACTGCATCAGCGTTCGACTCCTTCCTGCTCATTCGCACCGGCCGCGCCGAGTGCTGCATCAACCCGTCGGCTCCGACCCGGACATTTTGTTATTGGTCCCCATCCGGTCCCGCAGCCGGGCCAAGCCCCGGCTCAAGGCACTCTTGATCGTCCCGAGGGGTGCGCCGAGCTGCTCGCTCACCTCGCGCAGGGTGAAGCCCTGGATGTAGGTGCGCTCGATGACCACCCGCTGCAGTTCCGGCAGTTCCGCCACGCGGCGACGCAGGATCTCGACGTCGTGCTCCCCGCCGACGTCGGTCGGCGCCGGGATCGAGGGGCCGAGGAAATCCACGGCGGAATCAAGCCCCAGCTGCTCGGGCCGCGCCCCCTTGCGGCGCAGCCGGTCGATCAGGTGGCGCCGGGTGATCAGCATCACCCAGGTCACGAGCTTGGCACGGTTCGGGTCGAATCGGTCGGCCGTCTGCCAGAGCCGCACGAACGTCTCCTGCACCGCATCCTCGCTCTCGGCGCGCGACGCAAGCACCTGTCGGGACGCCTTGTACACCAGCCCGACGAAGCGGTCGTACAGCTCGGACATGGCGGCCTCGTCGCCGTGCCCGACGCGCTGCATGAGCATCCAGTCCTGGCGGTCGCTTGCGTCCATACGGGTCGTCGTCGCGGCCGCCGGCATGCGCCGAAAGGGCCCGCCGACTCATAAGCATGCATCGGACTTCCGGGGCCGGCGGGGCCAAATCGGGGAAATTCGTCCGGAACCCCCCTTGAGGTTCCAGTCAATCGTGGCATCCTATGACCGTTCAGGGGCCGTGAAGTTCCGGCCTCCCGTCCGCGAAGACTCGACCCATGGGCCGACCCCCGGTTGCGCCATCCCCGTCGTGGCAGGCCGATGCGCCGCATCGCGGCTTCACGGTCGTCGAGCTGATCGTCTGCCTCGGGGTGATCTCGGTCCTCTGCGGGATCCTGCTCCCGTCGCTCCGCGCCACCCGCGAACAGGCCAACCGGCTCGCATGCTCGTCCAACATGCACCAGATCGGCGTGGCACTCGGCGCCTGGGGGCTGACCCATGACCAGGAAGTGCCGCACAGCCGCAACGTCGAGCCCGCCAGCCTGCGCCCGCAGGAACTGATGGCGGCACGCATGTTGACCGGTGCCGAGGATCCCGAGCGCGGGTGGGACGGAGTGGGGCTCCTGGTGCGCGACGGATTCATCGGCGCAGGCCAGTGCCGGTGCCTGCACTGCGGCAGCCACCGCGGCGAGCACTCCTACGAGCGCTACGCAGGCGCCTACGGCAGCGGCGCGAAGATCCAGATCTACACCAACTACCACTACTCCGGGCACCTCACGTACCAGTACGACGCCAACGACCCGCGCTTCCGTCGGATCACGCTGAACGACGGACGCGACGTCGTGCTCCTCACCGACGGCCTGCGCTCCCGCTCCGACTTCAACCACGGGAACGGCCTGAACCGGATGTTCGGCGACCTGTCCGTCGAGTGGTGGGCCGACGAGCGCAACGAGCTCGAGCGCGGGCTGCCGGAGAACCCGGACATCTCCGGTGCGTCCACCACGTCGCTCTACCGGGAGATCTGGGACCGCCTCAGCGACCCGAAGGCCGACTGACCGCGCGGGTCAGCGGACGAGCTCGAAGCGCCCGCGCTGCGCGCGGTGCTCGCCGATTCCCAGGTTCATCGTCTCGTAGGCCTTCCAGGCGAGCCCGTTGCCTGCGACCATCGCGTCGATCTTGAGGAGCGGCAGCCGCCGCTCGAACGTGCACAGCCATCCGTACGCGCGCCAGGGCGGCGCGGCGCCCAGCCCGAGCGTCGCGCGGCTCAGCACCACGCTGCCCGGGGTGCAGTTGGTGTCCCCGACCACCATGTCCGGCACGCGGTCGGCGAGCACCCGTTCGAGGATCGCCTCGAGCGCGTTGGCCACGCGGATGCGCGGCAGGCGCGGGTTCGACGGCAGGTCGAGCACCAGGATGCGCACGGGGGCGCCCTTCCCCGCATCGAGCTCGACCCAGGCGACCGAGATCTCGTCCATCCCCGGGGGCTTCTCGAGGGCGAGCACCTCGGCCGACACGATCGGCAGGCGCGACACCAGCGCAAAGGGCCCGACGCCTCGCAGCTGGTGCGACGAGGGCAGCCACTTGGTCCGGTTGGCCGGGAGCAGCATGTCCCCCGGCCCGGAGATCACGGCGATGTCGGCCGCCGGCATCGTTCGCGCGAGCGCGCCGCAGAAGCGGTCCACGCCGTCGTAGCCGTGGCTCCAGTGGTTCGCCGAGCGCGTGTTCCAGTGCATCACCGTGAGCGCGCCGGCGGCGTCATCGAACTCGCCGAGCGCCCAGCCCACGTCGTAGCGGAGGAACCGGTATCCGGAGACGAGCGTCGCGAGCCCCAGGATGCCCGCAACCACCTGCCGCGTGCGCGGCTTGAGCGGAAGCGCCCACGCCGAGAGCGCGGCCACGCCGCACGCGACGAGCACCGAGGCAGCCGGCACCCAGAAGAGGAGCTGCGTGAGCGTGAAGCGGTCCCGCACCACCATCACCGCGAGCCACGCCCCGATCCCCGACAGCGAGAGTCCGAGGACGGGCCAGGCGATCCCGGTCACGGCCTGCCCAAGGGGGCCCGGCCAGCGAGCATGCATCACGGCGAATCCTCCTCGCGCCGCACGGCGCGGATGGCATCGATCACGGCAGGCGCGAGGCCCGGGGCGGCGCAGACGATGCCGCGGTTGGCGCGCATCTGCGCACCGGTCGAGAAGTCGAGCGGCGCGCCCTCGGCGTCGAGCACGGTGAGCCCGGCCTCGGCGGCGATCACCGCGCCGGGCGCGTGGTCCCAGATGCTCTCGTGGACGCCCACGGCGCGAGGCATGCGCAGCACCAGGTCGGCGTCGCCGCGCGCAGCGAAGGCGTACTTGCACTGGCTGTCCAGGCGCGTCTCGTCGATCGGCGCGAGCGCCGCCAGGCGCCGCTCCAGCCGCGAGGGCGCCGGCACCGCGCTTCGGTTGTGCGAACGCGCCCAGCGCAGGCTGGTGGCGCGCCACTCCGCCTGCACCAGCCGGCGCAGCACGCGGCGCGCACCATCGAGCTCGAACGCACCGACGCCTGCGGCGGCCGCATAGAGCGCGCCGGGGCCACCGAGGTGCACGCCGAGGTCACCGGCCGGGCCCATGCGCGGGCAGCCGATCGCGCCCACCGCGGCACGCGCCCCCTCGATCAGCGCCAGGCACACCGAGCACTGCTCGCCGAGCACGAACCCCTTCGTCCCGTCGATCGGATCGACGGTCCAGAACGGCTCGCCCGCGCGCGGCGCGTCGCCGTCGACCGCCGCGATCGCCGCGGCCCGGTCGCGCCAGCCGAGCGTTGCGCGCACGGCATCGACCACCAGTCGCTCGACGTCGGGCCGGCGGGCAGACGCCAGCCCCGCGGCGGATTCCTCGCCGACGAGCGGCACGCGGCCATCCGGCGAGGTGCGCCGCAGCACGTCGACCACCACCGCCTGCGCGGCGAAGTCCGCCGCCGTGACCGGGGAGCCGTCCCCCTTCTCGACCGGCGGCACGTCGCGGAGCGTGGCACCCATCAGCCGAACGAGCGGCATGGCAGCCGCCACCGCATCGATCGCCCGGCGCAGGTCGGGCATCCGGGCATTGACGTCGTTCGTCGGCATTGCGGGCGCGCGAGGATATCGACGGCGGCCCCAGCCTCCCGCTGCCAGAACGGCAGGCGGGGGTCGCCGCGCGCGCCGCATGGCCCCCGGGTCGGCAGGCGGGGCGGGCCGCGGACGCCCCGGACGCTGGCACGCAGGTTGCATCTCCTTGGGCATGAGCAACAAGTCCCCGATCATCGGCATCGACCTCGGCACCACCAACAGCGTGGTGGCCGTCATGGAAGGTGCCCAGCCCAAGGTCATCATCAACTCCCTCGGCGGCCGCACCACCCCCTCGGTGGTGGGCTTCACCGAGAAGGGCGAGCGCCTCGTCGGCCAGCCCGCCAAGCACCAGCAGATCACCAACCCGAAGAACACCGTCTTCAGCATCAAGCGCTTCATGGGCCGCCGCCACAGCGAGGTCGGCCACGAGGAGAAGCTGGTGCCCTACGAGGTGAAGGGCGCCCCCGAGGAACTGGTCAAGGTCGGCATCCGCGGCAAGGACTACACGCCGCCGGAGATCTCGGCCATGATCCTGGCCGATCTCAAGCGCCAGGCCGAGGAGTACCTCGGGGAAAAGGTCGAGCGCGCGGTCATCACCGTGCCGGCCTACTTCAACGACGCGCAGCGCCAGGCGACCAAGGACGCCGGCGAGATCGCCGGCCTCAAGGTCGAGCGCATCATCAACGAGCCGACCGCGGCTGCCCTGGCCTACGGCCTGGAGAAGAAGACCAACGCCAAGATCGCGGTCTTCGACCTCGGCGGCGGCACCTTCGACGTGTCGATCCTCGACATCGGGGAGGGCGTCTTCGAGGTGCTCGCCACCAACGGCGACACGCACCTCGGCGGCGACGACTTCGACCAGAAGCTGATCGACTTCCTGGCCGAGGACTTCCGCAGGAAGGAGGGCATCGACGTCCGCAAGGACGCGATGGCCCTGCAGCGGCTCAAGGAGGCCGCCGAGAAGGCGAAGATCGAGCTTTCCACCCAGATGGAGACCACGGTCAACCTGCCCTTCATCACCGCCGACCAGAACGGCCCGAAGCACCTGCAGGTCACGATCAGCCGCGCGAAGTTCGAGGACATGTGCAAGGACCTCTTCGAGCGCCTCGCCGCCCCGTGCGAGAAGGCCCTCGCGGACGCCAAGCTCAAGCCGTCGGACATCGGCGAGGTGGTCATGGTGGGCGGCTCGATCCGCATCCCCAAGGTGCAGGACCTCGCGAAGAAGATCTTCCGAACCGACAACCTCGACAAGAGCATCAACCCGGACGAGGTCGTGGCCATCGGTGCGGCCATCCAGGGCGGCGTCCTGATGGGCGACGTGAAGAACGTCGTGCTGCTCGACGTGACGCCGCTCTCGCTGGGCGTCGAGACGCTCGGCGGCGTGATGACCACGCTGATCCCGCGCAACACCACCATCCCGACGTCGAAGAAGGAGATCTTCTCGACCGCGCAGGACAACCAGAACGCGGTGACCATCGTGGTCCTGCAGGGCGAGCGCCAGATGGCCGCGGACAACCGCGTCCTCGGCAAGTTCGACCTCCAGGGCATCGCCCCCGCCCCGCGCGGCGTGCCGCAGGTCGAGGTCGAGTTCTCGCTCGACCAGAACGGCATCCTGAGCGTCAAGGCCACCGACAAGGCCACCGGCAAGGCGCAGGAGATCAAGATCACCGGCTCGAGCGGCCTGTCCAAGGACGAGGTCGAGCGCATGCGCAAGGACGCCGAGGAGCACGCGGCCGCCGACACGGTCCGGCGCGAGCTCATCGACACCAAGAACCGCGCCGAGCAGGTGGCCTACCAGGTGAAGAAGCAGCTCGAGGAGATGGGCGCCAAGGTCCCGCAGGACGTGCGCACCAAGCTCGAGGGCGCGGTGTCCAACCTGGAGGACCGCCTCAAGGGCGACGACAAGGCCGCCATCGAGGCCGCGCTCAACAACCTGATGAACGCGGCCGGCGAGCTGCAGCAGGCGGCCGGTGCGCAGGCGGGCGCGGCCGAGGGCGGCAGCGGCGCGGCGCCGGAGGGCGGGCGCAAGGATGACGTCATCGATGCGGAGTACGAGGTGACGGAGGACGGCAAGAAGGCGTAAGGCCGGGCCCTGCGGCTCGATCGGCATTCGCGCGCCCGTCCCCGTGACGGGCGCGCTGCCTTTATGCGCGGCTTGCGCGGCGCGGGAGGTGGCCTAGCCTGCACCTCCTGGCACCGCTCCGCATGGCCTGACGCGCTTGGGGCGCGGCACGCCGACCCGGGCGCAACGGCCGCGACCGCACATGGAAAGAATCAAGGGCATCGCCGTCAGCCCCGGCATCGTGGTCGGGCGCGCATTCCTGGTGGGCACCGCCGAGCAGGTGGTCCCGCACCGCACCATCGCGGAGTCCGAGGTCGAGGGGCAGGTCGTGCGGCTGCGCGAGGCCCTCGACGACGCCGGACGGCAGATCGTCGAGCTGCGCGAGCGCACGCGCTTCGAGCTCGGCGAGGAGCCCGCCAAGATCTTCGAGTTCCACGCCGGCCTGCTGCGCGACCGCGCGCTGGTCTCGGCCATCCAGCGGCGCATCGAGAACGGGCGCGCCACCGCGGAGCTCGCGGTCGCCGAGCAGTTCCGCGTGCTGGTCGGGCAGTTCAAGCGGATGGGCAACGAGGTCTTCGAGCAGAAGGCCAACGACGTCCTCGACCTGGAGCGCCGCGTGCTGGACTCGCTGATGGGCGAGCAGGAGGACCGACTCGCGCACCTGCCCGAGGGCTCCGTGATCGTGGCGCACGAGCTGACCCCCAGCCAGGCGGCCGCGCTCGATCGCCAGAAGGTGGTCGGCATCCTGACCGACCTCGGCGGGCGCACCGGGCACACCTCGATCGTCGCGCGCGCCATGGGCATGCCCTCGGTGGTGGGCTGCCAGCGGCTCGTGGGGCTCATCGAGGACGGCGACGAGCTGATCGTCGACGGCAACGAGGGCGTGGTCATCCTTCGCCCGGACCCGCGCACGCTCGACGACTACCGCCGCCGGCAGGAACGCTCGCGCCGCTCGCGCCAGGCGCTGATGGAGCTCTCGGGCCTCGAGTCGGTGACGCGCGACGGCGTGCGCATCCAGCTCATGGGGAACATCGAGTTCCCGGAGGAGATCGGTGCGGTGCTCGCCAACGGCGGCGACGGCGTCGGCCTCTACCGCACCGAGTTCATGTGGCTCACGCGCGACGAGCCGCCGACCGAGGAGGACCACTACCGCGCCTACGTGCGCGCGCTCGAGCTGCTCGGCGGCCGGCCGCTCACCATCCGCACCTGCGACCTCGGCGCCGACAAGTACACGCAGGAGCGCATGGAGGACCCCGAGCGCAACCCGTTCCTCGGGCTGCGCTCGATCCGCCACTCGCTCGCGGTGCCGTCGGAGTTCAAGGCGCAGCTGCGCGCCATCCTGCGCGCAAGCGCGCACGGGCCGGTGAAGACGATGTTCCCGCTGGTGTCCAACCTGATGGAGCTGCGCCAGGGCAAGCTGATGCTCGCCGACCTCGGCGAGGAGCTCGAGGACGAGGGCATCCCCTTCGACCGCCAGATGCCCGTCGGCGTGATGATCGAGGTGCCGTCGGCCGCGCTGATGTCGCGCACCTTCGCCGCGGAGTCGGCGTTCTTCTCGATCGGCACCAACGACCTCGTCCAGTACACGCTGGCCGTCGACCGCGGCAACGAGCGGGTCGCCCACCTCTACCAGCCGGCCCACCCGGCGGTCGTCTACCTGGTCAAGACCGTGGTCCGGGCCGCCCGGGGCGCCCCGATCGACTGCAGCCTGTGCGGCGAGATGGCCGGAGACCCCGTGTTTTCCATGTTGCTGCTGGGCATGGGTTTGCGTACACTCTCCATGGTTCCGGACCAGATCCCCGTCATCAAGCGCGTGATCCGGTCCGTGACGATGGAACAATGCGAACGCCTCGCCCGACGGGTGGGGTCGTTCGACTCGGAGCGCCAGGTCGAGACGGCCTTGCGCGACGAGCTGAGGAAACTCGACCCCGACGTGTTCGGCCAATGGGTGGCCGAGTGATCGAGGGTCGCGCGCCCGGCGCGTGCCGGCGCGGAGCAAGGACAACGGGTCGAACCGCCCACCGAATCGGTGCGGTCCGCCCCACGGTGCGAAGCGGGACGACTGGCCTTCCGGCAGCGACCCCCGACCTGCGGCGTGGCGGACCTGCACATGCGCTCCACAGCGGAGCGTGCGGATGCGGCGGCGACCAGGCGGAACCGACGGTGACACTGACCTTCGCGATCGGCAAGCATGCGGCGGACCAACCGTCGCCCGGACACGGCCCCCAGGCGGGGCCCCCGGGCGCGGCGGTTGCGCCGTCTGCGCACTGACCGCGGGGACATCACCGGGTTCCGCCACGAACCGCCGCTCGATGCGGCAAGGAACGGATCGTGGCAGACGAAGAACGTGACGGGCGCGAGGAGCGCATCGAGGAGACCGGGGACGGGCACGGGCACGCCGGCGAGGCCGGGGCCGAGGACACCGCGCCGGCGGACGGCGCGGCCGATGCCCATGAGCACGACGACGAGGACGAGAGCGCCGCGGCGTTCGCGTCGCTCGAGGCGCTCGAGCGCGACGAGGAGGCGCCGATCCTGCCGGTGCGCGCCATCGACGACGACGAGGACGAGCACGAGGACGAGGAGGCCGCCGACGAGGCGGATTCCGAGCATGCCGGGGCGGAGGCCGAGGCCGACGCCGCCGACGAGGCGGAGGACGGCACCGAGGACGGGGACGCCAGCGAGGCTGCCGGCATCGAGGACGCCGAGGACGGCGCCGCCATGGCCGAGGAAGGCGCCCGCAAGCGCCGGCGCCGGCGCGGCGGCC
The DNA here is from genome assembly GCA_018883105.1 of Phycisphaerales bacterium. GTDB lineage: Bacteria > Planctomycetota > Phycisphaerae > Phycisphaerales > SM1A02 > UBA966. The sequence continues at coordinate 17,459 of VEQS01000012.1, forward strand.
GTGGCCGCAAGCGCGAGACGCAGCAGACCGCCCCGGGCGGACCCAAGCGCCGCAGCGTGATGGTCGTGAACGACGTCCCGGGCGAGGAGTGCCGCATCGCGATCCTCGAGGACGGCCGGCTCGAGCAGGTGTTCGCCGAGCGCGAGTCCACGGCGACGAACGTCGGCAACATCTACAAGGCGCGCGTGATGAACGTCGAGGCGGCCATCCAGGCCGCGTTCGTCGACTTCGGCGAGGGCCAGAACGGCTTCCTGCACATCAGCGACCTGCACCCGCGCTACTTCCCCGGCGGCGACCGCACCGAGCGCGTCGGCAAGAAGATCGCCCGCCGTGACCGCCCGCCGATCCAGGAGGCGCTCAAGCGCGGCCAGGAGATCATCGTGCAGGTGCTCAAGGAGGGCATCGGCACCAAGGGCCCGACCCTGACGAGCTACATCTCGATCCCGGGACGCCTGCTCGTGATGATGCCGCAGATGGACAAGGTCGGCGTCAGCCGCAAGGTGGACGACGAGGACTCGCGGCGCGAGATGCGGCGCATCCTGGACAGCCTGGAGCTGCCCGAGGGATTCGGCTTCATCCTGCGCACCGCGGGCTTCGACCGCACCAAGACCGAGCTGCAGCGCGACGCCATCTACCTCCAGCGCCTGTGGGAGGCCATGGAGCGCCGCATGAACTCGACCGGCGCGCCGTGCACGCTCTACACCGAGAGCGACCTGCTGGTGCGCACCATCCGCGACGTCGCCGACGACAGCGTCGAGGCGATCGTGGTGGACAGCGAGGGCGCCTTCTCGCGCGCCAAGACGTTCCTGCAGGTGGTCGCGCCGATCAACGCGCCGAAGCTCCTGTACTGGGACCGTGCGGTGCCGGTGTTCGAGGCCTTCGGCGTCGAGCGGCAGATCGAGGGGATCCATTCGCGCTCGGTGACGCTGCCCTCGGGCGGCGCGCTGGTCATCGACCAGACCGAGGCGATGGTGGCCATCGACGTCAACAGCGGACGCAGCCGCAGCGCCCGCGACAGCGAGACCAACGCCTTCAACACCAACAAGGAGGCGGTCGACGAGATCGCGCGCCAGCTGCGCCTGCGCGACCTCGGCGGCATCATCGTCAGCGACCTGATCGACATGCGCTCGTCGAAGCACCGGCGCGAGATCGAGGAGCGGCTGGAGGGCAACCTGCGCCGCGACCGCGCCAAGACGACGACGCTGGAGATCAGCGACTTCGGCATCATGGAGATGACCCGGCAGCGCATGCGGCCGGGACTGCACAAGACCAGCTACACGGACTGCCCGCACTGCCAGGGCAGCGGCGAGGTGCGCGTGCCGGACGCCGTGGCCGCGGACATCCTGCGCCGCATCGGGCTGCTCTTCTCCTACGACAAGGTGGCCCGGGTCGAGGTGGTGTGCAGCGCACGCGTGGCGGGCGTCTTCCTCGGCACGCGGCGCCACATGCTGCATGACCTCGAGGAGCGCCACGGCAAGCGCGTCGACCTGCGCATCAGCGAGGCGTTCGCGATGGACCGCATCGACCTCTACGCCTACGACGACCGTGGCTCGGACATCGAGATCGACCGGCTGCCGCGCATCCCCGCGCCGCGGCTGGCCGACCTGCCCTCCGAGCTTCCTGCGGTGGACGAGGCAGACGACGACGACGGCGGCGACGACGAGGGCGGCGGGCGGCGGCGGCGCAAGCGCCGGCGCAAGCCGGCCCCGGCCGACGCGACGGCCATCGCGCTCGCCGGCGGCTTCGACGACCTGCCGACGCCGAGCGCCGACGAGCCGAGCGTGTCCGAGATGATCCGCCGTGCCGATGCCGAGCGCGAGGTGAAGCGGCGCGAGGACGCGGAGCGGCGCAAGGCCGAGGAAGCGGCCGCACGCGCGGCACGCGCGGCGCGCGCCGCCGAGTCGGGCGATGAAGACGACGGCGACGGCGACGACGCCGAGCCGGGCGAGCGCGCCGAGGGCGGCGCATCGAACGGCGACGGCGGCGAGGCGGGCGAAGGCGGGCGCCGCAAGCGCCGCCGGCGCCGGCGGCGGCGCGGCAAGGGCGGCGACCGCGGCGAGGGATCGGCCGAGTCCACGGGCGGCGAGCATGCCTCGGACGCGCCCGAGGGCGAATCCGGCGCCGAGCGCGACGGTGACGACGATGGCGCGACCAGCGACGGTGACGGCGCTCCGGCCGACGGCGCGCCCGCGGGAGAAGGCACGGGCCGCAAGCGCCGGCGGCGTCGCCGCGGCGGACGCGGCCGCTCGCGCGGCGGCGAAGGCGGCGGCGACAGCGGCGGCGGCAATGGCGGAGACCGCTCCGGCGAACCGCGCGGCGAGCGCGGCGAAGGCCGCGGCGATCGCGATGGCCGTCGAGCCGAGCGCCCCGCGCGTTCGGAAGGCGACGGCGGTTCCGGCGGAGGCAGCTGGCCCCCGCCCGTCCCGCCCGCGGCATCGGCGCCGGGGACCGAAGCGTCCCCGCTCGATGCGGCGAAGAAGACGATCCGCAGCGTGACCGGCTGGATGCGCCGCCTCAAGTCCCCGACCGGCGGCGGCCGCGACGATCGCTGACAGGCGAATGCCCGGCGCACGGCGCATCATCGTCCTCGGCTCGACCGGCTCGATCGGCACGGCGACCCTCGAGGTGGTCCGCCACCTGCGCGAGTCCGGAGGCCCCGCCTACGAGGTGATCGGCCTGGCCGCGGGCTCGAATGCCGCACGCGTGGCGGCGCAGGCCGAGGCGTTCGGCGTGCACCACGTTGCCATGTCGGACGCGTCGTCCGCAGCGGCCCTTCCCGCGGGCATCGAGTGCATCGCGGGCGACGGCGCCGCGACGGCGCTCGTCGAGCGCGTGGCGCGGCCGGGCGACATGGTGATGGCCTCGATCGTCGGCGCCGCGGGCATCGCCCCGACGCTGGCCGCCATCGAGCGCGGCTGCCACGTGGCGCTCGCCAACAAGGAGACGCTGGTGGCCGCGGGTGCAGTGGTCCGCGAGGCGGTCGCCCGGACGGGCGTCGACCTGATCCCCGTCGACAGCGAGCACAGCGCCGTCTTCCAGTGCCTGCGCGCGGGGCGCACGTCCGAGGTGGCGCGCCTGGTGCTCACGGCAAGCGGCGGTCCCTTCCGCACCTGGACCCCAGAGCGCACCCGCGACGCCACGCTCGCCGAGGCGCTCCGCCACCCCACGTGGCAGATGGGCCGCAAGGTCACCATCGACAGCGCGAGCCTCATGAACAAGGCGCTCGAGGTGATCGAGGCGCACTGGCTCTTCGACCTGCCCTCCTCGCGGATCGACGCCATCGTGCACCCGCAGAGCGTGGTGCACTCCTTCGTCGAGTTCGTGGACGGCAGCACGGTGGCGCAGCTCAGCCCGCCGTCGATGAAGCTGCCGATCCAGTACGCCCTCACATGGCCTGAACGCACGGGCGGATGCTCGCCGACCATCGCCTGGGATGCGCTGCGCACGCTCGACTTCGAGCCGGTCGACCACGCCCGCTTCCCCGCCATCGGGCTCGCCAAGCGCGTGATCGACGCCGGCGGCACCGCGGGCGCCACCTTCAACGCCGCCAACGAGGCGGCCGTCGAGGGATTCGTGGACGGACGCATCCGCTTCGGGGACATCGCCGCGGTGGTCGAGGAGACGCTCGACGCGCTGCCCGTGCGTCCGGCCGCGACGCTTGCGGCCGTGCTCGACGCCGACCGCGAGGCACGCGCCGTCGCGCGCGAGCGGATCGGCGAGCGCGCCGCCGCCGCCCGCTGACTTCGCCTAGGCTTCGGGCGCGCCGCGCGCACCCCCGATGTCGCTCCTCTCAAACGGCACGAACGTCCTGCTCATCGTCCTGGGCTTCGGGCTCCTGATCTTCGTCCACGAGCTGGGGCACTGGTGGGCCGCGACGCGTGCGGGGATCCGCTGCGAGAGCTTCGCGATCGGCCTCGGGCCGGTCCTCGCCGCATGGCGGCGCGGGATCGGCTGGCGCGCCGGCAGCACCGACCCGGCCACCATCGCGCGCTTCGGCAAGCCCGCCATCGAGATGACCGACGAGGAGCTGGCGCGCAACGGCCTCGGCGAGACGGAGTGGTCGCTGCGGCTCTTCCCGCTCGGCGGGTTCGTGCGCATGCTCGGCCAGGACGACCTCGACCCGTCGCGCACCTCGGGCGCCGCGCGCAGCTACCAGCGCGCAGCCGTCGGCCGGCGCATGGTCGTGGTGTCGGCCGGCGTCTTCGCGAACCTGGTGCTGGCGGTCGTCCTCTTCGTGATCGCGTTCATGGCCGGCGTCCGCTTCGAGGCGCCGGTGGTGGGCGTGGTGCTCCCCGGATCTCCCGCCGCCGCAGCGAGCGCCGCCGACGGCGGCCCGGCAGGCCTGCGCACGGGCGACGTGGTGCGCACGATCGATGGCGAGCCCGTCCAGACGTTCGCCGACATCCAGATCGCCGGTGCGATGGCGAAGCCTGGCCAGCCACTCGCCGTCGAGGTGACGCGGACCGTCGATGGCCGCGCCGAGCGCAGGACCTTCTCCGTGCTCCCGCGCCGCGACCCGGCGACTGGGCTGCTCCAGATCGGGATCGGCCCCGCCCTCGCGGGTGGGATCGGCGCCGTGCGCCCCGACGAGCGCGCCGCCTTCGACGACGCAATGGCACGCGCGGGCCTCGCACCCGAGCGCGCGCCTGACGGCCGCGACGACCCGCTCGCCGACCTCCTCGTCGTGCAGGTCGGCACGCCGGCCCGCGGCTCGGTGCACGACCGGCACCTGACGCAGCAGTGGATGGACGGCGACGGCGATGAGCCCGTCGGCGCGCTGTCGACCGCCGTGCTCGACGACGCCGCGGACGCCGGCAACGGCGCGCCCTTCCGCACCTCGTGGCAGACCGCCTCGGGACGCGTCGTCGAGCGCACGCTCGTGCCGGTGCCGCGCCTGCAGGAACTCTCCGACCCGGGGCAGGCGGGCGCACCGCCCGAGCCGGGCCTCCTGGGCATGGTGCCGCTGCTGCGCATCGAACGCCTGGCGGACGGGTCGCCGAACGACGGCATCCTGAAGCCGGGCGACGTGATCCTCTCCGTGGCCGACGTGCCGGGGCCGCGACTCGGGGCGCTGCGCGCAGCGATCGCGCCCTACGCGGGCGCCACGGTTCCCGCGCGGGTGATCCGCGACGGCGCCGAGGTGGCGCTCGACGTGCAGGTCGACCGCGCCGGGCGGCTCGGCACCGTCATGCTCCCAGCCATCGACGTCCCGCGCATCGCCTCCACGGTCGAGCGCACGGGCGATGCGGCGGCCCCGGTGCCGACGCCCGCCGCGGGCCTCGGGCTGCCCCCGGGGTCCATCGTGCGCGAGGTGGGCGGCACGCCCGTCACCGACTGGGCCTCGATGCGCGCGGCGTTCCTTGCCGCCACGCGCGAGGCGGCCGACCGCGGAGAGGCGTCGCCGGTCGACCTCGTCCTGGAGGCGCCGACCGCCGGACGTGACCGGGTCGAGGCGTCGATGGCGCTCTCGCCCGCGGACGTGCGCGCGCTGCACGCGCTCGGCTGGGCGTCGCCGGTGCCGCCGGAGGTGTTCTCGCCGCTCATGACCACCCTCACCGCGCACGGCAACCCGCTGCGCGCCGTGGCGATGGGCTTCCGGCAGACGAAGACGCTCGTCATCATGACCTACCTCACGCTCGACCGGCTCGCGCGCGGGACGGTGGGCGTCGACCAGCTGCGCGGGCCGGTGGGCATCGTCCACCTGGGGATGCGCGTCGCCGACCGGGGCGCCATGTACCTCGTCTTCTTCCTGGCGATGATCAGCGTGAACCTGGCGGTCCTCAACTTCCTGCCGCTGCCGATCGTGGACGGCGGCCTGTTCCTCTACCTCGTCTACGAGAAGCTCACCGGCAAGGCGCCGTCGGTCGCGTTCCAGAACGCGGCCACCACCGCCGGCCTCGTCCTCCTCGGCACCGTGTTCCTCCTCACCTTCTACAACGACGTGGCCCGCCTCGTCGGCGGGGGCTGACCCCATGAACACCATCGTCACCGGCGCCGGAAGCGGCATCGGCCGCGCACTCGCCGTCGAGCTCGCCGCGCGCGGGCATTCGCTCGCGCTCGTGGGCCGCAGCACCGAGAAGCTCCACGGCACCGCCACCGCCTGCGCGGCGGCGAACGCCGGCTGCCGCGCGCTCGTGATGGCCGGCGACCTCGCCGACAGCGCGTTCGCGGCGGGCGTGGTGGACCGCACCGCCGCCGAGCTCGGCGGCATCGACGTCCTCGTCAACTGCGCGGGCGTCGCGCCGCACGTCCCGATCGAGGGCACCGACGAGGACGTGCTCGAGGAGGCCTTCCTCAACAACACGTTCGGCCCGGCCTTCCTCATCGTGCGAGCCTGGCCGCACTTCCTGCAGCGAAAGTCCGGGTGCGTGGTGAACGTCAGCTCGCTCGCGAGCTCCGACCCCTTCCAGGGGTTCTTCGCCTACGCGGCGAGCAAGGCCGCGCTCGACAGCTTCGTGCGCAGCATGCACCGCGAGGGTGGGCGCCACGGCATCCGCGCCTTCTCGGTGAACCCCGGCGCCGTCGAGACGCCGCTCCTCAGGAGCAACTTCCCGCTCAAGGTGGTGCCGGCCTCGGCCGCGCTCGCCCCCGAGGCGGTGGCCATGCTCATCGTCGACTGCATCGAGGGCCGGCGCGAGGCCGACCGCGGACGGACGATCGAGATCCGGAAGTGATCCCGGCGCCCGGGGCGACGCGGCGCACGCGCGCGCGGGCGCGCCCCTAGCGTCGCCCGTGCATCGCCCGGTCGATGTCGCGCTTCATCTCGCGCGCGGCGATCGCCTGGCGCTTGTCGACCGCCTTGCGGCCGGTGCCGAGGCCGACGAGGAGCTTCGCCCGGCCGCCCTTGAAGTAGATCTTGAGCGGCACGATGGTGAACCCCTTGAGCTTCACCTGCTCGGCGAGCTTGCGGATTTCGCGCCGGTGGGCCAGGAGCCTCCGCGGGCGCACCGGGTCATGCTGCACGGCCTTGCCGGCCGGCGGGTACTCGGCGATGTGGACGGAATGGAGCACCAGCTCCGGCGGCTCGGCCCGGGCGCTCACGTAACCCTCGGCAAGACTGACCTTTCCGGCCCGGACGCTCTTCACCTCGGTGCCCAGCAGCTCGATCCCGCACTCCAGCGTGTCGCCGATCGAATAGTCGTGGCGCGCCTGGCGATTCTCGATCGTGGGCTCGTTCGGCGCGGATTCTCGGGAACCTCCAGACACGGGGCGAGTATAGGAAGCAGCCGACCGCTTCCCGGACTACCGGACACGGGCGTGTCGGCCAAAGTTCGAAGGTTCTCGTCCCCGCTTCGGCGGAACGTGAAACAATCGTTCGCGCCGGCACTTGCCGCCGGACCCTCCAGGACCGACTGAGACACGGACCCACACGATGCGACTGACCAACGCCGTTGCCCTGTGCATCACCTCGATCGCGATGCTGCCCGCCTCCGCCGCCGCGCAGGTCGCGCCGCCCCTCGGAAGCGACGACTGGACCGCCCCCAGTGGCCCGGTGCTCGGCACCGCCGGCCCGTCGGCGGCCGTGCTCGACGCGTTCCGCGCGGCGCACCCCGAGAGCGACGTGATCGTCGAGGGTGCGCAGGCCGCGACCGTGTGGGGCCGCCTGGCGAGCGGCGCCTCGCCGGCCGAGAGCGCCTCGCGCTTCATCGAGGCCAATGCGCGCGCGCTGTGGGGCGTCGATCCCGCGAGCCTGATGCCCGTCGGCCCGTACGAGACCGGCGACCACCTGGTGGGCGTGATGCCCGACCGCGAGGTCGGGGGATTCAAGTTCACGGGCCTGGCGTGGTCGCAGTTCCACCGCGGCATCCCCGTCTACCGCTCGCACCTCTTGGTGCTGGTCCGCAACATGGACGCCTTCCCCGCGGTGCTCGCCTCGAGCACGCTGTGGGACGTGCGCGCCGTCGACGCACAGCTTGACCGCCTGGGCCCCGGGCTGCCGTCCGACCCGAAGGTCTGGACGCGCCACGCGCTCAACCAGTTCCGTTCGAAGCCCGAGGTGGGCCCCGCCACGTACGTCATCTGGGCAGGCATCGACCGCGCGGCCGCCGAGCCGCGCCTGGCGGTGAAGTTCGAGGCCGTGGGCGGCGGCCACTGGGACCCCGACTCGTACCAGCGGATCGAGTTCGTGGTCGATGCCGAGACCGGCGCGATCCTGCACCAGGAGAGCATGATCCGCCACGCCGACCTCTCGGTCACGGTGCGCGGCCAGGCCACGCAGGGCAACCGCGCGGCGGAATGCGATCCCGAGTCGGCGACCCCCCTGCCCTACGCCCGCGTGAACGTGGGCGGGACGAACTACTTCGCGGGCGCCGACGGCACCGTCGGGGTCACCGGCGTGGCAGGGCCGGTCTCGGTCACGTCGCGCACCGAGGGACGGTGGTTCGCCATGAGCGACGCACTCGGCCCGGTGAGCGAGCTGACCACGACCTCCTCCGGCGGCCCGGTCGACTTCGTGCACAGCGCGGCCAACGCCGACCAGGGCCTGCGCGCCCAGGTGAACGCCTACCTGCACTCGAACATCGTCCGCGACCTGGTGGTGCGGGCAAGCCCCGGGTTCCCGACGATCCCGAACCAGCAGTCCTTCCAGATCAACGTGCAGGTGTCGGGCACGTGCAACGCCTTCTACGACGGCTCGTCGATCAACTTCTATCCCTCCGGCGGAGGATGCAACAACACCTCCTTCTCCACCGTGGTGCACCACGAGTACGGCCACCACGTGGTGAACCGCGCCGGAAGCGGCCAGGGCGCCTACGGCGAGGGCTTCGGCGACGTCATGGGCGTGCTGGTGACCGACGAGAGCGCCCTCGGCGTCGGCTTCCAGACCTGCGCCGGCGGCATCCGCAACGCAAGCAACAACTGCCAGTACCTGGCCAGCGGATGCTCCTCGTGCGGCAGCGCCATCCACGCCTGCGGGCAGCTGCTCTCCGGCTGCGTGTGGGACATGCGCAACAACTTCCGTGCCGCCTTCCCGACGACCTACCGCGAGATGGTCGAGGACCTGGCCGTGAACTCGGCGCTGCTCCACGGCGCGGTGACCACCATCACGCCGGCGATCACGACGCACTTCCTGACCCTCGATGACGACAACGCGAACCTTGCCGACGGCACCCCGAACTATGCGCTGATCAACAACGCCTTCACGCTCCATGGCATGCCCGGGCCTGCCGTCACCGCGCTGCGATTCGACTTCCCCGAGGGCCTGCCCGCCACGGCACGCCCCACGGGCGGCACCGCGGTGCGATTCACGGTGAGCCCGGTGGCCGACCAGCTCAACCCGCAGAGCGTGCGGATGCTGGTCCGAACCCAGGGGGCCGGCACGTTCACCGTCACCACGCCCGTGCAGGTGGCGGCCAGCACCTTCGAGGGCACGCTGCCCGCCGGGACGTGCGGCACCCGTGTTGACTACTACGTCTTCGCGCAGTCGTCCTCGGGCACGGGCGTCACCAGCCCCCCGGGCGCGCCGAACGCGGTCCATGTCGCCAACCTGGCGTGGGCCTCGAGCGAGACGCAGGTCGTGTCCAGCGACTTCGAGGCCTCGAACGAGGCCTGGACGGTCGGGGCGACCGGCGACAACGCGACCGCCGGGCTGTGGACGCGCGTCAACCCGGTGGGCACCGCAAGCGGCAGCATCCCCGCGCAGCCGGAGGACGACCGCACGCCCGCACCGGGAGTCAACTGCTGGATCACCGGCCAGGGCACGGTGGGTGGCGCCATCGGTGCCGCAGACGTCGACGGCGGCACCACCACGCTGGTCTCGCCCAACTTCGTCGTGACGGGCCTGGCCGACCCGCGCTTCAGCTACTGGCGCTGGTATTCGAACGAGGCCGGTGCCGCACCCAACGCCGACAGCATGCCCATCGAGCTGTCGGTCGACGGCGGCGCCACGTGGGTGCAGGTGGAGGACGTCACCGAGAACGCGCGCGCGTGGGTCTTCCGCAGCCATCGCGTGGCCGACTTCGTCACGCCGACCAACCAGCTGCGCCTGCGCTTCCGAGCCCGCGACCTGGCCTCGGGCTCGGTGGTCGAGGCCGGCGTCGACGACGTGCGCGTCTGGGGCCTGAACCTCGACTGCACGCCGCCCACGCCCGAGGACCTCAACGGCGACGGCGTGGTCGATGGCATCGACCTCGGCATCCTCCTCGCGCAATGGGGCTCGCCCGGCTCCGCCGACTTCAATGCCGACGGCGTGGTCGACGGCATCGACATGGGCATGCTGCTGGGTGCCTGGACCTGAACCGGTTGGGCCCGCGGTGGCCCTGCTATACTCTTTGCCCTCGCCGTGCGGGTCACCCCCCGCCCGGCAGCCACGCCCAGGTGGCGGAATTGGCAGACGCGCCAGCTTGAGGTGCTGGTGGGAGCAATCCCTTGGAGGTTCGAGTCCTCTTCTGGGCATTCGCGGGAGGCGCCATCCGGCGCCTCCCGCATACCGTTTTGACCGGTGGCCACGAACCCCCTCCAGCACCTGATGCCCTCCTGCAACGGCGCCAAGGCGGCCGCCGCCGGCGCAGTGCTCGGTCGCCCCGCCGCGGATGACCCGCGCGCCGGCACGCTCCGGCTCAACGAGATCTTCCACTCGATCCAGGGCGAGAGCACGTGGGCCGGGGAGCCGTGCACCTTCGTGCGCCTCACCGGGTGCCCGCTCCGCTGCACCTACTGCGACACCGAGTACGCCTTCCGCGAGGGGGCCACCGCCACGGTCGGGGACATCCTCGACCGGGTCGCGGCGATCGGCTGCCCGCTCGTCGAGCTCACGGGCGGCGAGCCGCTCGCGCAGCGCCGGGCGTTCGACCTGGTGCGCCTCCTCTGCGATGCCGGGAACACGGTGCTCATCGAGACCTCCGGCGCCGTGGACATCGCTCCGTGCGACCCGCGGTCGATCCGGATCCTCGACCTCAAGGCGCCCGGCAGCGGCGAGTGCGACCGCAACCTCTGGTCGAACCTCGCCGACCTGCGTGCGCGGGACGAGGTGAAGTTCGTGGTCACCGACCGCGCCGACTACGACTGGGCGCGCGCGCAGATCGCCGCGCATGGCCTGGACCGCCGCGTGCGCGAGGGCGCGCTGCGGGCGATCCTGGTGGGCGCCGCGTGGGAGCAGCCGCGCGGGACCGAGGTCGCGGGCACGCCCGGGCTTTCGCCGCGCGAGCTGGCGGCGTGGATCCTGGCCGACCGGCTGCCGGTCCGCATGCAGGTGCAGATGCACAAGGTGATCTGGGATCCGCGCACGCGCGGGGTGTGAGGACGCATGGCACGCAACGACGACGAGACCCCGGGGCGCGGCCCCGACGCCAACGACCCCGCGCGCCAGCGCGCGTTCGCGGAACTGATCGCCGCGCACTACGACAGCCTGCGCCAGGTCGCCGAGCGGACGCTGCGCGCCGAGCACGAGACCGCCGGCTTCGGCGCCGCGGCGCTCGCCCCGTCGTCGCTGGTCACCGAGGCGGTGATCCGCCTGATGAACCAGCGCGAGCTTCCCGAGACCACGTCGCACCTGCGCGGGCTGGCCAGCGTGTTCATGACCCGCGTGATCGCCGATCGCCGCCGCAGGCGCCTCGCCGGCAAGCGCGACGCCAGGATCACCGAGCGGCTCGACACCGAGGCCGAGGGTGCGATCGTCGGCGGGGCGACGCACGTCGCCGACCGCGACGAGTTCGAGCGGCTCGAGGAGGCGATGATCGAGATCGCCGCGCACCACCCCCGGCAGGTCGAGGTGGTGACGCTGCACTCGGTGGTGGGCATCCCGCTCGAGCGGGTGGCCGAGATGCTCGGGATCAGCGCCGCGACGGCACAGCGCGACTTCGCGGCCGGCCGGCAGCGGCTGGCGCGCGCGATCACGCGGCGCCGGGGCTGAGCCGGGCGTCGACCCCGGTAGAATCCGGGGAAATGCCGGGAGATGACGTGACAACTTCCGGCGCGGCCGACGGGGCCCCCACCGCGGGCGCGACGCCGCCGGGCGACGCCACGATGGCCGAGCTCGACCGCCTGCTTGCGAGCGCGGGCGCGGAGGTGCAGCGCGGGATCGCCGAGGGCCTCGGCCGGGTCGGCCGCTACGCGCTGGTGTCGGTGCTTGGGGAGGGGGGCTTCGGCACGGTGTGGCTTGCCTCGCAGGAGGAGCCGGTGCGGCGCCTGGTGGCGCTGAAGCTCTTGCGCCGCGACCCGTCGTCGGAGGTGGTGATGGCCCGCTTCCGCGCCGAGCGCCAGGCGCTGGCGCGGATGGACCACCCCAACGTCGCCTCGGTGCTGGACGCGGGGGTGACCGAGGACGGGCGCCCGTGGTTTGCGATGCCCTACATCGACGGCCCGCCGGTCACGCGCCACTGCGACGACGGCCGCCTGGGGGTGCGCGAGCGGGTGGCGCTGTTCGCCGAGGTGTGCGACGGGGTGCAGCATGCGCACCAGAAGGGGGTGATCCACCGGGACATCAAGCCGGGCAACGTGCTGGTGTCGCTTGGGTCGGGGCGGGCGACGCCGAAGGTGATCGACTTCGGGGTGGCGAAGGCGCTGGAGCCGGGGGACGGCGATGGTGCGCGCACGGCGGAGGGCCAGCGGCTGGGGACGCCGCAGTACATGGCGCCGGAGCAGTGGCTGCACGGCGCGTCGGCGGCCGACGCCCGCAGCGACGTCTATGCGCTCGGGGTCCTGTTGGCGGAACTGCTGGTGGGCGGCCCGCCCGCGGCCCTGCCCCGCACCCCGCTCGAGGTTCCGAACGTCTTGCGGCCATCGTCGTGGATCACGTCCGTCGCGAGCGAGGATCCCGAGCGCGCCTCGCAGGCGGCGGCGGCGCGCCAGGTCACGCCGGATGCGCTCGCAGGCCAGTGCCGCGGCGACCTCGACGCGATCGTCGCGCGCGCGACGGCCCAGGACCCATCGGATCGCTACGCATCCGCGGCGGCACTGGGCGACGACGTTCGGCGCTGGCTGGACGGGCTCCAGGTCGCGGCGCGCGCAGTACGGCCCGTCGAGCGGCTGGCCCGCCTGGTGCGTCGGCATCCACGCACCGCGGCCGTCGCGTGCACCTCGACGCTGGCGCTCGTCGCCTTGGGCTACTCGTGGATGCACGCATCGACATCGGCTGCCCGCGAGCGCGCCGCCGCCGCCGTGGCCACGGAACAGTCCCAGCGCACCTTCCTCCTCGCGAAGGACATGATCAGCGACCTCGTGGCGCAGCAGCAGGTGGCCCGGAATCCGGCCGCCGCCGTCGAGGCATTCGGACGGATCGAGCGCCTCGTCGACCGCATTGCCGACGACGACCCGATGGTGGCCGGGCGCCTTGCGGCGGTGGTGGCCGACGGCTATGCGGACGCATGGGACCGGCGGGCTGCGTTCGAGCTCGTGGATCGCTCGCTCCGGCGCGTGGTGGCGATCGACCCGGCGGGCGAGTCCGAAGCCTTCCACGAGCTGGCCCGGCCGTGGCAGCGGCTGATGCTGCGCGGCGACCGGGTGGGCGCAGGAAGCCTCGGACCGACGGTGTTCGCCGACGTCGCGGGG
>VEQS01000247.1 GCA_018883105.1 Phycisphaerales bacterium
CAGCCTTCTTCTTCTTCGCCATGGTGGTGGCTCCCTTTGTGTGTTACGCGAGGTGGTCGGAGGGATCAGGGGCCCGCGTAACTTGGCCCCTGAACGCACGTCATTAGTACCTTTATCGGCACAGGTCCGAAAGGGGGTTGAGGAGAAATTTCCCAACTTTTCTTCCCGGGCCCCCTTGCGACCCACACCCGTCGCGCTACGGACCCACCTTCAAAACGCATGCAACGCGCGAATTGCCCTGCAAAACACGGCCATTGCGCGTGCGCTGCGCCGACAATGCGCGCATGACCTCCGCCCCGCCGAACGCGCCGCGACGCACCGAAGATTTTGCCGTCGGCACGCTCCGGATCGTGATCCATGGTGCCCGCGGACGCATGGGCGGACGCATCGCCGCCTGTGCGGAGGCGGATGCGGCATGCACCGTCGCGCAGCGGATCGATCGCGACGACGCGCTGGCGGTGCGCGCGGGCGATGTCGATGCGGTCCTCGACTTCTCGAGCAGCGAGGGTGCCGCGCACGCGGCCTCGGTCGCCGAGGCACTCGGCTGCGCGCTCCTCGTCGGCACCACCGGCCTCTCGGACGGGACGCTTGCCGCCATCGACCGGGCCGCGCGGCGCGTGCCCGTGATGGTCGCGCCGAACACCTCGCTCGGCGTCGCGGTGGCGCGGCGACTGGCGACCGAGGCCGCACGGCTCCTGCCTGGCTTTGACGTCGACATCGTGGAGACGCACCACGTGCGCAAGCTCGACGCCCCGAGCGGCACCGCGCGAAGCCTGGCCGAGGCGGTGTCGCGCGGGCGCGGCGAGGCGATCGATCCCGCGCGCATCCACTCCGTGCGCGCGGGCGACGTGGTCGGGGACCATGAAGTGGCATTTTCCGGCCCGGGAGAGCGCATTTCCGTGGTGCACCGGGCCACCAGCCGCGACCTCTTCGCGCTCGGGGCGATCCGCATGGCACGGTGGCTGGCGACGCAGCCGGCCGGTCGCCACGCAGCCGACGCGTGGTTCGACGACCTCGTGCGCGGGCGCGGCTGACGCGGGTGCCCTGCTAGCCTCCGGCAGATGCCTGCCGAGACGCTTCGCTGGTTCACGCTGGGGTGCGGTGCGCAGCTGGCCGTCGAGCGGATGCCGTCGACGCGCAGCGCGGCGGCAGTCTGGCTGCTGCCGGTCGGCAGCTGCGGCGACCCCGAGGGCGACGCCGGCGAGGGCGAGTCGACGGTGCTCTCCGACATGCTGCTGCGCGGCGCCGACGGCATGTCGAGCCGCGCCTTCAGCGACGCGCTCGATGCGCTCGGTGCACAGCGGCATTCGGCGGCCGGCGTCCACCACCTGACGGTGTCGCTGCTGACGATGGGCGACCGGATGCCCGAGGCGCTGCGCCTTGCGTCGCTCGCCGTGCGCCGGCCGAACCTCGATGCCGAGGCGCTCGAGCCGGTGCGGTCGCTCGCGCTCCAGTCGCTCGCCGGGCTGGGCGACGAGCCGCAGCACCTCTGCATGGTGAAGCTGCGGGAATTCGCCATGCCCCGGCCGTTCAACCGCTCGGGCTTCGGCACCGAGGCCGGCCTGAAGTCGCTCACCGCGGACGGCATCCGCCGGGCCTGGTCCCGCCGGGCACGTCCGGCCGGCACGATCATCGGGGTGGCCGGCGACGTCGACCCGGAACGGATCCGCGACCACGTCGAGCGGCTGCTCGCCGGCTGGGAGGGCACCGCCGCCGAGCCCGCGCCGTCCTGCGAGCCCGCGCTCGGC
>VEQS01000135.1 GCA_018883105.1 Phycisphaerales bacterium
TTTTGCTGAAGGGCAGCCGAGGCAGCCGAATGGAACGATTGGTGCAGGCGCTCTCCGCCCGCGCGGCCGCCGCCGCCGGCGCCGCAGCCGAGGCGAGGTGACGGATGCTCTTCAACCTGGTCGAGCGCTCGCAGACGTGGCTTGACGAGGTCGGGCTGTACCCGCTGGTGCAGGTGATGTTCCAGCTGGAGTTCCGCGCGTTCCTGGCGGTGCTGCTGGCGTTCGCGCTGGTGCTGGCGCTCATGCCGCGGCTGATCCGCGTGCTGCGTGCGGTGAAGGTGGGCGACGACCCCGAGTTCTACGGCAAGGACCTGAACGCCCTGATGGAGGGCAAGCGAGGCACGCCGACGATGGGCGGCATCCTGCTCTGCGGGTCGGTGTTCGTGACGGTGGCGCTGCTTGCCGACGTGGCGCACAGCCGGTACGTGCACGTGTGCCTGGTGGTGCTCGCGTGGCTCGCGGGCGTCGGCGCATGGGACGACTGGATGAAGCTCACCGAAGCCTCGCGTGCGCGGCAGAACGGCGGCAAGCGCTCGCGCGACGGGCTGAAGGCGTGGGAGAAGCTCCTGTTCCAGCTGGCGATCGGCGCGATCGCCAGCTGGTTCATCTGGGATGCCGCGGCGGTGCCGGATGCGGTGGCGCTCAACCTGCCGTTCCAGCGGACCTACCTGCCGGCCAGCACGGAGGGGGCGATCTCGCCGGTCGACCTCGCGCCGGGCGTGTGGCAGATGGGGGTGCTGGCGTTCGTGCTGCTCGGCACATTCATGATCGCGTTCACCTCGAACGCCGTGAACCTGACCGACGGCCTCGACGGACTGGCCGGCGGCACGCTGCTCGTCGCGTGCTTCGCGATGATGGTGCTGACGTGGATTGCCTCCAGCCAGCGCGCGGCGTACTTCCTGATGGTGCCGTGGGTGCCGGGCTCCGGCGAGCTGATGGTGGTGTCGGGGGCGATGGCGGGTGCGTGCCTCGGGTTCCTGTGGTTCAACGTGGCGCCGGCGCAGGTCTTCATGGGCGACACCGGGAGCCTGGCGATGGGCGGGTTGCTCGCGACCGTCGCCGTGTGCATCCGCCAGGAGGCGCTGCTGGTCCTGATCGGCGGCGTCTTCTACCTGGAGGCCGTGAGCGTGATGGCGCAGGTCGGGTGGTTCAAGTTCACCCGCATGCGCTTCGGCGAGGGCAGGCGGCTCCTGCGCTGCGCGCCGGTGCACCACCACTTCCAGATGGGCGGGTGGAAGGAGACCCAGGTGGTGGGGCGCTTCTACCTGCTGGCGATCACGCTGGCGATCGCCGCGCTGGTCACGCTGAAGCTGCGGTAAATAGGTGCCAGGAACGCCTGTCCCTGATTTCGGAGAAATCAGGGACAGGCGTTCCTGGCACCTATTTCGAGCACCGCGCCGGGCGCGGCCAGCACGCGCTTGAGCCGCGTGCGGCGCAGCAGTTCCACGGCGCGTGCGAGGTCGGGCCAAAGCGGGGCCTCGAAGGACACGCGCTCGCCGGAGACGGGGTGGTGGAACCCCAGTCGCGCCGCGTGCAGCGCCTGGCGGTCGAGCAACGTGTCCGCGGCGTCCGGCTGGGACGGGTCGAGGTCGCCGACCGTGACGTGCCGGCCGGCGTAGAGGTCGTCGCCGACGAGCGGGTAGCCGACGTGGCTCATGTGCACGCGGATCTGGTGCGTGCGGCCCGTGCGCAGCTCGACCTCGACCAGCGAGTAGCCCTCGTACACCTCGCGCACGCGGTAGACGGTCTGGCTGGGCTTGCCGTGCTCGTCGTGGCGCACCGCGTACTTCTCGCGGATGGTCGGGTGCTTGCCGAGGGGCAGGTCGATCAGGTCGGCCTCGGGCTCGACCTCGCCGTGCACGAGGCAGACGTAGCGCTTCTCGGTGCGCCGCAGCTCGAACTGCTTGGCGAGGCGCCAGTGCGCCACGTCGCTCTTGGCGCACACCATGACGCCGGAGGTGTGCTTGTCGAGGCGGTGCACCACGCCCGGCCGTGCGATCTCCTCGCCGACCGAGCTGAGCGTGCCGCCCGAGCGGTGCAGGAAGTGCCAGCTGAGCGCGTTGATCAGGGTGCCGGACTTGTGTGCGCGCGCCGGGTGCACGATGAGGTCGGGCTGCTTGCTGATCACGATCAGGTGGTCGTCCTCGTGGAGGACGTGGATCGGGATCTCCTCGGCGTCGATCGCGTTCGAGGGCGGCGGGGGCAGGGTGGCCACCACCGTGTCGCCGCGGCGCAGGCGGGTGCTTGCCTTCGGCACGCGGCCGTTGACCGTGACCGCGTCCTCCTCGATGAGCCGCTGCAGCTGCGTGCGGCTCAGGAACGGCACGCGCCTTGCCAGGAAGCGGTCGAGCCGAGTGTCCTGGCTGCGAAGGACCTCGAAGTGCGCCGTGATCGGCGCCTCGTCGTCGGCCTCGCGCTGGCGTTCGTAGCGGTCGAAGAGCTCGGCCGGGTCGGTGCCGACGACCTCCTCGCCGTCGTCCGGCGCGGCGGATTCGCTCACGGGGTGCCGCTGGCGGGCGCGGCGGGGGCGGTCGGCGCCGGAGCGCTGCCTCCCTGCAGCTGGCGCAGGATCTCGGCGTTCGGGTCGGCGGGCGCCGCGCCGGGCGCCGTGGGCGCCATGGGTTCCAGGCCCGGCATCGCGGGCGGGGCCGCGACGGCCGGCCTCGCCGGCATCGTGACGGTTCCGGTCGCCGTGCGCAGGGAGTCGAGGCGGCGCGTGGCGACGTCGCCGGCGCCCGAGAAGTCGGTGTCCTTCGTGCGCGCCTGGATCTCCTTCAGGAATCTCTCGGCGGCGGCGAGGTCGCCCTGGTCCTCCGCGACGGCGGCCCGGCCGAACAGCGCGGAGACGAGGAGGCCGAGCTGCCCCGTCCCGGATCCGGCCGACGTGCGGGACTGGACCTTCGCAAGGAGCGCATCGGCTTCCTTGAGCCACTCCGTGCGCAGCTCAGGGGTGAGCGCGGCATCCGCCGCGCCCGGCTCGCGGTCGAAGCGCCGGTTGGAGACGACCGAGCCGATGTACGCATCGGCGGCACGCAGCTCGGCGATGGCGCTGATGGCCCCGTTGCCCTCGTTGCGCGCGGCGATCTCGCGCAGGGCGGCCGGCAGGCGGGCGTTGGCGAGCTCGACCCAGGCGGCGTCGACCGAGCGTTCCTGGCGCTGCTGCCACCAGTGCCAGCCCATGGCCAGCGCGGCGACGGCGAGCACCACGAGCAGGATGTTCTGCCCCCAGGTCTTCAGCCACAGCACGAAGTCGTCGTTGACGCGGCTCTCCGAGAGGTCGGCCTGCTGGACGTTCTGGAGGCGGCGGTCGATCTGGCTCATGGGAGGGCGGAGTGTATCCGCATGCGCCTATCCTCCCGCGCTCAGCGATGGCGGGACTCATCGTCACGGACCTCGACGGGACCCTGCTCGACCGGCGGGGGCGGGTCAGCCCGCGCAACCGCGCGGCCCTGGCCGCCGCGCGCGCCGCGGGGTGGCACGTGGCCATCGCCACCGGCCGCACCTGGCGGGAGAGCCACCGCGCCACCGACTGCGTGGCCGAGGACGCGCTCTTCATCGGGGCGGGCGGCGCGTCGCTCCACGAGGCAGGGTCGGGGCGCACGATCGCCACCATGACCGTCGGCGCCCGCGACGCGCTCGACCTCGCGCACGCGATCGTCGCCCACGGCCACCGTGCGCACGTGCTGGTCGACCCCGACCGCGCCGGCCACGACTACTTCTTCGTGGGCACCGCCGAGCTCGACGCCGCGACGCGGTGGTGGCTCGCCGAGCACCCGATCTCGAGCCGCGACTGGGAGGCGGCGCCCGAGGATGCGCTGGCGCACCTGGAGGGCGCGGTGCTGCGGGTCGGCACGATCGGGATCGACGACGGCATCGCCCCGGTGGCGCGCGACATCGAGGCGCGCTGGGGCGCGCGCCTGGCCGTCCGCCACTGGAGCGCGCTCACCGCCGAGGAGGCGATCGGCTCGCGCACGCACATGCTCGAGGTGTTCTCGCCGCGCGCGGACAAGTGGGACATGGCGTGCGAGGCCGCGCGCCGGCTGGGCATCGCCGGCCGGCCGATCGTCGCCCTCGGCGACGGCCTGAACGACCTGTCGCTCGTGCGCAGCGCCGCGATCGGCGTCGCCATGGCGAACGCCGACCCGCGCATCGCGGCCGTCGCGGCCGCGCACACCGCCGCGCACGACGAGGACGGCGTGGCGGTGGCGGTCGAGGCGCTGCTCGAGGGGCGGCTGGCCCGCGGCTGGGACGCGCGCACGCCCGCGCCCGGGGGCGCACCGCGGTGACGGCGTCCCCGTCGATCCTTCCCGCCCAGTGGAATCCGCCGCTCCTGCGTGCGGAAGGAACGGCGCTCCTCACGGCGCACCAGGCGATCGTGAAGGGGGCGCTCGAGAGCGAGCTGGCGGTCGACGCGATCGTCGCGCCGAGGCAGGTGCCGTTCGAGCCGGTGTTCGCGCTGCGGTCGGACCCAGCGGCGGCGCGCGCGCTCGAGCAGCACCAGATGACCGTGACCGACTCGGTCGATGCCGCGCGCGCGGTGAGCCTGGCGGTGCGCGCGGCGGGCGAGGGCAAGCGCGTGCTGGCGCTCGTGCCGAACGAGCAGCTGGCCATGGCCACGAGCGTCGCGCGTCGGTCGCTTGACGACCCCGGGTCGCTTGCGGGCGGCGTGGTGTTCCTGATCGAGGACAACCCGTACCTGGTGCGCCTGGCGTCGCCGTGGGAGGCCGCGCGGTCGCTCGGGCTCCCGGTCGTCGCGCCGGACTCGATCGAGCGCCTGCGCGACGGCATCGAGCATGCATTCCGCCTCGCCAATGCCGGCCCACGCATGGCGGCGATCGTGGTGCACGCGGCGGTCCTGCGCTCGGTCGACTCGCCGACGCTGCGCGCCAACCGCGTGCTCGACCGCCTCGAGCAGGCGGCGGCGCTCCTGCGCGCCCGGCGCGGGGCGCGCGTGCAGGATGCCGACGACCCGCTTCGGGTGGTGCGGCGCCTGGAGCTCAACCGCGTGTCGGCGCTGCCGAGCCCCGGGGAACGCGAACCCATCGCCTTCATCGCCGTGGGCCCCGCATCCATGGCGATCCACCACATCCTCGGCGCGTTCGGTCTCGAGGGACGCGTGCCGGTGCTCGACCTTGGCTGCTCCAACCCGATGGATGACGCGCTCCTCGAGCGCTTCCTGACCCGCTGCGACGACGCCGTGGTGCTCGAGCCACGGCCCGGGTCGGTGGCGCCCGCCGTGCTCGCCGTTGCGGAGGGCCTGCGCGCGCGCGGCGAGCGGCCGGCGCGGCTCTGGTGGGACCGCCTGCCGCCGCGCGATGGCGAGGACGTGCACCTCGAGATCAACGACGCCGTGCGCACCTCGATCCTGCTGCGCAAGGCGATGCACCTCTTCCGCCTGGTGCGCAGCGGCCTCGAGCACTCTCCGCGGCTCGCCGCGCCGGTGCCCACGCTCGAGTCGCTGCCCGTGCCGCGGCGCAGCTTCGGGCTCGGCCCCACCGGCGCGCTCGACTCGATCCGCCTGGTGCTTCCCGAGGCGGCCGCCGACGTGGCGCGCGTCGATCCCGATGCCCCCGACGCACCGACCCGTGCGCTGGCGCTCGAGGGCGCCGAGCCGCCGCAGGCCGACATCGTGACCGAGGTCGAGCTCTGGGACCGCCGCCGCTTCGCGGTCGAGGGACCCGCGGCGATCCGCCAGGCGGCGATCGATCCGCAGCCCACGCTGTTCGTGGTGGCGGACCTCGGCGGCAGCGACGTCGTTGACGTGGAGCGACTGGCGAACGCGGCCGTGCCGCTGCGTGCCGCGCCCCGCCTCCACGTGCTGCACTGCGACCTGAACGACCGTCCCGCGCTCGTGGCCGCGGTGGCGCAGGCGGCGCGGCTCGACGGCGTCGGCGTGGTGGTGGCGCATGACGGACCGCCCGCACGGCGCGACATCCGGCAGCTCGAGGCGTCGGTCGCCGAGGCCGACCGGCTCGGCTTCACGCCCAGCCAGCGGCTGGTGTGGCCGGCCGACACCGGCTGCGACGTCCGCCCGATCCCGCAGGCCGAGCTGATGGAGCGCGGGCTCGAGCGAGGCCTCGACCCGCTGCGCACCGAGTTCGTCCGCGAGACGTTTCCGGCAGGCGACGGCCTGCCGGTGCGCATCGAGGTGCGCGCGCTCCTCGAGCAGGTGGAGGTGGTGCGCACCCGCCCGCCGCCGGTGCTGCGCGAGGACGACGAGCGCATCAAGCCGCCGCGACCGATCCACGGACGCGAGGGAAGCTGGCGTTGCCACCTCGCCGGGTTCCGCGGCGAGCCGCCGGGACTCGCGACCATCGCCCTGTGCGAGGCCGGGCGCGCCATGGGCTACCGCGTGCAGTCGATCTACCACCCCACGCCGGTCGGGCCGGGCCGGCGTGCGTGGGGGCAGGTGCTCTTCACGAGCGAGGACCGCAGCGCCGAGGCGCGCATCCACGCCACCCAGTGCCCCTACGGCGAGGCGGACCTCCTGATCGGCTTCGACCCGGTCGAGACGCTGCGCGCGATCGGTCCCGACCCGTACCTGCGCGTGGCGGCGCCCGACAAGACGTCGGTCGTCGCGAACCTCGGCGCGTTCGAGGACCAGGTGGTTCCCGAGCTCGCGGCCGCGGTCGACCTGCTGCCGCGCGCGCTGCCGATGGCCGCTCGCTCGGAGGGTGCGCTGCTTGCGGACATCGCCGGCACCGCGCGGCGCGAGTTCCTCACCGACCGCGTGGCGGACCTCGTCGCGCTCGGCGCGGCGTTCCAGCGCGGGTTCGTCCCCGTCTCGGTGGAGTCGATGGAAGCCGCGATGCGCCGCCTGGAGTCACGCGGCTTCGGCCGGTCGCTCGAGGCGTTCACCTTCGGCCGGCGCCTGGCCGAGGGACTGGAGACCGCGCAGGTCGATGCCCGCCGCGGCGAGAGCCTGGGGCGGCTCGTGCGCCGCACCGCGCTCGAGCTCGAGGCCTCGCGCCACGGCGGCCGCCGGCGCGCGCGGCAGTTCCGCGAGCTGGTGCGCGAGACGATC
Source organism: Phycisphaerales bacterium (assembly GCA_018883105.1). Classification (GTDB taxonomy): domain Bacteria; phylum Planctomycetota; class Phycisphaerae; order Phycisphaerales; family SM1A02; genus UBA966. The sequence continues at coordinate 7,025 of VEQS01000135.1, forward strand.
GACGCGATGCCGGCGCTCTACGCCACCAACGACGGGCGCCAGGCGCTGCGTGACTTCGTGGCCGCCGCCGCACGGTGCGTGGCGTGGGGCGGGGTGCGGCACCTGCGCTGGTACGTGGGACTGGTGCGCGACCTGTACGCGGCGGGCGACGCGGACCCGGAGCGCGCGCTGTGCACCTACGGACTGCTTCCGCTTGCCGAGGCGATCCTGGTGCGCGACGCGCTCTACGTGGCCGCGATCCAGGCGAGCGTCGGGCAGGCGCGCCGCATCCGCGAGCGCCTGGGCGTGCGCGAGCTGCGCGGCGACCAGATGACCCGTCGGTACCTGAACCGCATCGAGGTGGTGCTCGGCCGGACGAAGTGGCGGCTCGACCTGCGCTCGAGCGACTGGCCCGCGCAGCTGGCCCTCATCCTGTGGCGGATCGTGCCGAACGAGCTGCGCGGCCAGCCCGG
>VEQS01000136.1 GCA_018883105.1 Phycisphaerales bacterium
ACTCCTCCAGCAGCACGGCCACCTTGCGGCGGTTGTGCTCGAACTCCTTCAGGAGCGACGTGCGCTTCTGCTCGCCGGGGCCGGCGTCGAGCGCGTCGAAGATCTCGCGGTTGCGGCCGAGGAGCCGCTCGATGGTCGGGAGGTTCGCCGGGATGCGCGCGGCGAGGGTCTCCTTGTGGTTCTCCTCGGCGGTCGAGATGCGCATCGTGCGGTCGAAGGGCAGGGTGCCTGCGTGCACCTGCTTCAGGATCTGCACGGCCATCTGCGCGGCGTAGTCGCTGGCGAGCGTCAGCCTGCGGAAGCACATGCGCGTGGTCTCGATCTTCTTCGCGAGGCGGATCTCCTCCTCGCGGGTGAGCAGCGGGATGGTGCCCATCTGCGTCAGGTACATGCGGATCGGGTCGTCGATCCGCTTCGATCCCTGCTCGGCGAGGGCGGCCTCGACGGCCGCCTGGGTCTCCTGGTCGTCGAGGATCTCCTCCTCGGGCTGCGTGGCAGCCGCGGTCTCCGGGGTCTCGGGAAGGTGCTGCTCGTCCTCGAAGGCGCCGTCGAAGTCGACCGGGGGGCCGTCCTCCTCGTCGATCATCTGCACCTTCGGCGGCTTGCTCGGCTTCTTCTCGTCGCGCTGGAACTTGAGGTTCGTCTGCAGCGGGGCGTCGAACATCTCGCCGCCGTTGCGCTTGCGCTCTGCCTCGTCGATCAGCTCGATGCCAAGCTCCTCCAGGAGCACGATCATCTCGTCCACCTTCTCCGGCTCGACGAACTCGTCGGGCACGCAGCGGATGTACTCCTCGTAGCTGATCCACTTCCGGCCACGGCCGATCTCGACGAGCTGGCGGAGGACGGGAGTCAGGCTGGAGAGGGCGAGTGACACGGGTGGTGGTCCAATCGGTTCGGGGCGTTCGCTCGGGCCGAGGGGCCGAAGCAGAACACATCGGTCATCAGGAATGTCAGGCGCAAAATCCCCTGAATGGGGATCAGTCATTCAGTGTTTATCCGTCACCGGGCGGCCCGGTCGCCCGCCCGGCGCCTGCGGCCGGGCCGGAACGACCCGAGCCCGGCAGGCGTCCAAACGCCGTCGGGTCACGTCCCCGGTTCCGAATGGCCTCCAGACGCGCGGCGAGGGCCGCCGGTTCGTCGGAATGCCGTCCGAAACGCGGAGAATCGGTGGATACGCCGCCGCGGACGCGGCGGATTCGCTCGAATGCGTCGACGGCCTCCTGCAGGCGGGCGTCGACCTCGTTCTCGGACGCCACGCGGCGGGCGCCGGTCATCAGGAGCTCGGTGGCCAGGGTCTTGGCCTCGGGGTCTTCCAGTTCGGCAAGCAGCTCGCTCGCCCCGAAGGCCCGGCCATCCTCGAGCCAGACGTGGATCGCCTCCATGATGGTGCGCGACAGCGGGTCCAGGAACGACTCGGGGGTGACCGCCTCCGGCAGGGGCAGCGACGTCCCGTCGTCGAGGAGCACGCGGGCGCGGCCCGCGGAAGGCCATGCCACCAGCACGGAGAGCAGGTCGCGCTCGGCCGTGCGGCGCGCACGGGACTGCGCGGGGTTGAAGCCCTGCGCCTCGAGCGAGGGGCGCGGCTCTCGCCCGGGGTTCGCGGCGCGCACCGGTTCCTCGGGCGCGGCGGGACGCGGGCCCGGGGCGCGCACGGCCTCGAGCGCCGCCTCGAGCTCGCGCTCGGGCAGGCCGGTGATCGATGCCAGGCTCGACATCACCATGGTGCGGCGCAGGCCCGGCATCGAGCGGAAGCCGAGCTCGACCAGTCGCGCGAGCGTCGCCTCGATCCGCTGCTGGCGCGCGCTCAATCCGTCGGCGGCGCGGAAGTCGGTGCCGAAGCGGCGCACGAAGTGGGCGAGGGCGTCCTCGCTGCGCGCGAGCGCCTCGTCGAAGCGGGCACGGCCGCCCGGCTGGCGCAGGAGCTCGTCCGGGTCGAGCTCGTCCGGCAGCGTGCAGATGCGCACGTCGACCGGCTCGGCGAAGAATGCCTCGATGGCACGGTCGGCCGCGCGCTGGCCTGCAGCGTCGCCGTCGAAGAGGAGGACGATCTTGTCGGCGAGCCGCTTGAGGACCCGCGCGTGCTCGCGCGTGAGCGCGGTGCCGAGCGTGGCGACCGCGTTGGTCACGCCCGCCTCGTGGCAGGCGATCACGTCGGTGTAGCCCTCGCAGATCACCGCGGTGCGGGAGTCGATGATCGACTTCTTCGCCAGGTGGATGCCGTAGAGCCCGCGTCCCTTGTGGAAGACGCCGCTCTCCGGGCTGTTGAGGTACTTGGGCTCGTCCTCGGGGTCGATCTTGCGCGCGCCGAAGGCGATCGGGGCGCCCATCTCGTCGCAGATCGGGAAGATGACGCGGTTGCGGAAGCCGTCGATGGGGCCCTGGCGGCCGTCGCGGACGAGGCCCGCAGCACGGAAGACCTCGAGCGGCGGCACGGCGTCGTCGCCCTTGGCGCCGGCACGGTGCTCGCGCAGGCGCTCGAGGTGGCGGACGAAGGAGTCCCACCCGGGGGGCGCGGCGCCGAGGCCGAACCGGTCCTGCATGGCCTCGGGGATGCCGCGCGCGGCGATCGCGGTGCGCGCGTTGGCGCCGGCCTCGGGGTGCGCGAGCGCCTTTCGGAACCAGGCGGCGGCGATGGAATTGGCGCGCATCAGGGCGCGGCGCGCGCCGCCGGCGCCCTCGTCGGGGCGCGCCTGGCGGAGCTCGATGCCCGCGCGCTGCGCCAGCGCGCGCAGCGCGTCGATGAACTCCATCTTGTGGTAGTTCATCATGAAGTCGATGGCGTTCCCGGCGGCGCCGCAGGAGAAGCACTTGTAGAAGCCCGCGCCCTTGTGGGTGACCACGGTCATCGACGGCGAGCGGTCGTCGTGGAAGGGGCACAGCCCCACGTGTTCGCGGCCCTTGGGCTTCAGCTGCACGTGCTCGCCGATGAGCGCCGCCAGGTCGGTGGCGTCGAGCACGAGGTCCCGGTCGGATTGTCCGAGCGAGTGGGGCACGGTCGGTCGTTCAGGCGCGTCCTGCGCCACGTTGGGCGCCCCCGTGGGCGCGGTGCGTCATGCGTGCGGCACGGCGCCGCGACGACGATCCGGCGATGCGCCGGAGTCTAGGACGCGCTCGGGGCAAGTCAACGAATTCCGGCGCTTCGACTGCAGCCTGGGCTCAGGCGCCCGCACGCTTCTCGCGGGTGTAGGTGTAGGCCCGCTTGGCTGGCTTGACCACGAGGCCCGCCCGGATGGCGCGGACGGACGCCTTCACGCGCTTGCGGGTGCCGTTCTCCACCGTCTCCACCGTCTGCAGGTTCGGCTTGAAGGTGCGCTTCTTGACCGACGTCGTCTTCAGGCCGACGCCACCGAGGTACTTCGCCTTGCCGCGGATCTTGAGGGTGTTGCCGGAAGAGGTCTTGGCACCGGTGAAATGGCAGACGCGTGGCATGGTCGGATCCTTCGCTGGGGGGCGCCCCTTGGATGGGGCGAAGATCGACGAGGATACGAGGGCCCGGCGGGGGCCGCAAGGGCGAGGAAATAGGTGCCAGGAACCCCTGTCCCCATTTTCGGGGACCGAAAATGGGGACAGGGGTTCCTGGCACCTATTTATCGGAGGTCTGCGGGGCGGGCAGACAGGCCGGCGGCCACGAGCAGCGCGGCGCAGCAGTCGGCGTCGCAGCGGTCGAAGTTCGCCACCTGGTGGCTGTCGACGTCGAAGACGCCCCAGGCATGGCCGGCGGCATCGAGGCAGGGCACGACCAGCTCGCTGCGGTCGCGCGGGTCGCAGGCGATGTAGCCCGCGCCGAGTTCGGCGACGTCGCGCACCACCAGGGTCCGCGCCGCCACGAGCGACTGGCCGCACGCGCCGTGGATCCCGATCGGCGAGCACGCGGGCTTGGGCCGGCGGGCGGCAAGCACCATGCGGCGGTCGTCGGGCTCGCCCGGCACGTCGACGTAGAAGCCGGCCCAGCTGGTGCCGTGTGCCGCGAAGGCCTCCCACCAGAGCGCGGCGAACGCCTCCATGCGTGCCTCGCGGCCGTCGAGGCGGGCGATCGCGCGCGCGCGTGGCAGCAGACCCGCGGCGTCCGGGCGTGCCGTCTCGGCCATGTCCGGGTGGCCCGCCACCGCGCGGCCCGTCAGGCGCTCTCGCGCTCGCGGCGGCGCAGCTGGTGCAGCGGCACTCCGCGCTCGATGCTGCGCGCATCGATGGTGTAGACGGCGTTCGTGTTGTCGAGCTCGGGCAGGTGGTACATGAGCTCGATCATGATCTCGTCCACCACCGCTCGCAGGGCCCGCGCACCGGTGTTGCGCGAGAGGGCGCGGTCTGCGATCAGCTCGAGCGCGTCGTGGGTGAACTCCAGGCGCGCGCCCTCCAGGCTGAACATGTGCTGGTACTGCTTGATGAGCGCGTTCTTCGGCTCGGTGAGGATCTGCACCATCGCCTCGCGGGACAGCGGGTGCAGCGGGCAGAGGATCGGCAGGCGGCCGACGAGCTCGGGGATCATGCCGAACTCGAGCACGTCGTCCGGGGTGACCTGGGCGACCATCGCCGAGCGCTCGGCCACCTTGTCCTCGAACTGCTGCGCCTCGGCGGAGAAGCCGATGCGCTTGCGCCCGACGCGCTTGCGCACGATGTCCTCGATGCCCTCGAAGCTGCCGCCGCAGACGAACAGGATGTTCGTCGTGTCCATCTGGATGTACTGCTGCTCGGGGTGCTTGCGGCCGCCCTGCGGGGGCACGTTCGCCGTGGTGCCCTCGAGCATCTTCAGGAGGCTCTGCTGCACGCCCTCGCCGCTCACGTCGCGGGTGATCGACACGTTCTGGTTGGTCTTGCCGATCTTGTCGATCTCGTCGATGTAGATGATGCCGCGCTGGGCGCTCTCCAGGTCGAAGTCGGCGGCCTGCAGCAGCTTGAGCAGCAGGTTCTCGACGTCCTCGCCCACGTAGCCCGCCTCGGTGAGCGTGGTGGCGTCGCCGATGGCGAACGGCACGTTCAGGATGCGCGCCAGGGTCTTCGCGAGCAGCGTCTTGCCCGTGCCGGTCGAGCCGATCAGCAGCACGTTCGACTTGTCGAGCTCCACCGGCGCCTGCTCGTTGTCGAGCTGCGACAGCCGCTTGTAGTGGTTGTGCACCGCGACGGCCAGCGCGCGCTTGGCGGTCTCCTGGCCGATCACGTACTGGTCCAGGAACTCCTTCATCTGCCGCGGCGAGGGGATCTGCCCCAGCTGCGGGCGGCTGCCGCTGACGCGGCGGCGCTCCTGCTTGAAGATGTTGCCGCAGAGGTCGGTGCAGTTGGTGCAGATGTAGACGTCGTTGGGGCCCTCGACCATCGGGCCGACCTCGCGGCTCGTCTTGCCGCAGAAGCTGCAGGTGGTCACCTTGCGTCCGCGGAAGCCGCCGTCACCGCCGCCTGCGGGGCCGCCCGCGGGTCCGCCGAGTGAACCGCTCTCGCCGCCATCTCGCTTGCGACCGGAGCCGCCGGAGTTCGAGGCCGTCGGGGCTGGCGCATGGCGCTGCGGGTTTCGATGCTGGTCCATGAGGTTCGGGCTCCGCGAGAAGTGTGGCTCGCGAGTCTACAGATTCCAATCCCTGGGCCGGATCCCGTCGGATTCCGCGGTGGATCTGCGCCGGATGCGCAGTCTCAAGAGCCCTTACCGGACGGGCGATCGGGGGTCGCGGCAGGGGCGGAGTCGCGCACCCGCTGCACCAGCCTTCGGCGCGCACGGTCGTATTCCTCGGGGGTGATCTCGCCGCGGTTCAGCATGCCGCGCAGGCCGTCCATGCCGAAGCCGTCGGTCGGGCGTTCCTTGTCTCGCCCCACGGCCATGCGCCGCGTCCACAGCATGACCATGCCGCCCACGATGGCCAGCACCAGCAGGCCACCAAGCCAGGGAAGCAGACGGCCGAAGAGGTCGCCCTGCATCGGCGCGCCGGATCAGGCCTTCTTCTTCGAGCCGCCCTTGGAGGAATTCGCCTTGGCCATCGCCTCCTCGCGGCGCTTGTCCTCGGCGGCGTTCCACGAGTCGGCGTCGATCTCGGTGAACTTCGCCTTGTCCAGGATGCGGTCGAGCACCTTCTGCTCGCGGATCGAGAGGGCGAGTTCGCTCAGGCGACCGGCGCGCTCGAGGTCCTGGCGCATCTGCGCGGGGGCCACGCCACGCTGGGCGGCCATCGCGGCGATGCGACCGTTGACCTCGGGCTCGTTCACCTGCACGGCCATCTCCTCGGCCAGGCGTGAGAGGATGAAGAAGAGCTTCAGGCGGCGCTTGGTGTCCTCCTCGCTGCCATGGCGCAACTCGGCCAGGCGCGTCTCGACCTCCTCGGCCTCCATGCCGCGCTGGAGCATCTCCATGCGCGCCATCTCGAGGTTGCGCGCGATCTGCGACTGGCTCAGGCGCTCGGGCAGGGGGAAGTCCACGGCATCGACCAGGTGACGGCTGACCTGCTCGCGCTCGGCGGCGCGCTGCTCGCCGTCGCGCTTGCGCTCAAGCATCATGCGGACCTGCGTGCGCAGGTTCTCCTCGGTCTCGAGGCCCATCCGGTCGGCCAGCGTGGCCGAGTCGAGTGGGGTGATGCGGTCGGCGTCGTCGAACTTCAACTCGAAGCGGATCTTCGCGCCGCGCAGGTCCTCGCGCTCGTGGTTCTCCGGCGCGACGGTGTCGATGGTCACGCTCTCGCCGACCTTGCGGCCTTCGAGATGCTTGGAGAGATCGTTCACCAGGATGCCCAGCAGGGAGCCCTTGCCCTCGTCGACGGTGTCGGGAACCACCACGAGCGCCTTCTCCATGTTGAAGAAGGGTTCCTTCTCGTCGTTCTTCCAGGCCTTCGCGGTGCAGAGCATGCGGTCGAGCGGCTGGAAGGGTCCGGTGATGCGCTCGGGCGTGCCGAAGCGGAAGCCCTGTCGACGGATCTCGGCGGCGACATGCTCGTCCTTGATCTCGAACATGGGCTTCTGGATCTCGAGGCCATCGGTCTTGGGGGCCGCGAACTCGGGTGCCACCTCGACCTCGACGGTGTAGGTGAAGGCCTTGCCGCGGGTCAGCGTGGGCTCGGTCGCACCCTCGGGCAGCGAGGGTTCGCCGACCGGGCGCAGCTTGTGATCCTGCACCACCTTGCCGTAGGTCTCGCCGAGCAGCTGCGTGCGGGTCTCCTGCAGCAGCATGTCGCCGAAGCGGCGCTCGAGCAGCGCGCGCGGAGCCTTGCCCTTGCGGAAGCCGGGCAGCGCGGCCTCATTGGCCAGGTTGCCGAAGCCGTTCTCGAGGCGGGCGTCGACATCCTTCGCCTGCACGGTCACGGTGATGCGCTTCCTGGCGGGACCCGCGTCCTCGACCTTGACCTCGGGCTTCATTTCGGCGGTGGCGTTGCTCATGGTTCTGCTTCGGTTTGCGGTGATGGAATGGCCCCGGCGGGCGCCGGGGCGAAGGGGGACGAGTATAGGGGG
>VEQS01000137.1 GCA_018883105.1 Phycisphaerales bacterium
GGCGCGACGCTTCCCGATGGCGTGCTGGCCGACGCCATGGCGTGCCTGGAGCGCATGCGCATCCCCACGGGTGCGTTCGCCTACGGCACCTACGCGCAGCTCGGCGTGGCCGCGGAGTACAACAGGGTCGCGGGGGCGAGCGGCCGGCTGCAGGTGTGCAACCTCGCGCTCTCTCGCATGGGCGCCAAGGGCCTCGACGGCGAGTCGCTCCTGCGCGGCGTCGAGCAGCTGCGCGCGCACCACCACTACATCGAGATCGCGCGCGGGCGCGTCATGCCCCACGAGGCGTACTACCGAAACTCGGGCTACTACTACTTCTTCGGCCACTACTACTGCGCTCGCGTGCTGCAGGCCGCGCCGGCGGGCGCGCGGCGCGACCTGCTGGTCCGGTGGCTTGCCGAGCAGATGGCGATCGACCAGAACCCGGACGGCAGCTGGTTCGACTACCCGCTCTACGGCTACGGCTTCGCCTACGCCACCGGCTACGCGATGCGCACGCTGGAACTGCTCACGCCGCTCGTCGAGGCGCAGTGCGCCGCCGCCGGCCCGGGCGCATCAGCAGCAGCGCCGCGCCCGTGATCGCGCCCGGCGCGGGTGCCGCCTGCGCGGGCGCGCCCGGGGTGTCGTGCTCCCAGGAGGCGAAGGCGCCGACCTGCCATCCTGCATCCGTGCGCCAGGCGTGCGGCGGCATGCCGCTGGTCCCGGAGAGGTCGATCGGGCCGACGCGCACGTCGGCGTAGACGGGCTCCTTCGACCCGGAGCGCAGGAAGGCGACGGCATCGATGATCGAGGTCCATGGGCGGACGTCGAGGGCTCCGTCGTTGTCGGTGTCGAGGTCGTTCCCGACCGCGCCCGTGAAGCCCTGGACGAGCAGGTAGGTCACGTTGTCGGCGTTCTCGAAGTTCATCGAGTCGCCGGAGCCGATCACGGCATCGGTGGCGCCCGAGGCGACCGAGAGCGTGCGTCCGCCGAAGGCCGTGGTGCCGAAGCTCGACTCGCGCGCGACGAGGAAGCCGTTCGTGCCGAGCGACCAGGCGGAGAGGTTGATCGCCATCTCGACCACGCCGCCGATGTCGCTGCCGCCGTCGCCGATCGCCAGCAGCCAGACGCCCGCGAGCGACGCGCCCGCGTCGCCGGAGATCTCGACGTACTCGTCGGTGTCCGCCCCCTGCTGGTCGATGCGCAGCTCGGAGATCCATGGCTGCCTCGTGCCGTCCCCGAGCGCGAGCGCCGCGTCGGCGGCGCCGGCCGTGGCCGGGATGCCCACCAGCCCCAGTGCGATCGCGAGCCGTCCCGTGCGTCCTGCAGTCCCTCGTGTCATGGTGCGTTCCTGCGGCGTGGCCGCGGCTTCCTTGCGCGGGGCGAAGGTAGGGGCCGGGGCGCACGGAACCCGCGCACGCGGCGTTTTTTCCGGCAATCGGGACGGAAATCACCGCACCCGTTCCTTGTTCCGGGCGTCCTGGAGGTGGATACTGTCGATCCATGGCCCGCGCCCTCCCGCTTGCCCGTCCCGTGTCGTTCCTCGTCGGCGCACTCCTTGCGGCCGGTTCCGCCTCGGCGGAATCGCTCCTCTTGGTGGGCGACTCGACCGGCGACAAGTTCTGGGCCTTCAGCGCGGTGAACGGGGCGTTGGTCTCCGACAACTACATCCCGGACGATGGACAGATGGCCCAGCCCCGGCAGTGCGTTCGCCTGCCGTCGGGAACGTGGTACATCGGCGAGCCTGGCGTGGGTCTCGGCTGCTCGGCATCCGACGGCGTGATCGAGCATTCGTCGCCGGGCGTCTTCGTGCGGCGCGTGCAGGACCAGTCGACCGGCATCTGCGACGTCAACGCCATCTGCCTGCGCGACGGGAAGGTGTGGATCGGGCGCGGCGACAGCATCCCGAACGCGGCCGGCGGGCTGAACGGCATCTACTCGATGAACCTCGACGGCACCGGGCTCGTCGCGGTCGCGCGGCCGCCGGGCATGGTGAGCCTGCGCGGCATGGGGCCGGTGGCGGGCGGGTTCGTGGTCTCCGACTACTCGACGAGCTCGTCCGGCGCCGCGAATCGCCTGCTCAAGATCTCCAGCGACGGGCAGACCGTCACCGTGTTCCACCAGCCCGAGGCCGGCGGCCTCCAGTTCCCGCGGCAGGTGTCCCCGCTGCCGAACGGCGGCGTGGTGGTGGCCGGCTTCAGCGGCAACCCGGGGCTCTACTTCTTCAACGCGGACGGCACACCTGCCGCGATGCCGTATTTCCGAACCCAAGGTCCGACCTGGACCCTGATCTCGCCGCGCGGCTGCTACCCGCTCGAGAACGGCAAGGTGCTCTACGCCGGCGGCACCGTGGTGGGCGTGGTGGACCCGGTGATGCAGGAGGAGTTCATCATCGTCAACGCCGTGTCCGGGACCGGCGCGGCCATCGCCAACTTCTCGGCGGTGTCCCGCATCGACATCGCCGAGTGCCCCGCCGACTTCAACGACGACGGCGCGGTCGACGGCAACGACCTCGGGTTCCTGCTTGCGTCCTGGGGCGCCACGGGCGGCAGCGCCGACCTCAACGCCGACGGCTCCGTCGACGGCAACGACCTCGGGCTGCTGCTCGCCGCGTGGGGTCCGTGCGCGGGATGAGCGGTCCGGGCGCGGGCTGCCGCGCCACTAGACTCGGGCGATGATCATCGTGCGTCGCGCGTGTGCCGTCCTGGCGGCGGCCGTGTCCTGTGCGTCCGCCAATGTGGCCCTCGGTGGGAACGGTCCCGGGCTCGGCGACCCGCTTCCCGGGCCGATCGTGGCGACCGCGGTGCGCGACCGCATCCCGTCGTTCCGCGAGCCCGGCACCACCTACGTGCTGGTGTTCATGGACACCTCGAGCGCCGCGGGCCGGCGCGCGATTCCGGTGATGGACCGCGTGGCGCGTGCCCATGGCCGCAAGGCGATCGTGACCTCGATCCACGAGGATCCGGCGCCGACGGTGCGCGAGTTCGCCGACGACCCGGAGTGGTCGCCGAAGCTCACGTTCACCGTGGCCGCGGACCCGACGCGCAACGCGCTGCAGGCGGTGTTCGGGCCGAACTCGTGGCCGCAGCTGCCGGTGGCGTTCGTGGTGCGCGACGGCGTCGTGCAGTGGCGCGGCGCGCCGATGGACCTCGAGCCGGTGGTCGAGGAGGTGGTGGCCGGCCGGTGGGACCTCGGCGCCGCCAAGCGCGCCGACGAGCAGCGCCGCCTGTGGGACGCGGAGCTCGAGCGCATCGAGGCGATGGCGAAGTCCGGGCGCACGGACGAGGCGCTGAAGGCGCTCGACACGGCGTGCCAGAGCGCGATGCCCGCGCAGCGGTCGCAATGCTCGGGGCGGAGGTTCCAGCTGCTGGTGGATGCCGGCCGCGTGGACGAGGCGCTGGCGGTCGGCGAGGAGATCCTGCGCGCGCCGTCCAACGAGAAGCAGTCGGCGGGCGTGGCGTGGTCGATCGCCAACTCGATTCCCGGAAACCCGAAGGCGCTGGCGTTTGCGCTGCGCGCGGCGGAATCCTCGGACCGCGCGCTCGGCGGAAAGGACCCGATGGTGGGCGCGATCCTGGCGCGCGTGCAGTACCTGTCGGGCAAGCAGGATCAGGCCGCGGCCACCGCGCGCCGCGCGCTGGCGCAGGCGGACACGCCGGAACTGAGGAAGGCGCTCGAGGACGACCTGCGCGTCTATGCACCGGTGCCGAAGGGCGCGGGCGCCGCGCCGCCGAAGGCAAAGTGATGCGCGGCGCCGGGGTGCGCGGCGATGCCCGCTACTTGCGGCGGCGCTCGACCGCTCGGTAGCTCTCGCGCGGTGCCTCGGGCACCGCGTCCTGCGGCGCGGGGGTGAGGCCTCGGTCCTGGCTTGCCGCCCGGAAGATCTCGAACGTGGTGCCGTTCAGGAACGTGCGGATGTCCTTCTGCATGCCGACCAGGCGGTCATGCAGCGCGCAGGGTTCGCCCACGCCGCACACGCCCCCGCCGAAGGGGCACAGGTTCGAATGGTCCTCGCGCTCGAAGAGCTCGTAGACCTCCTTGAGGCTGATGTCCGCGGGGGAGCGCGACAGCGCGTAGCCGCCGCCTGGCCCCGGTGAGCCGACCACCAGGTTCGCCTGCGAGAGCGACGTGAGGATCTTGGCGATCATCGGGCGGGGCAGGCCCCGCTGGTCGGCGATGTCGAAGGCCGAGAGGCGGGTCTTGCCGCCGTCCCACACCTCGGCGAGGCGACTCATCGCGCCGATGGCTCGTTCTGTCTGCTTGCCGTACATGGATTGCGGATCTTCTTTCAGGGATTACCCGTGGCTGGATTCAAGTTTCTGTAATCAAGATATCGATTTCTGTGTTTCCGTGTACACTCTCATCCCGGAATTCGGAAAAACGATGGGTGGTTCCGGATTTCCGACATTGCCCACGGGCGTCGCTTCGACCAGAACCCCCTCCAGGACGTTCCAAACACGGTTTGCGCCATGACACACCTCGCTGCCAGACATGATCCTGCCGCCGCGCCTGCCCTCGAGCGCTTCAGCTACGACGACGCCATCGTCCGCAAGTTCGTGGTCGCCACCATGCTCTGGGGGGTGGTGGGCATGCTGGTGGGCGTCTTCATCGCCGTCCAGCTGACGCTGCCGCAGGCCAACCTGGGCGAGTGGCTGAGCTTCGGCCGACTGCGGCCGCTGCATACCAACGCCGTGATCTTCGCCTTCGCCGGGAACGCGATCTTCGCCGCCGTCTACTACTCGTCGCAGCGCCTGCTCAAGGCGCGGATGTTCAGCGACCTGCTGAGTGCCATCCACTTCTGGGGCTGGCAGCTCATCATCGTCTCGGCGGCCGTCACCCTGCCGCTCGGCTGGACGCAGGCCAAGGAGTACGCGGAGCTCGAGTGGCCGATCGACATCGCGGTGGTGCTGGTCTGGGTGGTGTTCGCGGTGAACCTCTTCGGCACGATCGCGCGCCGGCGCGAGCGGCACCTCTACGTGGCGATCTGGTTCTACATCGCGACGGTGGTGGCGATCGCGGTGCTCTACATCTTCAACAACCTGGCGATGCCCTCGGGCTGGTCCAAGAGCTACTCGATCTACGCGGGCAGCCAGGACGCGTTCATGCAGTGGTGGTACGGGCACAACGCGGTGGCGTTCTTCCTGACCACGCCGTTCCTGGGGCTGATGTACTACTTCCTGCCGAAGGCGGCGGACCGGCCGGTGTTCAGCTACCGGCTGTCGATCATCCACTTCTGGAGCCTGGTGTTCATCTACATCTGGGCGGGCCCGCACCACCTGCACTACACGTCGGTGCCGGACTGGGCGTCGACCCTGGGGATGCTCTTCAGCGTGATGCTGTGGATGCCCTCGTGGGGCGGCATGATCAACGGCCTGCTCACGCTGCGCGGCGCGTGGAACAAGGTGACCACCGACCCGGTGCTGAAGTTCTTCGTGGTCGGCATCACCTTCTACGGGATGAGCACCTTCGAGGGCCCGCTCCTCAGCGTCAAGAGCGTGAACGCCCTGAGCCACTACACCGACTGGACAATCGCGCACGTCCACGCGGGCGCGCTGGGGTGGGTGGGCTTCATGGTGTTCGGCATGGTGTATTGGCTGGCACCGCGCCTCTTCCAGGCGCCGATCGCACGGCCGTCGTGGGTGAACCTGCACTTCTGGCTGGCGACGATCGGCATCCTGCTCTACGTGATCCCGATCTACGCGGCTGGGCTGACGCAGGGGCTCAACTGGCGCACCTTCAACGCCGACGGCGTGCTGCAGTACGACTTCCTGTCGACGGTCACCAAGCTGGTGCCGCTGTACTGGATCCGGACCGCGGGCGGCTCGCTGTACCTGGTGGCGCTGGTGATCGGCTGCATCAACCTGGCCATGACCTGGTCCTCGCGGCCGAAGGTCTACGACGAGCCGGTCTACGAGGCGGCGCCGCTCTCGCGCGGGTGGAAGCCGGCGCCGGCGCCGCCGTCGGAGCTGCCGAAGGGCAGCGTCATCGAGCTTGGGCGCTGGGTGGACCGCGCGATGGCGATGCGCTGGCACCGTGGGCTGGAGGGACTGCCGCTCGTCCTCACGGTGTGGGTGGCGATCTCGGTGGTGGTGGCGACGCTCTTCGAGGCGATCCCGATGTTCGCCATCAAGAGCGACATCCCGCGGATCGCGAGCGTCACGCCGCTCACGCCGCTCGAGTCGGTGGGCCGCGACATCTACGTGGCCGAGGGATGCGTGAATTGCCACTCGCAGATGATCCGGCCGCTGATCGCCGAGACCGAGCGCTACGGCGAGTATTCGAAGCCGGGAGAGAGCGTGTACGACCACCCGTTCCTGTGGGGCAGCCGCCGGATCGGGCCGGACCTTGCGCGCGAGGGCGTGCGCAACCCGAGTGCGCTGTGGCACCTGCGGCACTTCAATGACCCGACCTCGACGAGCCCCGGCTCGATCATGCCGAAGTACGTGCACCTCATCGACCAGCCCCTGGACCTCGCGGCGGCGGGCCCCAGCGTCGGCGCGCTGCGCGCGGTCGGCGTGCCGTACTCCGAGGCGGACGTGGCGGGGGCCGCCGAGGCAGCGCGGGCCCAGGCACGCATGGTGGAGGAGCAGCTCATCGCCGAGAACGGCAGCGCCGACGGCGTGGCCGGCATCGGCGAGCGCAAGGTGGTGGCCCTGATCGCCTACATGAAGCGCCTGGGCACCGACCTCGACAAGCCGGTCGAGGTGGCACCGCAGGCGCCGGCCGCCGCCGCGGCGGACGCGTCGTCCGCGCCCGCGGGCGGCGATGCCGCGCGCTCCATGGGGAGCGTCCGGTGAGCGGCCTGGTTCCCACGATCTCCCTGGTCGCGGTGTTCGCCCTGTTCCTGGCGATCGTCGCGTGGGTGTTCCTGGTGGTGCCGAAGTCGAAGTGGCAGCGCGATGCGCGCATCCCGCTTGAAAGGACCGATCGAGATGAGTGACCACGACGTTTCGCCTGCGGCGGCGAAGGACGAGCCCATCCTGCTCGCGCACGAGTCGGACGGGATACGCGAGTACGACAACCCGATGCCCGCCTGGTGGACCAACCTGTTCTGGGGAACGTTCTTCTTTTCCGTGCTCTACGCCATGTACTACATGGTGGGCGTGGGCCCCGGCCACTCGGCCGAGTACGACGAGGAAGTGGCGGCCTTCTACCAGGAGCAGGCGGCGCGCCTCGGGGAGCTGAAACCCGACCAGCCGACGATGCTGGGGCTGATGGCCGACCCGAAGATGATGCAGGCGGGCGCCGGCATGTTCGCGTCCAACTGCGCGGTGTGCCACGCGAAGGACGGCGGCGGCGGCACCGGGCCGAACCTGTGCGACGACTCGTACCTGCACGTGAAGCGGCTGGAGGACATCTTCACCGTGATCACGCAGGGCGTGGCCGCCAAGGGCAT
>VEQS01000138.1 GCA_018883105.1 Phycisphaerales bacterium
GCTTCCAGGGAAGCCGCGCGATCACGCTGGCGGCGTCCGGCGGCGTGGCAGGGCTCGGACGCGAGGAGGCCAGCACGCTCATCCGGTTCAACCGCCTGCCGGAGGAGCACAACGACATGATCTTCGTCGTGATCGCGTGCCGCTGGGGGCTGCTCGGCGGCCTCGCGGTGTGGGTGCTGGGTGCGTCCTACGCGTTCGGCGCGTACATGGTGGCGTCGCGCGCCGGCACGGCGTTCGGGCGCCTGGCGGCGATCGGCATCGGGTCGATGGTGTTCCTGCAGCTTTCGGTGAACACGGCCATGACGATCGGCCTGCTTCCCGTGTCGGGCATGACGCTGCCCTTCGTGAGCTACGGCGGGTCGAGCCTGGTGTGCCTGTGGATGACGACGGCGGTCCTCTTCTCGATCGCGAGCCGCCGCCCGCGGGGGTTCGACCTGTGAGCGACGTGCCCCCGATCCCGCCGGAGGTGGTGGCGGAGCTTGCCGGTCAGGGCATCGAGCTCGAGGCCGGCGACGCCGAGCGCCTGCGCGGCTACCTGCGTGCGCTGCTCGAGGCGAACCAGCGCTTCAACCTGACCGCCGTGACCGACGCCGCGGAGGCGTGGGTGCGCCACGTGCAGGACAGCCTGACGCTGGTGCCGTTCCTTGCCAGTGCCGCCGCGAAGCGCGTGATCGACGTGGGCTCGGGCGGCGGGCTGCCGGGGCTGCCGCTCGCGATCGCCATGCCGGACGTCGAGTTCACGCTGCTCGAGACCACCGGAAAGAAGGCCGCGTTCCTTGCCGACGCCGCGCGTGCCCTGGGGTGCGCCAACGTCCGCGTCGTCCACGAGCGCGCCGAGGTCGCGGGGCAGGACCACCACGTGCACCGTGCGCAGTACGACGTCGCCGTGAGCCGGGCGGTGGGACGCCTGAACGTGCTGGCCGAGCTGACGGTGCCGTTCGTGCGCGAGGGCGGCACGGTGCTCTGCATCAAGGGGGCGCAGGCGCCGGAGGAGGTGGCCGAGGCGAAGCAGGCGCTCTACCGGCTGCATGCGCAGGTGGCGGACCTGGTGCGCACGCCGACCGGCACGGTCGTCGTCATCGAGAAGGTGCGTGCCACCCCGCGCAGCTACCCGCGGTCCCCCGGCGAGCCCAAGCGCCGCCCGCTCGCGTAAGGTTGAGGCCGTGTCCGTCTCCGTCGACGTCCTGCTCGCCGACACCGGCGCCGTCGCGCGCCGCCTGGCCGGCTTCGAGGTGCGGCCGCAGCAGCTGGCGATGGCGGCGGCGGTGGAACGCGCCCTCGACGAGCGCCAGCGGCTCTTCGTCGAGGCGGGCACGGGGGTCGGCAAGAGCTTCGCCTACCTCATCCCCGCGATCCGGCGCGTCGTGGAGCGGGGCGAGCGCGTGGTCATCGCCACCAACACGATCAGCCTGCAGGAGCAGCTCATCGAGAAGGACATCCCGCTCCTGAACGCGGTGATCCCCGAGGAGTTCACGGCGGTGCTCGTGAAGGGGCGCGGCAACTACGTCAGCCTCCGCCGCCTGAAGCTCGCGAGCGAGCGCGAGGGCCGGCTCTTCAGCCACGACGACGACCGCAGCGACCTGCACCGCCTCGAGGACTGGGCCTACGCCACCGAGGACGGCTCGCTCGCCTCGCTGCCGCAGCTGCCGAGGCCCGAGGTGTGGGACCACGTGCAGAGCGACGCGCACAACTGCATGGGCCGGCGCTGCCCGACCTTCGACAAGTGCTTCTACCAGGCGGCCCGCCGGCGGATGGAGCATGGGCAGGTGCTGGTCACGAACCATGCGCTCTTCTTCGCGGACCTCGCGATGCGCTCGCGCGCGGGCGCCTCGGGCGGCGTCCTCCCGCCGTACCACCACGTGATCCTCGACGAGGCGCACGAGATCGAGGACGTCGCGTCCGAGCACTTCGGCGTGCGGCTCTCGGAAAGCGGCGTGCGCCACCTGCTGCGCACGCTCTACCAGACCGGCACCGGCCGCGGCTTCCTGAGCGCGATGCGCGGCGGCGCCGACGCCGACGGCGCCATCGAGGAGGCGATCCGCGCCGTGCGCGCCTGCGAGAGCGCGGCCGAGCGCCAGTTCGACGCGCTGTGGCGCTGGAACGAGGTGCGCGGCGAGGCAAGCGGCCGCATGCGCGAGCCGGGCGCGGTGGAGGACCACCTCTCGCCGCCGATGCTCGCGCTCGCGGCGGCGCTGCGCATGCTGCGCGACCGGATCGACCACGAGCCCGACCAGTTCGAGCTGAACGCCTACGCCGCGCGTGCCGAGGCGCACGGCACCTGTGCACGCGACCTGATGGCGCAGGCGCTCGGAGGATGCGTGTACTGGGTCGAGGCCGGCAAGCGCCGCCGCGGCGAGCGCCCGAACGTGACGCTGGTCTGCGCGGCGGTCGACGTCGGCCCGATCCTGCGCGAGCACCTCTTCGCGCAGGACAAGGGCGTGGTGCTCACGAGCGCGACGCTCGCCACGGGGCAGGGCGACTTCCGGCACGCGGCGGTGCGCCTCGGGTGCGACGACCCGCAGACGCTGCAGCTGGGGAGCCCGTTCGACTACGGGCGCCTGGTGCGCCTGATCGTCGAGCGCGCCATGCCCGAGCCCGACCACCCCGACTACGAGCACGAGCTCTCGCGACGGGTGCTGCACCACGTGCGCGCCACCGACGGCGGGGCGTTCGTCCTCTTCACGAGCTTCCGCACGCTCGATGCGGTGGCCGAGCGGATCGCGGCCGACCTCGTCGACATGGGGCACCCGCTCCACGTGCAGGGGACGGGCGTGCCGCGCAACACGCTGCTCGAGCGCTTCCGCGCCGACGAGCGCAGCGTGCTCTTCGGGGTGTCGAGCTTCTGGCAGGGCGTCGACGTGCGCGGCCGCGCGCTGCGCAACGTGATCATCACGCGCCTGCCGTTCGAGGTGCCCGACCGGCCGATCGTCCAGGCGCGCCACGAGCTGATCGAGTCGCGCGGCGGGCGGCCGTTCTTCGAGGACTCGCTGCCGCGCGCGGTGCTCCGCTTCAAGCAGGGGTTCGGGCGCCTGGTGCGCAGCTCGACCGACGAGGGGCGCGTGGTGGTGCTCGACCCGCGCATCGCCACCAAGCGCTACGGGCGCGCCTTCCTCGACGCGCTGCCCGAGGGCGTGGTGCCCGAGTTCGAGGACGACTGACCCGGTCGGGCGCCGGCGCGCGGCCGCCCGGCGTCAGGCCGACCAGCCCAGGATGACCACGCTGCGCCGCGTGCCGTCCATGTCGCAGGACTCGCGAAGCCGGCCCCACTCCTCGAAGCCGCGGGAGCGGAAGAGCCGCAGGCTGGCCTCGTTGTGCTCGAAGCACAGCGCGAGGGCGCGGTCGATGCGGCAGCCGGCCGCGCGCGCCAGGAGCGCATCCAGCATGGCCCGTCCCGTCCCGCGCCCGGCGGCCTTCCCGGCCACGTAGACGCTCACCTCCGCGGTCGGCGCGTAGCCGGCGCGCGGCTTGAAGTCGGTGAACGCGCCCCACGCGACGACCTCGCCAGCCTCCTCGGCCACCAGCACCGGGCGGCGCCGCATGTCGCGCGCGGCGAACCACGAGATCCGCTCCTCAAGCGTCTGCGGCGCGAGGTCGGCCGTCGCCATGCGCGTGCGCACGGCGTCGTTGTAGATCTCGAGGATCGCGGGGATGTCGCGGGCGTTCGCGAGCCGGACGGCGGGCGCCTCGGGCGCGGCGGGCGTGTCGACGGTCTCTTCCACGGCGGAACCGTACCATTTGCCCTCTTCCCCCGCCCATGGCCGCCGCCGCCACGCTTCCCCGCCGCACGTTCGCGATCATCTCGCACCCGGACGCGGGCAAGACCACGCTCACCGAGAAGCTCCTCCTCTACGGCGGTGCGCTCGACCTTGCGGGCTCGGTCACCGCGCGCAAGAACCAGCGCTCGACCACGAGCGACTGGATGGAGCTCGAGAAGCAGCGCGGCATCTCGATCTCGAGCACCGTGCTGCAGTTCGACTACGGCGGATTCCGGATCAACCTCCTCGACACCCCGGGCCACAACGACTTCAGCGAGGACACCTACCGCGTCCTCACCGCCGTCGACGCCGCCATCATGGTGATCGACGCCGGCAAGGGCATCGAGCCGCAGACCCGGAAGCTCTTCGAGGTCTGCCGCAAGCGCGGCGTGCCGATCTTCACCTTCATGAACAAGTGCGACCGGCCGACGAAGGATCCGATCGCGCTCCTCGACGAGCTCGAGAGCGTCCTCGGGATCGGCGCGTTCCCGGTGAACTGGCCCTTCGGCAACGGCCCGGAGTTCCGCGGCGTGTTGTTGGTGAACCAAGTTGCCGGGCCGCTCAGGCTTCCGGTGAAGAGGAAATTCAGGAGCGTGTTGGGTGAGGATTGCATGCGGACGTTCATGCTTGTCTGCGATCCATTGAAGGTTGGCTGGCCCGGAGAGAGCACTGTGACCCAAGGAGCGAGACCGCTGCCATTTGCGGCGATGGTGTTTATTCCCGAGGTGGCGTCGGAGCCGACGGTGATGTTTCCGCCGAAGTTTGTCGCGGCGGTGGGGGTGAAGCTGACGTCGACGTTGGTGGCCGAGCCTGCGGCAATGCTACCGCTATTCCAATTGCCGCTGAAGCCGGCCGGATAGGAGACGTTGGTCACATTGAGCGTGGCGTTGCCGGTGTTGGAGATCGTGAGGGTGCGTGTGGCGGATTGGCCGACCGTCACATCGCCGAAAGTGAGACTGCCGCCCAACGCAATGGAGGGCGCGCCGGCAGCCGGAATCTGCCACTGCTCGATGCCAAAGTAGACCGGCACAAGACTGCTCACTTCCTGCCCGGTGGCGACGAGGGTGCCGCGCACGCGGAAGGTGACGCGATACATGCCTGCGGCCCGGAAGAGCAGGTTGAGATGGGTGTGGCCGCTGGCCAGCATGGGCAGCTCGCGATTCGGGTAGTTCGGATCCAGGGTGAGTTGAACGTTGGTCGCACCGCCAGAGACGCTGTAGCCGTAGAAAGCATTGGCCGAAGGTGTGGTCAGGTTCTCCACCGAATGGACGTTCCAGATGATTCTTCCGGTCGTCGAAGGCGCGAGCGCAGTGAATGTTCCGTTGTTGGGAACGCCGTAGGCAGATAGACCCAAGTAAAGGGTCTGCGCACCATTGCTTGAAGGTGCGCTGGAGGGAAAAATCCAATAAGTGCTGCCGGATGGACCCTGGAAAGGGTAAGTGGCCGCCGATGTGCGACGACCAGTTGGCGGGAGGTAGGCGACGGCCTTATCGCCGGCGAACTGCACGACCGGTGTTTGGTCCTCTGTGCGAAAACCTCCAGTGAAAGTCTGCGTTGCAGCATTCCAGACGATGTTCAAATCCGCGTGCGGGACCGGACGAACAACGTAGCCCGGGCCGACCACCGGATTGTTTGTGGCCGCACCCGCGACGTTGCTGACCAGCACATTGACGTCTTGGGCCCGCAGGCTTCCGACTGTCAGGGTGATGCTCATGACAAACATGGCGGCGTGTTTCATCGGTCAGAACTCGACGGTGATATCCTGTCCGGACTCGACGCGCTCTTTCAGTGCGGATGCGGCAATGTTTTGCACATGGCCATCGGCAAAAAGATAATTGGCGGAGCCGGCAGAGCCATCGGTCGCGCCACCGCCGAAGGCATCGGGCCAGATTTCGCCGCGAACACCGCCCCACGATTTCATCACGCCGACGTGGATGTGGTCGTTCCCGGTGTCGGTCTTGTTCGTGTTGCCGAGAAACATGATGATCGCGCGGGAGGGATTCGGGACGCGAACGAGTCGGTCGAAGACCGCTTCGCCGGGCGCCGGCACGCCGTTTTCATCGACGAAGGAATCGGCCTCGACGCGCTCGTTCATCAAATAACTCGTGCCGTGGGTGGTTTGCAGTTTTTGCGTGGCCCGCGGGTCGGCGGGGCTGATGCGGACCGAGGTGTAATTGGTGCCGAGGTAAGTCTGAAGCTGCTCAATCCATGTCGATTCGGGGTTCAGGCAGTTGATACTGGGCAGCTTGCCGTTGTTGTCGGCCGCATACAGGTGCATGGCGGCTCCGATGGATTTCATGTTCGAGGCGCACTTCGAGCGCTGGCTGGAGGTCAGAGCACCGTTCACAGCCGGGACGGCCAAAGCGGCGAGAACCGCGATGATGGCGATGACCACCAGCAGTTCGATCAGTGTAAAGGCAGTCTGAGAATTGGGACGCATTCGATAATGAGATTATAGTATTGCATAGGATCGAATGGCTGTCCAGCGGAATTTTTCGGTGTCAGTGCGCCGGAAGCAAGAGAGGTTGCGCTTGGAGGTAACCGCGGATTTCGAGTCCGCGCGATGTTCCGGTCAGGCTGACGGCGCCGCACTTTTCTTGGTCGAAAATTTTTGCGCCGGCCGCGGCGAGTCGGGCCTGCAATGCGGGTTCGTCGGAGCCATCCCGGAAAGGATCCGCACGGTTGAGCACAATGACTTTCGGTCGCGTGGCGCGGAGGAAACCCTCGGTCGCGGTGATATCTTCGCCGTGTCGTCCGAAGACAACGACATCGCTGCGCAGCTCGTCTCCGTGACGGCGGACGAGGGCATCTTCGGTTGCCGCACCGGAGTCGGACATGAGCAAGATACGAAAGCCTTTAATATTGAGCCGCGCGACGATGGCTTGGTCATCGGCGCTGCGCGAACCGGCGTCCGCCGGGGGATGGAGAACGGTCACCGTGACATCGGATCCCGGTTGCACGATGTCCCCGAGCAAAACGAGAGATTTGCCGCGTCCGGACGAGCGAAGTGCGGCGTGGAGGTTTTTGCGGGTGCGCGAGCGGTCGGACAAAACGGAATCGACGAAACGTCGCGGTCGTGCGGCTTCCACCGCAACGGCCCAGCCGCCGACGTGGTCTGCATCGCCGTGCGTGGTCACCAAGGCATCGAGACGTGTTATGCCCGCACTGCGCAGAGCGGGCTCGATGATGCGGCGGAAATCGGATTCCGACCCGGTGTCGAAGAGCCAGGCTTGTTGCCGTGTGCGCAGAAGTTGGGCGCCGCCTTCGCCGAGGTCGAAAACGGTGAGACGCGCGGGCGGTTGCATCCATCCGGGCGGGAAGCGGACATACGATCCGGGCAAAGCGGCGGTGCTTTCGACCACCGCGACCAAGACGGAGGCCAGTCCCCAAGACGTGTTGTTGAAAACGGTCGCCAGCCACACGAATACCGATCCGCCGAGGAGGGCGAGCATGGAAACAGCAAGGATCCCGAAGGCGAGGGGAACGGAAAGCATGTTGGCCGGGATGGAGAGCACCGGCAGGAGATGAAAAACGGCGAGGGTCAGGGGCAAACTGCCCAACCATGCGGCGGTCGACACGCCGAGGGT
>VEQS01000248.1 GCA_018883105.1 Phycisphaerales bacterium
TGCGCGGCCCCATCGAGGGCCCGTCGCGCCGCGGTCGGTCGCCGCCGAAGCCCCCGGGTCGTGGTCCACCCATGGGCGGACGGGAGGCGAACGGTGGGCGGCGAGGAGGAAAGCTGGAAATGGGTCGTTCCTTGGTGTCCGGCGGCGAGGGTCAGGTCGGGCCCCCCGGCGCGGGCCGCCGCCAAGCGAGGGGTGCGGCCAGTCGCCGCAGCGCAGCCACTGTACCCGCCGCTGGGGTACGGATGCAAACGATGCGCGATTTTCCCGCAATTACAATGGGTTCCCGATGCATCGAACCCAGCTGTCGAGGTCCCGATCCGCCCCGCGTCCCGCGTTCACCCTGGTCGAGCTGATGGTGGTGGTGGCGATCGTCGGCATTCTCGTGGGCCTGCTGGTGCCTGCGCTGGGCATGGTGCGTGCCACCATGCGCGCCACGAAGAGCCAGTCGAACCTGCGGCAGTGGGGAACGGCACTCGTCGGGTGGGCCAACATGAACGAGGAGCGCGTCCCGTGGGAGGGCGCGAAGAACATCGAGGGGATGCCCACGAACCTGCCGAACGCGGCCTTCTGGCCGAATGCGCTGGCGCCGATGCTGGGGCTGCCCTCGTTCCAGGACATGTGCGAGCGCGCGTTCGCCGAGCAGCGCACGATCGACACCTGGGACAACCCCGACTCGGTCTGGAACGACCCGGCGGCGCAGCCCGATGCGGGCGAGCCGTGGAACTTCGGCGACCCAGGCAAGGGCGGGATCCGTCGGCAGTTCTGGTTCAGCTACGCGATGAACATCCGGCTGAACAACACGCTTCTCATGCAGGCGGGCATGCCGGAGTTCTCGACCGACGCGCTCATCCGGCTCTCCAACGTGGCGTTCGCGGACAAGACGGTGTTCATGCTCGAGCTGCGCGCCACGCCCGAGGAACTGCCGCCCGACGATCCGCACCGCACGCGCAACCTCGACCGCGCGTCGTGCAGCTGGAAGCGCTTCGCGAACCGCCACGCGAAGGGCGGGCACATCCTGCACGCCGACGGCCATGTCGGCTGGTACGGGAACGAGGACGCCACCACGAACGCGCAGGGAAGCCGCGACACCGCGACGCCCGAGGGCGACTGGAACACGAACCGGCTGATCTGGGACCCGCTCGGGCCCGCGCGGCACTGAGGCGGGCGTCGCGGTCAGGGACGGGTGGCGTCCGGGGACGGCGGACCCGCGCCGTCACGCGCCTCGTCGACCAGGATCCTGATCCGCGCGAGCCGGACCGACGAGGACCATTCGAGTTCCACGCGCAGGCGTCTCGTGCCGTCCGGGGACGGCCGACCCGGGCCGGTCACCGGCGCGACCTGTGGCAGCGGCTCGCCGGCCGAGGGTGCCTCGACGGCGCCCGTCTCGGGGTCGATGACGCGGACGAGGCTCGCCGCGAACGCGGGATTGCCGTACGAGAACGGCGGGGAGAACTCGACGCCAAGCCGGCCATCGGGGCGGAGCCATGCACGGCGGAACTCGGACACTCCCTCGACGCCCACGTCCCCAAGCGGCACGACGCGCGACTGCGCGCCCTCGCTCACGGTGAGTTCGCGCAGCACGAGTTCGCCCCTCGCCGCGCCGCGCGACGCGCCGGCCTGCTCCGCGGTCACCGTGACGGTCCGGGGCGACGGGCCGGCGCCGATCGCCGCGATGGCCGGACCGAGGCTCCAGCCCTGCGACGGAC
>VEQS01000139.1 GCA_018883105.1 Phycisphaerales bacterium
GCATGGATTCGCGCTGGCCGGCATTGCCGAGGCGCGCGCAAGCGACCGCGCCGACGAGTTCCGCGCGTGGATCGCCGAGGCCCGCCACGGCGGCATGCAGTACCTGGCCGAGGCGGTCGAGCGGCGGCTCGATCCGCGCGCGCTGGTGCCGGGGGCGCGCAGCGTGCTCTGCGTGGCAGACCGCTATGCCGACGGTCGGCCGGACGCGCGCGTCCCGGGCCATGGGCGCATCGCGCGCTACGCGCGCGGCGAGGACTACCACACGGTGGTCCGCGCGCGCCTGGAGTCGCTGTCTTCCGAACTCTCGGCGGCGCACCCGGGCGAGCGGTTCCGGACCTGCGTCGACACGGCGCCGATCCTGGAGCGCGAGCACGCGGAGCGCGCGGGCCTCGGCCGGATCGGGAAGCACACGCTCCTCATCGGCCCCGACGGCCTCGGGTCGTGGCTTGTCCTCGGCGCGGTGGTGTCGACGCTCGAGCTCGCGCCGCGGCGCGCCGACGGGCTGCCGGCCGGATCGGCGCTGCCCGACCCGTGCGGGCTCTGCACCCGGTGCATCGACGCGTGCCCGACCGAGGCGATCACGCCGTGGTCGGTCGATGCCTCGCGCTGCGTGAGCGCGCTCACCATCGAGGAGCGCGCCGAGGTGGCGGGGGCGTTCGCGGGGCGGACGCTCGACTGGATCTTCGGCTGCGACACGTGCCAGGAGGTGTGCCCGCATGCGCAGCCCACCGTCCGGGCGCGGCGCGCGCCGGTGCACGAGGCCTACCGGCCGCACCGGACGTCGGTGCCGCTCCTGGAGGCGCTCGGGTGGGACGATGCCGACCTGGAGGCCGCGCGCCTCAACGGCGTGCTGCGCCGGGCGACCTCCGCCATGTGGCGACGCAATGCGGCGCTCGCGGCCGGAGCGGCGCTCTCGGATCCGCACCTGGCGCGCGCGGAACGCTCGGCGCTGGTGCGCGCGCTGGTCGACCGCGCGTCGGACGCCGGGGAGGTGCCGTGGGTGCGTGACGCCGCCGCCGCCGCGATCGGCGCGGCGGGGGCGTAGGTCACTCCGACGGATCGGTCGGCGCCGGGTCGGCGGGCGGCGCGTCCTCGT
This sequence comes from Phycisphaerales bacterium, assembly GCA_018883105.1. Classification (GTDB taxonomy): domain Bacteria; phylum Planctomycetota; class Phycisphaerae; order Phycisphaerales; family SM1A02; genus UBA966. The sequence goes on from VEQS01000139.1 coordinate 1,097, forward strand.
TCGGAGCATCCGCAGGCGGAGCATCCGCGGGCGGCGCGTCCGCCGCATCGCCTGCCGGGGCGTTCTCCGCGGCATCAGTCGCCGGCGCCGTGTCCTCCGCGGCCGGCGGTGCCGCCGGAGCCGGGGTGGCGAGGTCGATCCCGAGCGCGCCGGCCATCCGCTCGATCGAGGCGAGCATCGCCGTGGCCGGGCCGGCCTCGGCGCCCGCCAGCGCGTCGCGCGCGGTGATCAGGGCGGTCTTCGCCTTGGCGATCTCGGCGGTGCGCGCGGCGTCGAGCGCCTGCGTCGCCGCGCCGGCCGCGCCCGCGCCGGCCGCCTGCGCGGCCGCCGCGATCATCGCGGCCTGGTCGATGGCGTCCACCGCGATCGCGGCCAGTCGCGCGCGCGCCATGGCGATCGCCGCGCCGTCGGTCGGGTTCTTGGAGGCGAGGTCGCCGGACTCGATCGCCTCGGCGACGGCCTTGGCGACCGGCTGGAAGCGCTCGGAGTCGACCTTCAGGAACTCCTTTGTCATCTCGGCGCTCTCGGCGGCCAGCCGGCCGAGGCGCTCGCGCGCGGCGGAGGCGCGCGCCGCGGCGCCCTCGGCGGCCTGCGAGGCCTCCTCGATCCGCTGCGACAGGAAGCGCTCGGTGTCCTCGTTGCCGGTGGCGGCGCGCTCGGTGATCCGCACGGCGCTGCGCATGGGCTCGGCGTCGCGGTCGGCCCGCGATGCCTCGACGCGCAGGTCCTGCGCCTCGTCGAGCTTCTGGCGCGCCTCGAGCATCCGGGGCAGCGCGTCCGCGGCCGACGACGTCATCGCCGCCGCACGCAGGCCGCCGATCTCGGCGTCGATCTCCTCGGCGCGGCGCGTCCGCTCGGCGATCGCGGCCTCGACGGGCTGCAGCGCGGCTCCGGCCTGGTCACGCATCGCCAGGAGCGCCGCGATCGCGGCATCGAAGGCCTCCTTGGCCCGCTCCATGCCGGCGATGCGCGCCTTGGCGACCTCGGGGCCGGTCAGGTCGCCGGACGCCTCGATCGACGTGATCGCGGCGATGCGCCGCTCGATCTCGCGCGCGAGCACGCCCTTCTCCTGCGCCAGGCGCTCGAGCTCCATCAGGTCGAGCATCAGCGCGTCGCGCCGCATCCGCGTGGCCAGGTCGCGCGCCTCGCGGCGCTGCGCCTCTCCCGCGCCGGCGGAGGACACCTCGGAGGCGAGGCTTCGCATCTGCTCGGCCGCCTCGGCCGGCGTCAGCATGGTCTGGGTGAGCTCGCGGCTGCCGCCTTCCTCCTCGACGGTCTTGCCGACGGCGTCCGGCGACGGCGCGATGCGCGCCGTGAGTGCGGCGGCCTTCGCGGCGGCCTGTGCCATCTTGCGCGCGCCGGCCTCCTCGGGGCTCGGGGCGTGCAGGCCTTCGCAGGCGGCGAGGACGGAGAGGGCGAGCGTGGCGCCGGCGATGGGTCGGACGTGGTGCATGGCGATTGGTTCCGGCCGTGGTGCCGGGCGGTGCAGGGTAGCGGGGGCGTTCAGCGGTCCGGGCCGTCGGGGGTCTGGACAGGCCGGTCCGGGGCGTTCAGGTCGGGGCGCCGGTACTCGACCGGGTATTCGGGGCGGGGCCGGTACATGCCGCGGATCCACTCCAGCGTGTCGTTGAGGAGCTGCGGCGTGCTCTTGCTGAAGACCGGCTTCCATCCGTTGACCTGCGGGTGCGGGTAGCGCGCCATGGTGCGCGGCATGGCGTACTGCACCAGGAGCGAGCTCGGCGGGTCCTCGAAGTCGACCACCTTCCTGCCGTCGACCTCGAAGTCCAGGAGCGCCAGCAGGTTCGTGTAGCGGATGCGCTGGTCCTTGGCGTTGCCGGTGTGCAGGAAGAACTTGCCCGCGTGCAGGCCGCCGTGGCAGCGGCTCGTCGCGCAGTTGGCGGTGAGCCACGAGTTGTGCACGCGCGTGCGGAAGAGGGCCAGAGATTCCGGGTCCTCGTCGACCTGGATGTAGCGGTAGAGGTCGCGCGCGCGGAGGCTGAACATGAGCCGCACCACCTCGATGGCGGGCTTGGTGTAGAGCAGGTTGCGTTCCTCCGAGGAGGCCGGGATCAGGTCGCTCGACCCGTAGCGGAGGATCAGCTGGCGGATGCCCTCGGGCTTCACCGAGAGCCGCGGCGGGTCCTTGAAGTCGATCTCGTAGACGCGGATGAGGTTGACGTCCTCGTCGGAGATCAGGTTGTCCGGGAGCATGTCCCGGGTGGAGGGCATGGCGCGCGGCGGGGGTGCGTCGTCCGAGGTGCCCGCCGGGGCCACGTCGTCGCCGCCCTCGGTGCGCGGCGACCTGGTCGGTGCCGCACCCTCGGCCTCGCGCCGCTCGCGCTCGCGCCGGCGCGACTCCTCGATCGACTGCCTGAGCGTGAGCCGGGCGTTCACCTCGCGCAGCAGGTCGCGCGCCGCGTCGCTGTCGGCCTCCCGGAGCAGGGCCTCGAGCTCGGTCACCGCGAGGTCGAGCCGGTCGTTCTCGGCGAGCCAGCGCGCGAGCGCCACGCGGCGGCCGTGCTCCTCGGGAAGGATCGACGCGCGGATGCGCCGGTAGCGGGTCTCGAAGTCGAGCTCGAGCACCACGCGGTAGACCTTCTCGCGCGGCAGCGTGCCCTTGATGCTGTCGACGCGGAACTCCACCTCGTCCAGCGCGTCCCTGAGGATCTCGCCGCGGACGATGGTGCCGTCCCGCAGCTGCACGATCCCGCGCTGCCCGGGCTCGGGGTGGACGAGGTCGACGACGTCGAGCACCTGGTTGCGGTTGAACGAACGCCGCTCGCCGTAGGGGCCCTCGACCGTGAACTCCGCCTCTCGCTCCTCGACGACGGTGCCGCCGAACTCCTTCCACCGGTCGATGAACACCCACACCTGGCGGGGCGTCGCATCCTGCAGCAGGAAGAGCATGGCCAAGGCGGCGGCGAGCATCGGGGGCATTGTCGCACGGACGGTCCGTGGCCGCCCGGCGGACGGTTGCGGGGTTCCGCCGCCGCGGGACTTGGCCGGGAACTACGCTGACGACGCCACGCCACCCACGAAAGGACCCCATGAAGCTTGGAGTCATGGCCGCGCTCTTCGCCGGCCGCCCCCTCGAGGACGTCTGCAGCCACATCGCCGACATCGGCCTCCGCGCCATCGAGCTTCCAGTCGGTGCCTGGCCGGGCAAGCCCTACTTCGATCCGCGCAAGGTCCTGGCAAGCCGCAAGGAGCAGGACCGGATCAAGGGCCTCCTGAAGTCGCATGACCTGACGCTCTCGGCGCTTGCCGTCCACGGCAACCCGGTGCACCCAGAGAAGGGCTTCGCGCGCCGGCACCACGTCGAGTTCGCGACCGCGGTGGAGCTTGCGCCGAAGCTCGGCACGGACGTCGTCATCACCTTCAGCGGCTGCCCGGGCGGCTCGCGGCGCGACACCACGCCCAACTGGGTCACCTGCCCGTGGCCAGGGGACTTCTCCGAGATCCTGAAGTACCAGTGGGACACGGTGCTGGTTCCGTACTGGGCGAAGCAGGCGAAGTTCGCCGCCCGCCACGGCGTGCGCGTGGCGTGGGAGCCGCACCCGGGCTTCTGCGTCTACAACGGCGAGACGGTGATCCGGCTGAGCGAGCTCGCCCAGCGCAAGGCGGGCCTGCGCGGCAAGCCCGTGCTCGGCGCCAACCTCGACCCGTCGCACCTCTTCTGGCAGGGGATGGACCCGGTTCTCGTGGCGCGCCAGCTCGGCGAGGCGGGGCTGCTCTTCCACGTCCACGCGAAGGACACCGAGCTCGACCGGCACGAGGGACCGCTCAACGGCTACCTCGACGCCAAGCCCTACGGAGACCTGAAGCGCCGCTCATGGAACTTCCGCACCTGCGGCTGGGGCCACGGCACGGAGTTCTGGCGGCCGTTCGTCAGCATGCTTCGCCGGCACGGATACGACCACGTGCTCTCCATCGAGCACGAGGACGCCATGATGAGCGTGGACGAGGGCTTCGAGCGCGCCGTCGCATTCCTGCAGGAGTGCATCGTCGAGGAGCGCCCCGCGCAGGCGTGGTGGTTCTGACCGCGTTCAGTCGGGAACCGGCGTCGTCTGCAGGCCGTTCGGACGCACGAGCTCGGCGGTCCACGTGACCGTCGCGGCCTTGGGCCCCTGCGCGCCCGCGGGCACCGGCAGGTCCCAGCGCAGGATGCCCTGCGGCTGTCGCTGCTCGACATATGCCTTGTCGGCGCTCAGTGCGGGCTTCGCCGCGGCGAGCCTCGCCTCGACCTTCTCGTTTCGGCTCATCGGCCGTCGGTCGAGCACCTCGACCGTGACGTCGCGGCCGGTGCCGTTGGAGACGGTGATGCGGTTGTTCCACGTGGTGAGCTCGGCGCCGCCGAAGAGTCCGTTCGCGCCGGTCACCTTCGAGAGCACCTCGCGACGGGCCGTGAGCGCCGGGTCGGGCCCGAACCACACGCGGAACTCGCCCTGCGGGGCGACCGACGGCACCAGGGTCTCGCCGACGAACTCGCCGCCCATGAAGACCTGCGCCCGGCCGGGGAGCAGCTGGAACGCGCTGGCGTTGCGCAGCGTGCCGCGCAGGTAGACGCGCTCGGTGAGGATCGGCGCCGCCACGTAGCCGAAGGCCGTCTCGGGCGACACGGTCCCGATCCGCGTGCGCTGGCGCTTGGCGGCGTCCGAGACCAGCGTCACCGGCCGCGGCAGCTCGAACGACACCGCGATGCCGGCGTCGATCACGTCGGCGTCGGCGGCGAGGGCCTTGAGCGACGTCTCGACCTCTGCGCTGCCGAACGCCCCGCCTTCGTTCGGCGCGCCGGGGGCCATCGGCTCGGGGGCCGCGGCGGCGGGCGCGTACTCCATGGCGACGCCGCCGCTCGTCGGTGCCACGGGCACCGGCACCACCACGTCCACGAACCACGGCTCCACCGGCGGCGGGCTCGAGGCGCGCGTGGGCTCGGCGGTCGAGAGCGAGAGGCGCACGTCGCGCCAGTCCTCGCCGGTCTGCTGCACCACCATCGCGTCGTACTCGACCGACACCTTCGACCGGTCGGCCTCGCTGCGGATCGCGTAGGCCGGCGCCCATCCGGCGCGGCCGACGAGGTAGGTGAGGTCGATCTCGGCCATGCCCGCCTCGGGCACCGACAGCACGACGACCGCGGCGCGCTCGACGCGGTCGGCGCCGCCCCGCGCGGCCAGCTGGCCCTCGGCGACCGCGAGCTCGCGCTCGGCCGCCTCCTTCGCGTCCGCCAGCCGCCGCGATTCCTCGAGGATGCGCGCCTTCTCGGCGGCGATCGCCTCGAGCTGCCGCTCGACCGACTTCAGGTCGATCGCCTGCGCCGCGCCGTCGGGCTGGGCGCCGGCGGTGGGGCGGATGCCGACCGCATCGACGAGCTTCTCGTGCGCCTCGAGCGCGGTCCGGTCCTGCGCCAGGTTCGCCACGCGCCGCCGCAGGTCGCGCACGCGCTCGGCCAGGGCCGTGCCCTCCGGGCTGGCGGCGAAGTCCGGCTGCCGGGCGGCGCTGAACTCGACGCCGAGGAGCCGCGCGCTGCCGCGCACGCGCGCCTGCAGCGAGTCCTGCACCACCGACGCCGGCAGCTCGGGAATGCGCACCGTCCACAGTCCGTGCTCGAGTCGCACGCGCACCTCGCGCGTCACCGCCGCGCGGTCGGGGTAGAGCGTCACCGCGCGGATCGCCCCGCGGTCGCTTGCCTGCTGCATGGGGATGTCCGCGCCCTGGGCGTGGGCGTGCGACGGGAGCGCGCCGATCACGGCGGCAAGGACGGTCGCGGCGCGTCGGGCGGAGGAGAGGGCGTTCATGGCGTTCATCGGCGTGGCCTCCGGTCAGTCGGGCATGGCGGTGGTCTGGACGTCCTTCGGGTGCGTCGCCTGCACGGTCCATGTCAGGGTCGTGGCCGCGGGGCCGCGTGCCGAGGCGGGCACCGAGAGGTCCCACCGCAGGATGCCCGACTTCTGCGGGCCGGCGAGGTACTCGGCATCGGTCGAGAGCGGCGCCGAGAGGTCGGCCACCTTCACCTCGATCTTCTCGTTGCGGCTCGCCGGCCGCCGGTCGATGACCTCGACGCGCAGCGCACGGCCGCTGCCGTTGTCGAGGGTGATGCGGTACTTCCAGGTGCAGGCGCTGCTGCCGCCGAAGAGGCCGGCCGTGCCGAGGAACTTCGACAC
>VEQS01000013.1 GCA_018883105.1 Phycisphaerales bacterium
AGGCCGAGACCCTCTCCGGCTCCGACAGCTTCTCCCTGGTGATGGGCGGCCTCACTCCCGCCACCACCTACTACGTCCGGGCCTTCAGCGGCTCCAGCCCCGTCTACGGCAACCAGGTCAGCTTCACCACAGAGGCATCCAGTTCCGAGATCGACGAGATCGTGATCCCGGACACGGTGCTTTCGGGGATCTACCACAGCCAGAACTACATCCGTCCGACGCGGCTGGTGTACCCCAACCTCACCTCGGTCACGGGCAACGTTGGCTTCCAACAGTGCAACAACCTTGTGCAGGTGTCGATGCCGCTGCTCGCGTCGACGCAGGGGCACCTGTACGTCAACGGGAACCAGCAGCTCGAGCGCTTCCTGGCGCCTGCGCTGACCTCGGTGCGCCAGTACGCCTATGTGGCCGGCAACACGGCGCTCGAGTTCTTCCAGGCGTGTGCCCTGCAGGACATCTTCTGCGACGGCAACGGCGAGCCGTACACCTATGTCGCCAACAACAACCCGGCCGCCAACATCTGCTTCGGGAACATCACCCTCCACGGAACCGCGCTCACCACTGCGCCGGTGACGTCCTTCTCGCACAACTCGGCAGTCGCCGGGGGCACCTTCACGATGCGCTGCTCGAGCTTCGGCACCGCCGGGATCTGCTGGAGCACCAGCCCCAACCCCACGGTGAACGACTCGAAGGCCGAGACCCTCTCCGGCTCCGACAGCTTCTCCCTGGTGATGGGCGGCCTCACTCCCGCCACCACCTACTACGTCCGGGCCTTCAGCGGCTCCAGCCCCGTCTACGGCAACCAGGTCAGCTTCACGACGCTGCCGTGACCGGCGGCTCTGCAAGCCCGACGCTGAATCACTCGTTGCAATAACACCGGGCCCGCCGTCCCGAGGGACGGCGGGCCCGAATGTTCAGAAAAGGGGACCAGAGTACGTCCACCCACGCAAGACCGACGCGGCCACAGAGGCCAGGCGCGATGAGACGCGCACGTCGTTCCCGAGCCGCCAGCCGATGCCATTGCACATCACATGGCGAGGGCCGGCACTAAATCGTGGTCTGGTTCCTTTCCCTTCCACGGGCCGCGCCAGGCGCAGCCACCTCTCTCAAGCGTAGGAAACATAGCCCGGGCCGGGGACGGGTCAAACGCGACCTTCCCGGATTCCTCGCCAATGGTCCGGGAATCCCCCGGTGCGAGATCGCTGTGCCGCGTCAGTCGTTGAAGCTGCCCACGTACGGCACCGGGTTGCCGGTGCCCGAGCTGGCTCCGCTGAACCAGATGCCGTTGCCCCACTGCTCGCGTTCCTGGCCGGGGATGAGGCCCCAGTTCACCATGCCCGGGTTGCCGGCCACGGTGCCGCTGCCGCCCGGGCCGAACCAGGCGCCGTTGCCGATCTCCTCGGCCGTGTAGGCAGGGGTGAGCCCCCAGTTCACCAGGCCGGGGTCACCTGCGACCGCCGAGCTGTAGGCGTTGAGGCCCGCGCCGTTGCCGTCGTTTGGGCCGGTGCCGGGCGTTCCCAGCGGCGGCGGGTAGCCAGGCCCGTAGTGGTGCGAGACCACGGCATTGCCGTACGGGTGCACGAACTTCGCCTGGACGTAGCCCGGCTGCGCCTCGCCTTGGGCCAGCGGCGGACCGCCGCCCGCGCCCGCGGCGTCGGCCGCGGTCGCGCCGGAGAAGTGGATGTGGTAGTCGGAGGCCAAGGCCGCCTGCTGCGAGGTCCGCCGCGACATCTCGCCGCCCTGGACGTTGTAGCCCACGCCGGGCGGGGTGTCGGTCGGCATCCCCGTCATGGCGGTGCCGGCACCGGACCCGACGCGCGATGCACCGACGTTGCCGGCGCCGTAGCCGTAGCCGCCGGACTGCTGGTTCTGCAGGGGCGCGGTCGCGGCGGCGAGCGCCGCGGACGCGAGGAAGATCGGGAGTGCCGGGTGTGCCATGGGCGAGAACCTCCTGACGCTCGAAGCGTAGCATCCTTGCCCTCATGCGCATCGCCGTCGCCAGCGACCACGCGGGATATCGGCTGAAGGAAGAGCTCGTGCCCGTCATCCGCTCGCTCGGCCACGAGCCGATCGACGTGGGCACGCACGGCACCGAGTCGGTCGACTACCCGGACTATGCGGTGGCCGGCTGCCAGGTGGTGCTGCGCGGCGATGCGGAGCGCGCGATCCTGTTCTGCGGCAGCGGCGTCGGCATGAGCATCGTCGCCAACAAGCTTCCGGGCATCCGCGCGGCCAACATCGAGGACGTCTACAGCGCCCACCAGGGCGTCGAGCACGACGACATGAACGTGCTGGTCCTCGGCGGCCGCACCGTCGGCGCGGCGGTGGCCGCGGACCTGGTGCGCGCGTTCCTGTCCGCCTCGTACACCGGCGAGCCGCGCCACGCGCGCCGCCTGCAGAAGCTCCTGGAGGTGGAAGCCCACCCGGAGCGCTTCGTCCCGACCCCGTCCCCGACGGCCGCCTGACGGCCCGTCCCTCCGCCTGAATGCAGGAACCCACACGATGAACCGCTCCGCCTCCGTCGCCGCCTCGCTCGCCTCCCTCGTCGCCGCGGGCGCCGCCATCGCGCAGGCCCCGCCGGCCGGTCCCGACTACACGACGCTGCCGGCCGAGCCGGCCGCGATCCAGAAGCAGCTCGAGGGCGCCAAGGTCACCGCTGCGCAGGCCATCGAGGCCGCGGAGAAGGCCATGGCCGGCACCGCACTCGGGGTTCGTCCCATCATGCAGGGCGACGCGCTCGCGCAGTACGAGGTGATCGTGACCTGCGGCGGCCTGCAGAAGCGCGCGATGGTCGACGCCGCGAACGGCAAGGTGACCGGCGCCGTCGTGACGCTGCCCGCCGCCGTGGCGAAGGCCGTCGAGCATGCCAAGGGCGGCCTGGTGCGCGAGGCGCGAATGGACATCGCCGCCGAGCCGCCGGCCGTGGTGGTGACGCTCTTCAAGGACGGCCAGCGCCGCGACATCACCGTGAACGCGGTCGACGGCTCGATCGCCGCCGACGTGCCGATGAGCCGCTTCCCGGGCGAGGCGTTCACTGGCGAGGTGGTGACGCTCCCGAGCGGCCTGCAGTACGTCGACATCCGTCCCGGCACCGGCGCGCAGCCGGCCGACCGCAACGCCGTGGTGAAGGTGCACTACACGGGCTGGCTGGTCGACGGCAAGAAGTTCGATTCGAGCGTGGACCGCAACGAGCCTGCGACGTTCGGCCTGTCGGGCGTGATCCCGGGATGGACCGAGGGCGTGGGCTCGATGAAGGTGGGCGGCAAGCGCAAGCTGATCGTCCCCTTCCAGCTTGCCTACGGCGAGCGCGGCCGCGGTCCGATCCCGCCGAAGGCGACGCTCATCTTCGACGTCGAGCTGCTCGAGGTGCCGAACGCCCCGCAGCAGTGACCGCGAGCGTCAGCCGGCGCCGCCCGCCCCGGGCGGTGCCGGCGGCGCGACGATCGATTCCAGCGCGGCCGGCGGGATGCGCGCGAACGCCTCGGCGAGCGCCGGGTCGAAGTGCGTGCCCGCGCAGCGGCGGATCTCCTCGAGCACCTCGCCCACCGGGCGCGCGGGCCGGTAGACGCGCGCGCTGGTCATGGCGTCGAAGCAGTCGGCCACGCAGACGATGCGCCCAAGCAGCGAGATCGACTCCCCCGCGAGGCGCCCGGGGTAGCCGGTGCCGTCCCACTTCTCGTGGTGCTCGAGCACGCCGGGCAGCACTTCCTGCAGGTGCGGGATGTCGGCGAGGATGCGGTGCCCGATCGAGGGGTGCTCCCTGATGCGCGCGAACTCCTCCTCGGTGAGGCGGCCCGGCTTGCACAGCACCGACTCGGGGACGCCGATCTTGCCGAGGTCGTGCACCGTGCCGCAGAGGTAGCTGCGCGCGACCATGTCGTCGGGGAAGCCGGCGGCACGCGCCAGGAGCTGCGCGAACGCGGCGACGCGGTCGGAGTGCCCGCGCGTGTAGGGGTCCTTGGCGTCGATCGTGCGGATCAGGGCGTGCACCGTTCCCGCGAACATGAGCTGCTGCTCGACCGCGAAGCGGTGCTCCATGTCGGCGCGCTCGAGCGACGCGATGGCGTGCCCGGCCATGCGCGCGAGCGCGCCGGCAACCGCGGCGGCCTCGGCGAGCTCGCCGTCCGGGCGTCGCCGCGCGGACTCGAGCCACAGCGCGGCCCCGGGCGCGTCGCCGGCGTGCACCGGCACGCACACCGCCTGCTCGACGTCGATGCGCCGCAGGCTCTCGCCGATCGCGGAGCCGGCCGACGACTCGAGGTCGCCGACCGTCGCCTCGCCCGCGAGGGCACGCCGCACCATGGTGCGGCTGTAGCCGCCCGGCGCACCGGCGCCTCCCGCGGCGGCAAGCACCTCGACCGCCGATTCGCCGGCCGCGCGCAGGAGCACCGCGGCGTCGAAGCCGGTCGCATGCAGCGCATGGACGACGAGCGCCTGCCGCGCCGTCGCGATCGACGTGGCCCGGTGGATGGCCTCGGCCGCGCCCAGAAGCAGGACCAGCCGGTGCTGCGCGAGCGTCGCGGCATCGGGGACCGTGAGCGCGCGCACCGCGCTGGCCCCGTCGCCCGCGCCGAAGTCGGCCATCGCGGCCGAGCCGTCGGCGGCCACGAGCCGGAACTCCCACGGCGGGATGCGGAGCGAGTCGCCCGCGCGCAGCGTCAGGCCGACTCCCGAGGACATGCGCACGCCGTTCACCCACGTGCCGCCGGTGCCGGCCTCGTTGATGACGCGCCACGCGCCGGCATCCGGCAGCCATTCGAGCGTCGCGTGCCGCCGGCTCACCGAACGGTCGTCGAGCACGATCGAGGCGTCGCGCGCGCGGCCGACGGTCAACGGCCCGGGCGGCGCCAGCCGGCGGCGCAGGTCGCGGCCGGCGGTGGTCGAGATGAGCCAGTGCTCGGGCATGGTGGGGTGCGCCGCCCGCGCGCGGGCGTCAGGGGTTCTTGAAGACCTCGTCGGCCTGCTTCGCCACGTCGTCCTGGTACTTCTGGATCGAGTCGCGCGTGCGCACGGCGGCGTCGCGTGCCTTGCCGAGGGCGGAGCTGCTGTTGCCCACGGGGCCGGCCTCGATGCCGGTCTTCGCGGCCGGGGGTTCGGGCGCCGGCGGCGGCGGGTTCGCCGGGCGCGGGCTCATCGGCTTGCACGCCGCGGGTGCGAGGGCAAGGCAGGCGACGATGGCGGCTGCGGTGCGCATGGAGGTCATGGTACGGGCCGGTGCCGTAGAGTCGGGTGATGCTTCCCGGCGACCTCGTGGCGGCGATCTTCGACCTCGACGGCACGCTCGTCGACAGCTTCGACGCCCACTGGCGCGCGTGGAGCGCGATGTGCGCGCGCCATGGCGTGGGCCTGACGCACGAGCGATTCGTGCGCAGCTTCGGCATGCGCAACGACCGCATCGTCGAGATGTACTGGCGCGAGGAAGGACATGAGCCGCCGCAGGGCGAGGCGGCCGTCGCGTGCGCCGACGAGAAGGAGGCGATCTACCGAGAACTGGTGGCGGCGAGCTTTCCCGCGATGGCGGGCGGGCGCGAGCTCCTGGTGCGCCTGCGCGACGACGGGTGGCGGCTGGCCGTCGGCACGAGCGGACCGCCGGAGAACCTGCGCGTGGCGGTGGACGGACTGGACGCACGCAGCCTGTTCCATGCCGAGGTGTGCGGGCTCGACGTGGCGCACGGCAAGCCCGCGCCCGACATCTTCCTGAAGGCGGCCGAGCGGCTGGGCGTCCCCCCGTCGCGGTGCCTCGTCGTCGAGGACGCGGTGCCCGGCATCGAGGCCGCGCATGCGGCGGGGATGCCGTGCCTGGCGATATGCAGCGCGGGGCACACGCATGCCGAGCTTGCCTCGGCCGAGCGCGTGATCGACGCGTTCGGCGCGGTGGCCGCGGCGGACCTCCGCGCGCTGCTTTCCGCGGGCCCGCGCGTACGATGACCCTCCCATGGACCCGCGGTACCAGCGCCTTGCCGAGCTCCTCGTCCGCCACAGCTGCAAGGTGGCGCCGGGCGAGCACCTCCTGCTCGAGCTCTTCGACGGTCCGCCCGGGATGGCGGTGGCCATGGTGGAGGCGACGCGCGCCGCGGGCGGGCATCCGCACGTGGAGCTGCGCTGCAACCGCGTGATGCGCGCGCTGAACCGCCTGTCCGACGAGGAGGGGATCCGCGTCTGGGGCGAGTGCGACCTGGAGCGGATGCGCCGCATGCAGTGCTACGTGGGGATCCGCGGGGCGTCCAACGTGAGCGAGATGAGCGGCATCGCGCCCGAGCAGATGCGGAACGTCGGCCGCCTGTACGCCAAGCCCGTGCACTTCGAGCGCCGCGTCAACCACACCAAGTGGGTGGTGCTGCGCTGGCCGTCGCCGAGCATGGCGCAGCTGGCGCAGATGTCGACCGAGGACTTCGAGCGCTTCTACTTCGACGTCTGCCTGGTGGACTACGCGAAGATGGACCGCGACGTGCAGCCGCTGCGCCGGCGGATGGACGCGGCCGACAAGGTGCACATCAAGGGCCCGGGCGCCACCGACCTGCGCTTCTCGATCAAGGGCATCAAGTCGGTGCCGTGCAGCGGCGAGCGGAACATCCCGGACGGCGAGTGCTTCACGGCGCCGGTGCGCGACAGCGTCGAGGGCATCGTCCAGTACAACGCCCCGACCATCTACAACGGGACGACGTTCACGAACGTCGGGCTCGAGTTCTCGAAGGGCCGCGTGGTGCGCTGCTGGGCCGACCAGAACCAGAAGGAGCTGGAGGCGATCTTCGATACCGACGACGGTGCGCGGTACATCGGCGAGTTCGCGATCGGCTTCAACCCGCTGATCCTCCACCCGATGAAGGACATCCTGTTCGACGAGAAGATCGCCGGCAGCTTCCACTTCACGCCGGGCCGCTGCTACGAGGAGACGGAGAACGGCAACCGCAGCGAGATCCACTGGGACCTGGTGTGCATCCAGCGGCCGGAGTTCGGCGGCGGCACCATCAGCTTCGACGGCGAGGTGATCCGCCGCGACGGGCTGTTCGTCGTCGACGACCTGAAGCCCCTCAATCCCTGAGCCGGACGTGGCCGCGCCGCTTCCCGAGGTCGACCTGCGCTCCGACACCGTGACCCGCCCCACGGCGGCGATGTGGGAGGCGATGCGCGCGGCGCCGCTCGGCGACGACGTCCTCGGCGACGAGCCGACGGTGGCGGCCCTGGAGTCGAAGGTGGCGGCGATGCTCGGGAAGGAAGCCGCGGTCTTCGTGCCCAGCGGCACGATGGCCAACCAGCTGGCGATCCGCGTGGCCTGCGGCCCGGGCGACGAGATCGTCGCGCACGAGGAAAGCCACATCATCCACTACGAGACCGGCGCGCCCGCGGCGCTCTCGGGCGCCATGGTGCGCACGGTGCGCGGGGCGCGCGGGCTGTTCGACGCGGGCGACGTGGCGGCCGCGGTGCGCACGCGCAACATCCACCACCCCGTGAGCCGGATGCTCGTCGTCGAGAACACGCAGAACCGCGGCGGCGGCGCGACGTGGGCGATGGACCGCTGGGAACGCGTGGCATCCGCCGGGCGCGCGCACGGGCTGCACGTGCACGTCGACGGCGCGCGGCTCTGGAACGCCTGCGTGGCGGCCGGCTACTCGCCGCGCGACTTCGCGCGCCACGCCGACACGGTGAGCGTGTGCTTCTCGAAGGGGCTCGGCTGCCCGGTGGGCAGCGCGCTCGTCGGGCCGGCCGCGTTCCTGGAGCGCGCACGCCGGTTCCGCAAGATGTTCGGCGGCGGCATGCGCCAGAGCGGGTTGCTTGCGGCGGCGGCGATCTTCGCCCTCGACCACCACGTGGCGCGCCTGGCCGACGATCACCGCCATGCGCGGACGCTTGCGTCGGGAATCGCGGCGATCGCGGGGCTGTCGCCCGACTTCGCGCCCGACGAGACGCCTTCGAACATGGTGTTCTTCTCGGTGGATCCGGCGCTCGGCACGGCGCAGGCCCTCTGCGGGCGGCTGGCGGCGCACGGCGTGCGCATGATCGCGCTCGACCCGCAGCGGGTGCGCGCGGTGACGCACCTGGACGTCGATGTCCCGGGGGTCGCGCGTGCGCTGGAGGCGCTGCGCACGGCGGCGGCGGCGGCGCGCGCGGCCTGAGCCGCGCGTCGACTCACAGCATGCCGCGTTCCGGGGTCCGGTCGAGGACCTGGAGCCACGCCAGGCGGTCGATCCGCCACTGGCCGTCCGCGCCGCGCACCACCTCGACCCACCAGCGCGTGGGCACCGGGCCGTAGCTCGAGGCCGTCTGCGTTCGGCAGCCGAGGATCACGATGCCGCGGTCTCCGGCGGCGGTTGCGCAGTCGAGGCGCGTGACGTCGTTTCGCTCGATGCGGTGGCGGCCGGCAAGCGACTCCGCGGCGGCCATCAGTCGGTCAAGGTCGTCGCCCGGGGCCGTTGGGCTTCCGTAGTGCATCGAGGCATTGCCGTCGAAGCACGCGCGGATGGCGGCGACGTCGCCCGCTTCCGCCGCGGCAACCAGCGTGCGCACCCGTTCGGCCGCGTGCTCGCCGGGCGAGGTCCAGAGTGCCGCACCGCCGAGCGTGGCCGCCGCCGCAAGCAGGAGGCCGACGCCCACCAGGATCGGCTTCGCCTGGTCGCGCCGGGATCCCCACCACGCAAGCGCCGCCGCCAGCACGATGAGCGGCATGGCGAGCGTCCACGGGCCCTCGGCGAAGAGGCGCACCAGGAGCGGCGATGTGGGAAGCTCGGCATCCATGGGTGCGGGGCCACCCGTAGCCTAGGGGCATCGATGAGCGCGTTCCCGACCGCCACCGGCATCCAGGAGGGCGTCTCGACGCTCGCGGGTGCGTGCGCGGGAACGCTCGGCGTGCTCGCGGCCGACGGGCCGTCGCTCGTCGACGCGCTGCCGGCGCTCTCGAACCCCTCGACGCGGCCGGGCTTCGTGCTGGCGTGCACCGCGTCGGCGCTGCGGCCCCTTGCGTCCGCGGGCGTGGCGCCGGATGCGGCGGTGCTGGGAATCGAGGAGCCGGACCTCGAGGCCGTGCTGGGGCAGCTGCCCGAGCGGCTGCTCTCGCGCACCACGCTCGTCGTGCCGGCGGTCCTTGAGTCCGCCGCGGGCCGCTGGTGGAAGGGCCCCATGCGCCTGACCGGCGAAGGCGGCGGCGATTCCACGCAGCATGGGTCACTCGGCGTCGGCCGTGCGGAGGAGCGCGCGCACCGGCTGCTGCGGCACGTGGGATGCGACCCGGTGGTGCTGGTCGGCGTCGACCCGCTGGGAATCGACGGCGCGTGGCATGCGCGCGGCACGGCGCTCGACAGCGCGTGGAGCGCGCAGCTCAACCCGTTCCTCACGCTCGCGACGCTCGAGTGGCGCCTGGGCGTCCAGCGCCGCGAGTTCCACGATGCGGCGATGCGCCGCGTGCGCGCCTTCGTCGCCGCCGATCGCGATGCGGGGCTGCGCGTGGTTGATTCCGGCGCGGGCACCGTGCCGGAAGCCATGATCATGCCGATGCGCGATGCGATCCGCCGCTTCGGCGGCGCCGGTCGGCCGCTTCCGGTGCCGCGCAGCGTGGCGCGGCCGCCGTCGCCCGCCGCCGCGGTCGAGGTGCGTGCGCCCGTGCGCGTCACGGCGATGGTGGTGGCGTGCGCCGCCGCCGGCGGGACGGGTGTCCCGCGCAGCCTGGAAAGCGAGTTCGGCGGACGGCCGGTGCTGGCGCGCACGGTGGCGCGCGTCGCGTCGGCGCCGAGCGTCGAGCGCATCGTGGTGCTGTCCGACGACCCGGCGTCCGCGTCCGCCGCGGTGGCGCGCGCGGGCCCGCAGCGCGTGCCGGTCGAGGTGGAGCCGGCGGCGGTGCCGCTGCGCGGGCCCGAGTCGCATGCGATCGCGGTGAGCCGGCTGTGGTGCGACTCGATGTGGGGCGGGGGCATCGGCGGCACCACCGTGTTCGACGAGATGCTGGCGCCGGCGGCGCTTGCCGCGGCGCTCGAGGCGCGGCGCCTGGACGGCGCGCTGGTGGTCGGCGGCGACTGGCCGCTCGTCCTGGTGGATGGCGGCGCGGGGATCGAGGACGTGGCGGGGCGCTTCCAGGCGATCGGCCGGCGCGGCATCGTCTTCGGCGACGCGCCGCCCGGGCTCTCGCCGTGCTGCGCGGGGATCGACGCGCTGCGCTCGCTTGCCGAGCGCGGCACCGGCGCCACCGTCGGTGCGATGGCCGGGCTGCGCGGCAAGTGGAACTACGACCTGCGCGGCGCGCCGCGTTGGGTGGTGCATGCGCCGTTTGCGGCGCGCCTCGCGACCGTTCGCGCGATCTTCGACTCGCCGCGCGCGAAGGTGCGTCTGCGCCGCGGGATCGAGCCCATGCTGCCGGAGCAGGGCGGCGCACGCCCGGGATGGGCCGAGATCGTGGCGGCGCTCGAGCGCCAGCATGCGGCGCTGCCGACCCACGTGCCGCAGCACGTGGTGGTCGAGGCGTGCACGGGGCGGTTCGCCAACGGCATCGCGAGCCCGCACCGCTACGGCACGGTGCAGCGACGGCCGATGACCCCGGCGCTCATGGAGCGCATCCTGTCGCAGCTCGGCGAGGCACGCGACGTGGTGGTGACCTTCGCGGGGCTCGGCGACCCGATGCGCCACCCGGACCTGCCGACCTTCGTGCGCATGGCGCGCGAGTCGGGCGTGCGTGCCGTGCACGTGCGCACCGAGCTGCTGGCCGGTGCCGCGGAGCTCGAGGCGCTGGTGGCGGCGGGGGTCGACGTGGTGAGCGTCGAGCTGCACGCCGCGTGCGCGCACACCTACCGGCAGATGATGGGCTTCGACCGCCATGACGAGGCGCTCGGCAACGTGCGCCGCCTGCTCGACCTGCGCCGCGCGCCCGAGGGAATGGACCGCGACCTCTTCGGGCTTCCCTTCGTGGTGCCGCGCATGCAGCGGCGCGGCGCGACGGTCGCCGACCTGGCGCCCTTCTGGCAGGAATGGGGGCACCTGGGCACGGCGGTGCTCGAGTCGCCGCCGGATGCGTTCCTGGGCGACGAGGTGGGGGCGCGGCCGGACCGGCTGGTCGACTGCTCCAACCCGCTCCGCAGCCAGCGGCGCGAGCTGTGGCGGCGCATGAAGGTGTTCTCCGACGGCAGCGTGCCGGTGGCCGAGTGCGACCTGGCCGCGGTGACCTCGGTGGCGTCGCTCGAGCGCGTGGGCGTGCTGGATGCCTGGCGCGAGGTGGTGTCGCGCCGGCGCGACATCCGGCGCGACGAGGGCACGGGCGCGATCGAGCTGCGCACGCGCTCGCCCTGAGGCGTGCCTACGATCGTCCGTGGCGATGGAGGAGATTCCCGACATCGATTTCGCCCATCCGGTGGCGCTGTTCCCGCTCGCGTCGACGGCGCTGATGCCCAACGCGGTGCAGCCGCTCCACGTCTTCGAGCCGAGGTACCGCCGCATGGTGGTCGATGCCGTGGGCGACGCCGCCGACGGGCTCGCCTCCGCCGCGCCGATCGCGATGGCGACGTTCCTCGGCGATGCCTGGCGCGACGACTACGGCGGCACGCCGCCGCTCCGGCCGACCGTGTGCGTGGGGCGGATCGTGCGGCACGCGCCGCTTCCGGACGGCCGGCACGACATCGTGCTGCTCGGGACATGCCGCGCGCGCATCGCGCGCATGATCGAGCCGTGCGCGGGTCGCCCCTACCGCATGGCCGAGCTGGTGCCGGTGGCCGACCGCGCACGTCCGCGGACGGCGGTGGCGCGCGCGCGCGAGGCGGTGGTGTCGGTGCTGTCGCGGCCGCGGCTCGCGCGCCTGCAGGCAGCGGTCCCGCTCCGCGAGTGGATCGGCCGGCCGGACGTGCCCCCGCGCACGGCGGTCGACGTGGCGTCGCACGCGCTGGTGAACGATCCCGACGCGCGCTACCGGCTGCTCGAGGAGCGCGACCCGTGCCGGCGCGCCGACGAGGTGTGCGGCGCGCTGGTGGCGCTTGAGCGGATGATCGCGTGCGCCGAAAGGCAGCGCAGCGACGAGTGGCCCTCCGGGCAGAGCTGGAACTAGGGCGCGGCGGGTGCGGGCGGCGCGGAGCCGTCGGCAGGCGCCCCCGGCGCGGCCGTGCGCAGTTCCTCGCGCCGGGCGTCGAAGCCCGACTGCCGCCATGCGGCCATGCGCGCGGCCGCCTCGAGCGCGGCGATCCGTTCCTCGATGAGCTCGGTGGCGCGCGCCTCGCCGGCGGCGGCGCGGCGCATGCGCTCGGCCGCCTCGCGCATGGTGCGCCGGCGGCGTGCCAGGACGTCCTCGAGCGACGACTCCGCCTCGAGCAGCGCCAGCACGGCCGCGGCCTCGTGCGGGGCGGCGCCGTCGCCGAGGGCCTCCGCGGCGGCGTCGATCCGTTCGGCGCGGCGCGCGGCCTCGCGCCGCGTCGGTTCGAGCCGCGTGCGCAGGTCGGCGCGGGCCGCCTCGATCACCTCGGCGACCGCGGCGGGCGATGCCGCGGCGGCATCGTGCGCGGCGGCATCGAGCGAGCGTTCGGATTCGCCGAGCCACGGCCACAGCAGGCGGTCGACGCGGTCGCGCACGCGGTCGGCGGCTGCGGACGGCAGCATGCGCAGCAAGGTGGACGTGGCCTCGCGGTTGGCGGCGGCAAGCGGCGCCTCCGCGGCGCGCACGCGCGCATCGATGCGTCCCAGCGCGGCCTCGCGCTCGGCGGCGAGCGGCAGGTCGGCGGTGAGCCGCCATGACGGTCCCCAGGACTCGAGGAGCGCCGCCCGCTCGACCTCGGCGGCATCGACGGTGCGGCGGCGTGCGGCGATCGCTGCGGCGACCCTTGCCAGCACCGGTTCCATCGCCTCCTCGATCGCGCGGCGCGGGGCGGGCTCGAGCCCGGCGACGTCGATCAGCTCGGGAAGCCGCACGTCGGCAAGCGGGTCGCTCGCCGGCATGCCGTCGCGCTCGGCGGCCCGGCGCACCAGGACCATCGACGGGCCCTCGGGGCCCACGCTGCGGCGCTGGTCGGCCAGGCCCTGCACCCATTCGGCGTCGGCCGATGCGAGCGTGGCGCGCCAGGCGGCGCTCTCGCGCAGCACCGCCACGAGTTCCGGCCCCGGCTGCGGCTCGAGCGCGCCGGTTGCCGGCGCCAGGCGGTGGCTCGAGGCGATGCGCGCGCGCACGGCGCGCTCGGCGTCGTGGTGGCGCCGCTCGATCGCCGCCTGGTAGCGCGCGTCGAGCAGGGTGACGGCCTCGGCCTCGGTCGTGCCGAGCCCCAGCGCCGCGGCCATCGCGCGGCGTGCATCGGCGCCGAGCGGCGCGGGGACGAGCTGCGTGACCAGGTCGCGCTCCGCGGACTGCTGCGCGGCGGCCCGCGCGGCGTCCGGATCGGGCGGCACGGCGGCGAGCGTGGCGATGCACGCGACGAGCGCGGCGATCATCGGGCCGAGCATATCCTCGGCCCCATGCCTGGCTGCTGGCTCTGCAAGACCGAACCGGACGTCTATTCGATCGACGACCTGCGCCGCGACGGCACGACCGGCTGGGACGGCGTCCGCAACCACCAGGCGCGCAACTTCATGCGCGACGGCATGCAGCCGGGCGACGTCGTCCTCGTCTACCACTCGAATGCCGACCCGGCGGGCATCGCAGGACTCGCCGAGGTGGTGGGCGCGCCGCGGCCCGATCCCACGCAGTTCGACCGCCGCAGCGAGGCCTTCGACGCGAAGTCCACGCGCGAGGCACCGCGCTGGATCCTGCGCGACGTGCGCTTCGTGCGCCGGCTCGGGCGCGTGGTGGCGCTCGACGCCCTGCGTGCCGACCCGGGCACGCGCGGGATGGCGGCGCTGCGCAAGGGAAACCGCCTGAGCGTCACGCCGGTGACGCCCGCCGAGTTCCGCGCGGTGCTTCGGCTGGCGGGCGCGTCCGTCGGGTGATTGGGAGTATCGTTCCGGCGTCTCCGCGCCGACGCGCGCGGCACAGGAGGACTCACCGATGGGAGCGATTGCAGCGGGCGGGATCGTGGCGCTGGTGGTCGTGGGCGGGCTTCTGCTGCTTGCGGTCGTGCTGGTGCTCTGGGGGATCGGTGCCTACAACGGCCTGACGCGCGGGCGGATCGCGGCGCAGGGTGCCTTCAGCGGCATCGACGTCGAGCTGCGCCGCCGGCATGACCTGGTGCCCAACCTGGTGAACACCGTGAAGGGCTACGCCGCGCACGAGAAGCAGACCCTCGACGCGGTGATCAGCGCGCGCGCCTCGGCGACGCGGCCGAACCTCCCGATGGACGAGCGCCTGCAGGCGGAGTCGGGGCTCGGTGCGGCGCTTGGCCGGCTGCTTGCCGTCGCCGAGGCCTACCCCGACCTCAAGGCCAACCAGAACTTCCTGCAGCTGCAGGGCGAGCTGTCTCAGATCGAGAACCGGATCGCCGGCGCGCGCGGCGGCTACAACGGCGCGGCCGAGGGCTACAACGCGACGGCGCGGCAGTTCCCGACGCTCATCGTGGCGCGGCTCTTCGGCTTCCACGACATGCCCTTCTTCCAGGTCGACGACCCGGCGCAGCGCAATGCACCGGTCGTCCAGTTCTGACGGCCACGCCCCGCGCATGGCCCGCGAGCGACTGGTCTCCGCCGCCGAGCAGGCCGCCGACGCGGAGCAGTCGGTGGGCGCGCTGCGCCCGGGCACGATCGGCGAGTACGTCGGCCAGCGCGAGCTGATCGAGCGCGTGCGCATCGCGATCGAGGCCGCGCGCTCGCGCGCCGAGCCGATGGAGCACGTCCTGCTGCATGGGCCGCCGGGACTCGGGAAGACCACGCTCGCCCACGTGATCGCGGCCGAGATGGGAACGCGCGCCTACGTCACCAGCGGCCCGGCCCTCACCAAGGCCGCCGACCTGATCGGCACGCTCACCAAGATGCAGGCGAACGACGTCCTGTTCATCGACGAGATCCACCGGCTGCCGACCGCGGTCGAGGAGTACATCTATCCCGCGATGGAGGACTTCCGCATCGACTTCACCGTCGACAGCGGCATGCACTCGAAGGTGGTGACGATCGGCCTGCGCCCCTTCACGCTGATCGGTGCCACCACGCGCGCCGGGCTCCTCACGCAGGCGCTGCGTTCGCGCTTCGGCATCTCGCACAACCTGGGCTTCTATCCCGTCGAGGACCTGGTGACCATCATCGACCGCGCGGCGCGGCTCATGAAGATGCCGCCGCTCCCGGCCGAGACGCTGTCATCGATCGCCGAGCGCAGCCGCGGCACGCCGCGCGTGGCGCTGCGGCTGCTGCGCCGCGTGCGCGACTTCTCCACGGTGCGCGCCGGCGGGCGCCAGGATGCCGACGTGGTCGACCGCGCCCTGGCGCTCGAGGGTGTCGACGAGCTTGGCCTCGATGAGCTGGACCGCCGCTACCTGCGCGCGCTGGGCACCACCTACGCCGGCGGGCCCGCGGGCCTGGAGGCGATCGCCGCGAGCGTCGGCGAGGACTCGCAGACCCTGGAGGACGTGGTGGAGCCCTACCTGCTGCAGGTGGGGTACCTGGCGCGCACGCGCCAGGGCCGGCGCATGACCGATGCGGCGTTCCGCCACGTGGGCCTCACGCCGCCCGCGCGCGCCGAGGCGCTCTTCGACTGAGCCCGGTCAGCGGTTGACGCCGCTCTCGGGGGTGAGCAGGCCGCCGTTGGTGCCGAACAGCGGGCCGGGCGCGGACGCACCCATGATCTGGATGTTGATCCCGCCGAAGTACTGGTCCTGCACGGCGTCGTAGCCGAAGCTGCCGAGCAGGCGGAAGTCCGGCATCTCGCGGGTGATGTTCAGGTTGAAGGCGCGGAAGTCGTTCTCCTTCAGGTCGTACGTGGGCACGAACGTGAGCGAGTAGGTCTTCCCGATCTGGTAGCTGACGCCGCCGGCAAGCAGCGCGTCCGAGAGGTACTGGCTCTCGGGCGCGAAGTTGTTGATGGCGCGGTACTCGACGAAGGTCGACACGTCGGGTGCGTGCTGCATCGAGGCGCCGATCGTTCCGCGCGCGGCGTTGTCGATCCCGAATGCGCCGCTGCCGCCGGTGGGCAGGTCGCTCTCCAGGAGGTAGGTGAGGTTGCCGCGCAGCGTGAGCGTGTTGCTCGCCGCGAGCATGAAGTTGGCATAGGCGTTGCGGCCCCACTGGCTGAGTTCCGGCCGCCACGAGAAGTACTGCGGGAACGGGCTCTGGCGGTACTGCGCGCCGTCCTGGTAGGTGCGCGCGAGGTCGTCTCCCGACTCGTTCCACACCAGGCCGGCGTCCACCGCAAGCCAGTCCACCGACTGCCAGTTGCCCGGCCCGCCGCGCATGGTCTGGAAGCGCTGCTTGACGCCCGCCTGCACGGCGGCGCTGCCGGTGGCACCTTCCACTTCCTGGTCATAGACGGCGTAGGCCAGGTTCTGCGCGGTGTTCCAGCCCGCCCACGTGTTCAGGTAGGGCGTCAGCACGTGGCGCATCCGGTGCAGGTCGAGCGCCGGCACCGAGAGGCGGTCATTGTCGGCGACGAGGTCGGCGCTCGAGCGGAAGCCGCCGGCGACGATCGCGCGGAAGCCGTCGGCGGCCGCGCTGTAGGCCTGCATGTCGCCGGACATGTAGCCGATGGCGGTGGCCGAGGCGAAGGGCGTGAACTTCCAGCCGGTCTCGCCGAAGGTGGAGGAGAGCTCCTGGCGCGTGTACAGGCGCACGGTGCCGGCCTCGCTGTAGCCCGCGTCGCCGTAGATCTCGCCCAGGCCGGTGCTGGCGTCGTACGGCGCGCCGGGATTGAAGATCGCGTTCGTGCCGAGCACGCCGGTGCTGGCCGTCGAGCCCTCGCCGTAGCGCAGGCCCATGATGTTCGCCGTGTACTCCTGGTGCCAGGTGATCGAGTCGCCGAACAGGCTGTCGCCCCAGCGCCGGTACGCGCCCTCGGGGTACTTGAGCACCTGGTAGGGGCGCGCCGCCAGCTGCGCGCTGCTCGTGATGACGCCGTTGGTGGGCGCCGAGATCAGGAGCGACAGCTCGTCGCGCTCGCCGACGTCGACCGCGTAGCCGCTGGTCTCGCGCTGGAAGCTGTTGGAGAACTGCATCTGCCGCCAGGTCTGCATGAACGACGCGTCGGAGACGTACGAGCCCTGCAGCTGGAGCTTGGCGGTGTCGGAGAAGGTGAACGTGCGGTCCGCCGACGCCGTGCCTCGCCACTGGTTCGGCGAGACGAGCCGCGCGCCGGCCGAGGTCTGCTCCTCGTTCTGGAAGTCGTAGATGCCCAGGAGGTCGAGCCGCGCGCCGAGCAGCGTTCCCTCCAGGCCCAGGCCCGCGCCCCAGTTGGTGTAGCCGAGTGCCACCAGGTTCAGCTCGGTGTTCTCCGGCGGCTTCATGCCGAGGATGGTCATGATGTCCCAGTACGTCACGATCTGGGCGCCGGTGATCTCGTTGTAGTTGCCGCTCAGGCGCCGGATCGGGGGCTTCAGCGTGCCCTCGGCCTCGAAGGCCGGCAGCCAGAAGAACGGCACGCCGCCGGCGTCGAAGGTGACGTTGCGCGCGGAGATGCGGTTCGTGCCCTCGCCGGACCAGGACTCGACCTCGGTGATGGTGGCGCGCTCGGCGCCGATCGAGAGGTGCGGCTCGAAGAACTCGCTCATCGAGACGCGCGCGCCCTCGACCTCGAACTGCCGCGACGAATACTGCCGCAGCTCGCGCGCCCGCGCGATGAGCGGGATCCCCGTGCGGTCCTTGGTGCGCAGCACGCCCTCGACCATGGTGGCCTGGTTCCGGTCGAAGTCGTAGTAGGCGCGCTTGGCGCGGATCGAGTAGGTGAAGTCCGTCGCGTGGACGTCGCCCTCGAGGTAGACGCCGGCCACCGAGTCGGCGCGCGTCTCGGCGGCGCCGGTGCGCAGGGCCTCGAGCGTCCCCTTGCGCATGAAGATCACCGCACGGTCGGCGTGCATCTGCAGGGCGCGCGTGGCCCCGCCGTCGAAGCGGGGCATCACGTCGATCGCGACGCCGGTGGTGAGCGTGACGGTGTCGGTGGAGGCGTCGGCCGCCACTTCCTCCGCGGCGAAGGCAACGGTGCTGTCCGGGGCCACGATCGGTCGGGGCACGCCGGGGTCGAAGGCCTCGCCGGGCTGGGGCGCCACGGCCACCGCGGGCGGCAGGTCGCGGAACTCAAGCAGCGGGCGCGTGGCGGAACGCTGGCCGGCCACCTCGAGCGCGGCGGCCACGCTCGGGTCCGCGGGCGCCACCCCGCCCACCACGAGCGGCGGCGGTGGCGGTGGCGGGGACGGACGCAGCACCTCGGGCAGGATGCGGATCGGCGGCGGCTTCGCGGCCAGGCCCCCGAGGTAGGCGGCCATGCGCTGCTGGGCGCGCCCGATGTCCGGGTTCGCGGGCGGCATGCGCGGGTCGAAGAGCACCGCCGAGAGGTTGACGTCGCCGTAGGTGCTGGCGGTGACGAAGAGGTTGCTGCCGCCCGCGCCGAGCCCCGCGGCCTTCGTCGGCTCGATGGTCTCGGGGAACCAGATCGCCAGCTGCGTGACGATCCCCTTGGCGCTCGGGATGCGCTCGATCCAGAGCACCGCACGGTCGGCGGTGAAGTCGTAGGCGCCCATCGCGACGCTCACGCGGCCCGTGAGGTAGAGCCGCTGCGTCGTCTCGACCTTCCATGCGCTGGCCTGCTCGGCGCGCAGCACGAGCGGCCACGTGCCGGGCTCGGTGGGCAGCACGAACCCGCCGAGACGGTCGCCGGTGATGGGCACGCTGACGACGGCCGGTGCATCCGCATCGTCCGGTGCGGCGAGCAACTGCCCGGCCGCGGGCAGCGCGCACGCGAGGGCCGCGGCCATGGCATGGAGCACCATCAGGGGCGAGGGCACGGGGAAAGGCTACTTTCGCGCTTGGAGCCGCGGGCGAGCCGCGCGCTGCGCCGTCGCCGTGCGCGTCAGCGCCAGCCGACCGGCCGGCCCGAGAGGCCGTTGATCTCCTTGAGGAGCGTCATGGCCACCAGCCCCGCCACCGCCAGGACCGCCATGCCGAGCGCCTCGGCGCGGAGCCCCGCGGCCATGAGCCACGCCGCCGCGTAGACGGCCTGCCACATGGCGCCGTAGCGGCGGAGCTTCTCCGACCCGACCGGTCCTGGGTGGCCGGCGACCTTCGCACGCACGAGGAGCAGGAACGCCGCCAGCGCCAGCACCGGCCACACCAGCCCGATGGGTCCGGTGCCCACCAGCTGGTCGCCGCGCGAGATCTGCGGCCAGAAGCCGCCCGCCGAGCCCGCGCTCGCGAACGCGCCGCCGCCCAGCAGCACCGCCGACCAGAAGAGCCATGCCGCCACCAGCGACAGGATGCGCCGCATGCCGAAGTACGGCCGCTTGTCCTCGATGCGGTGCACGCTCGCCGCGATCGCCACCGCGTGCGACATCGACCACCACACCGGCAGCGTGAAGGTCATCGTCCAGTTGGGGATGAACATGTTCGCCGCGTGGGCGAGGCCGATGGTCACGATGCCCACCGACGGGATGTGCTTGCCGATGGCGTCGTAGAAGAGGATCGCCGCCGCGACGGCCACCGTCAGCACGAGCGCGGCCTCGCCGAGGACGCTGGCCGCCACCACCGCCATCATGAGCGAGGCGAACGACACCATCGCGGCGCTCGACGTGCGGATGCGGCCCGCGGCGAGCGGGCGCTCGGGGCTGAACTGCCGGTCGTGGCGGACGTCGAGCAGGTCGTTGAGGCTGGCCGCGAACGCGAACAGCCCGATCGCCACCAGGCCCGTGGCGAAGAGCGCCTTCCACAGGGGCATGTGGTAGACGGGCAGGTGCACGTAGCGCGGGTCGGCGCGCGTCAGGAGCGTCACCAGCCACAGCTCGCACACCGCGCCGAAGGCGAGCGAGAGCCTCGTCAGCTGGAACGCGTCGAGGATGCGCGCGGCGACGGGACGCACCGCGGCCATCCTAACGGGGGGCAGTGCTACGATCTTCGTTCGCGCCCATCGCGCGTTCCCGTGAAGGACGTCCCCTCCATTCCCGTCGATGCGCGCGGCATGCGTGCCGCGGTGGTCGCGAGCGCCTACCACGGCGACGTCACCGGCGCGATGGTCGAGGGCGCGCGCCGCGCGTTCGTCGCCGCGGGCGGCCTCGACCGCGACGTGCGCGTGCTGCCGGCCGCGGGGGCGTTCGAGCTCCCGGTGCTCGTCGATGCGGCGCTCGGCCGCGACGACGTCGACCTGGCGATCGCGGTCGGCTGCGTCGTGCGCGGCGAGACGTCGCATGACCGCGTGCTCGGGCAGGCGGTGACGCAGGAGCTGGCGCGCACCTCGGTGGCCCGCGGCAAGCCCGTGGGCCTGGCCGTGCTCACGGTCGACAGCCTGGAGCAGGCCCGTGCGCGCGCCGGCGGGGCGCTGGGGAACAAGGGCGAGGAGGCGATGCGCGCCGCCATCGCCACGGCCCGCACGCTGGCGGAGGCGCGCCGGTGACCGCCGCCGCGCCCCTGACGCTCGCCATGCGCCGCTGCGCGCTGCAGGCCCTCTACCAGCTGGATGCCGGGCAGATGTCCGATTCCGCGCTGGTGGGTGCCGAGACCGACGAGGGTTCCTCGGCCGATGCACGCCCCGACGACCTCGAGCGCGGCATGGCGCTGGCGACCGCCGTGTGGACCTGCCGCGACGAGGCCGACCGAGAGATCTCCGCGATCGCACGCGAGTGGCCGTCGCACCGCCAGCCGGTGGTGGACCGCAACCTGCTGCGCATGGGCTGGTACGAGCTGCGCCGCACCGATGCACCGGACGTCAAGGTGGTGAGCGACGCCGTCGAGCTCGCGAAGGAGTTCGGCACCGCCGACAGCGGCAAGTTCGTCAACGGCGTCCTCGACAAGGTGATGAACGCCCCCGTCGGGGGCCAGGGAGCCTCCTGACGTGCTGCGCGGGGCGATCGACGCCATCCGCCGCGGGCTGCGAAAGACCGCCGAGGCCTTCGGGGCCGGCGTGCGCTCGGTGCTGCACGGCCGCACCCTCAGCGAGGAGCTGATCGACGACATCGAGCGCCGGCTGGTGGCCGCCGACGTCGGCGTGCGCGCCGCGCGCGAGCTGGCGGCCGGGCTGCGCGCGGACTTCCGCGCCGGCCGCGTGCCGCGCGGCGAGGACGCGATCGAGTGGCTCAAGGCGTCGCTCAAGGCGCGCCTGGGCGCGGGCTCGCGCGAGATCGCCGTCGCGGCATCGAAGCCGACGGTGGTGCTGGTGGTCGGGATCAACGGCGCGGGAAAGACGACGAGCGTCGCCAAGATCGCGCGCTCGCTTCGCGACCAGGGCCGCAGCGTGCTGCTGGGTGCCGCGGACACCTTCCGCGCGGGCGCAGTGGCGCAGCTGGAGACGTGGTCGCGCCGCCTGGGCGTGGACATCGTGAAGGGCACCGCGGGCGCCGATCCGGCCGCGGTCGCCTTCGACGCGGCCGATGCCGCGGTGGCGCGCGGGGCGGACGTGCTGCTGGTCGACACGGCCGGGCGCCTGCACACGCAGGAGCACCTGATGCGCCAGCTCACGAAGATCCGAAACGTGCTGGCGAAGAAGATCCCCGGCGCGCCGCACGAGACGCTCCTGGTGCTCGATGCCACCAGCGGGCAGAACGCCGTCGCCCAGGCCGCCGCGTTCAAGGCCGCCTGCGACGTGACGGGCATCTTCCTCGCGAAGCTCGACGGCACCGCCAAGGGCGGCATCGTGGTGGCCATCCGCGACGCGATCGACGTGCCCGTGAAGCTCGTGGGCGTGGGCGAGACCCCCGACGACGTCGAGGCATTCGACCCGGATGCCTTCGTCGAGGCGATGTTCGCCGCCTGAGCGGGCGGACCTAGAATCACTTCCTGCATGGCCCGGCGCGCGTTCACCCTCGTGGAGCTGATGGTGGTGGTTGCCATCATCGGCATCCTGGTGGGGATCATCGTCCCCAGCGCGCGCGCCATCCAGCGCGAGAGCCGCAACACCGGCTGCATGGCGAACCTGCGCCAGGACTTCGCCGCGATCGACTCCTTCCGGCTGCAGCGAAACGGCCAGCTGCCGATGTGCGAGTTCCTGCCGGTGGTCACCGAGACGGGAATCGACGGCGGCCTGCCGAAGCTGCTGGGCGGGTTCATCCCGGCCGAGAGCCCCGCCTGGCTCTGCCCGGCCGACGAGGACGAGGAGTCGACCGCCACCGGCACCAGCTACGTCTACCTGCCGGGGCTGCTTCGCTACTCGCCCGTGGTGCAGGCGGACGTGGTCACGCTCCTGATGACCTTCGACGCCTCGTCGATGACCATGGACCAGCTGAACGCCGTCCGGCTCGATGCCGAGGCGCGCGCCATGACGGCCTTCTACGAGACCGAGGGCACGAAGTACCCGCTCCTCATCGACAGCCAGGACCGGCACCGGCGCGTGGGCAGCGAGCGCAACGGCGTGTTCACCGACGGCAGCGCGCGCATCGCCGAGATCGATCCGCCGGATGAACCCCCGCCGGGAGCCCTGCCATGAACCTGATCGAGTCGATGCGCGAGGTGGACGTCGCCGAGTGGGTGTCCGAGCACCGGAGCCGGCTGGCTTCGTGGGGCGGGGCGCTTGCGGCCGCGGCCTTGCTTTCGGCCGGCGCGTGGTGGTGGTTCGACGTGCGCTGGAAGCCGCCGCCGTCGATCTTCGACTCGCCGGTCGACAGCATCCTGGGCTACTTCACCACCGACGACTTCAACCGGCTGCCGGTGGCCGAGCGCGTCAAGTACCTGCAGGACTTCGTGGGCCGCTTCCGCGGCATGAGCCAGCAGGACAGCGTGGTGGCCGCGGCGTTCCTGGCGGGCGTCACCGGCAAGGTGCGCGAGCAGCTCACGCAGAACGTGCGCATCCTGGCGAAGGACATCCTGGCCGAGGGCGCGGAGAAGTTCGTGAACCTGCCGGAGTCCGAGCGCGGGCCGTTCATCGACCGCTGGGTGGCCGACTGGTTCCGCTTCGCCGAGGCAACGGCCACCGGCAAGGAGTCCACGCGCTCGGACGCCGAGATCGTCGGCAACGCGCGCGAGGAGGCCAAGCGCGGCGAGGATCGCCAGCGCAGGCGCGTCGCCGGCCGCTCGATGGACGACCGCGCCGCGGGCCGGTTCCTCGGCTTCTGGGAGTCCGAGGTGGAGCCCGCCTCGAGCCCGCGCGAGCAGGCGCAGATCTCGCGCTTCATGGACGCCGTGCGCACCCGCATGCTCACCGGGCAGTGACGCGCGCGCAGCCAGCCGAGCCGCTTCCGGTGCGGCGCGAGGCGGCGGCGATCGCCGACGCCCTGCGCTCGGGCGGCGCGCTGGTGCTGACCGCGGCCACCGGAAGCGGCAAGACCACGCAGGTTCCTCAGATCGTCCTCGAGGAGGGGCTTGCCGATGGCCAGGTGGTGGTGCTCGAGCCGCGGCGGCTCGCCGCGCGCATGACCGCGCGCCGCGTGGCGCAGGAGATGGGCTGCACGCTCGGCGAGGACGTCGGCTACCAGACGCGTTTCGAGCGCGTGGTCGGCCCGCGCACGCGGGTGCGGTTCGTGACCGAGGGCGTGTTCCTGCGCCAGGCGCAGCGGGACCCCTCGCTTGCGGGAATCGGCTGCGTGCTGCTCGACGAGTTCCATGAGCGCAGCGTGCTGGCGGACCTGGCGCTCGGCACCGTGCGTGCCGCGCGCGAGCGTCGCCCCGGCCTGCGCGTGGCCGCGATGAGCGCCACCATGGATGCGGCGCAGGCGGCCCAGTACCTGGGCGCGCGCACGGTGCATGCCGAGGGTCGGTCGTACCCCGTGTCCGTGCGCTACGAGCCGGGCGATGCCGCGCTTCCCGCCTGGGACCGCGCGGCGCGTGCGGTGCGTGCACTCCTTGATGAAGTTCCCGAAGGCGACGCGCTCGTCTTCATGCCGGGCTCGTTCGAGATCGACCGCACGGTGGAATCGGTGCGCGCCGCGCTGCGCGGGATGGCCGGCGCCGAGCGCGTCGACGTGGTGGCGCTGCACGGCTCGATGCCGCCCGACCGCCAGGATGCCGCCGTGGCGCCCGCGCCTGCCGGGCACCGCAAGGTGATCGTGGCCACGAACGTCGCCGAGACGTCGATCACCATCCCCGGCGTGCGGATGGTGGTCGATGCCGGCCTGGCGCGCGTCTTCCGCGTCGACCCGCGCCGCGGGCTGAATGCGCTGCGCACCGAGCCGATCAGCCGCGCCAGCGCCGACCAGCGCGCCGGCCGCGCCGGGCGCACGGCCCCCGGCACGTGCGTTCGGCTCTGGTCGGAGGTGGACCACGCGCGCCGCCCGGCCGCCGAGACGCCCGAGGTCCGGCGCATCGATCTCGCCGAATCGATGCTCATGGTGCTTTCGATGGGATTCGGGCCCTTCGAGTCCTTCCCCTGGCTTGATCCGCCGGAAGAGGCCGCGGTGGCACGCGCGCGCGAGGCGCTCGCCTTCGTCGGCGCGGTCGACGCCGCCGGCGCCATCACCGACCTCGGGCGGCGCCTGGCGCGCATTCCCGCGCATCCGCGGCTGGGGCGCGTCCTGGTCGAGGCGGAGTCGCATGGGGTGCTGCCGCGCGCCGCGCGGTGGTGCGCGCTGGCGGCCGAGCGCGACGTGGTGCAGTCGGGCGGGCCGGGGCAGCTGGTGCGACTGACGCCGGATGGCGAGCCGCCGAGCGACCTGTCGGCGCGCGAGGCACTGCTTGAACGCGTGGAGGCAAGCGGCTTCCGCGCCGCGCGCCACGAGGGCGTCGAGGCGTCGATCGCGGCGTGCCGGGAGGCCGCGGCCGCCGCGCGCGAGCTGGAACGTGCGGCCGGCGAGGGCGGGTCGGACGGGCGCGCGCGCGCGGCGCTCGCGCCCGCTGCGGACGCCTCGAGCTTCGAGCGCGTCTCGCGCGCCATGCTTGCGGGCTTCGGCGACCACGTCGGATGGCGGATGGACCCGCAGCGCCCGCACTGCGCGATGCCGGGCCGGCGCAAGGTGAGCATCGACCCGGCGAGCATCCAGCGCGGCGCGGGGTTCGTGCTGGCGCTCGAGGTGCGCGAAGGCGGCCGAGGCGACCAGGTGCACCAGTCGCTTGGCATGGTGACGCCGCTCGAACCCGCCTGGGTCGAGGCGGCGATGCCGGCACGCGTCGCGTCGCGCCGCGAGGTGCGCTTCAGCGAGGCGCTCGGCGCGGCGGCGGAGTTCGAGGAACGGCTCTTCGACGGCATCGTCTTCGAGTCGACGGTCCGCCCCCTGCGCGGCGCCGAGGCGCGCGAGGCGGCGCACGGGGCGCTCGCCGAGCGGCTGGCGTCCGGCGAGCTGAAGCCCGCCTCATGGGACGAGCACGTCGACGCGTGGATCGCGCGCGTGCGCTGCGTGGCGGCATGGTTCCCGGAGCGCGGGCTCATCACCTACGAAGCCGACGACCTGGCCGTGCTCGCTGCCGAGATCGCCGAGGGATGTGCGCGCGCCAGCGACCTCGACCGCCGACCGGTGCTCGACCTCGTGCGCGGCGCGCTCTCCTGGGACGACCAGCAGTTCGTCGAGCGCATGGCGCCGTCCGCGATCGCGCTGCCGAGCGGCCGACGCATGCCCATCGAGTACGAACCCGGCAAGCCGCCGCGCGGGCGATCGAAGATCCAGGACTTCTACGACCTGAGGGGCCATCCGACGGTCGCCTCGGGCCGCGTGAAGGTGGTGCTCGAGCTGCTTGGCCCGAACTACCGCCCCGTGCAGGTGACCGAGGACCTGCCCGGCTTCTGGGAGCGGCTCTACCCCGAGGTGAAGAAGGAACTCAAGCGGAGGTATCCGCGACATGAGTGGCGCTAGGGGTTTGACGCAAGTGCAGTCGTGACAGCGTTTTGCGTGCGCGAATTCGCGATTTCTGCATGAAATCGGTAAACTGGCGCGCGACATGGCCAAGGCGACTTCCTCCGGTGCCTCGCGCACCGTTTCCAAGACGGTGTCCCGCCCCGCAACCCGAGCCAAGGCCGCCCCGGCGAAGCCCGCCCGCAAGCCCGCGGCGCCGGAGCGCAAGCCTGCAGCCGCCGAGCGCAAGCCGGTGGCCGCCGCCCCCGTGGTCGAGCCGAAGCCCGCCGCCGCGCCGGCCTGCCCGAAGTCCGCCGAAATCACCACCATCAACGCCGCGATGCGCTTCCTGCTCGCGCGCCCGGACTTCGAGCGCCAGCGCGCGCCGCAGTACGGCGAGCACACCTTCAAGCTCGACCGCATGCAGCGGCTCCTGGGGAACCTGGGGAACCCGCACCAGAAGGTGAAGACGGTGCACGTCGCCGGCACCAACGGCAAGGGCAGCACGGTCTCGATGGTCGCGTCGATGCTGCGCGCCGGCGGCTACACGGTGGGTGTCTACACCAGCCCGCACCTCGTCGACATCCGCGAGCGCGTGCAGATCGACGGCCAGCCCATCGGCAAGAACGACTTCGTCGAGGCCGTGAAGCGCGTCGCCAAGGCGGCCGAGAAGCTGGGCGAGCAGCCCACCTTCTTCGAGGCGATCACCGCGGTCGGCTTCCTGCACTTCGCCGCCGAGGCGGTCGACATCGCCGTGATCGAGGTCGGGCTCGGCGGCCGGCTCGACTCCACGAACGTCATCACGCCGCTCGTGAGCATCGTCACCAGCATCGACCTCGACCACACCAAGCTCCTCGGCGCCACCAAGGCGCAGATCGCCCGCGAGAAGGCCGGCATCTTCAAGAAGGGCGTGCCCGCGCTCTTCTTCGAGCAGTCGCCCGAGGTGGACGACGTCATGCGCGACGCCGCGCAGAAGGCCGGCGCCGACCTGCGCATCGTCAACAAGGACATCGAGTTCTCCAGCCGCTTCTGCGTCACCCCGGACCTCGGGCCGCACACGCGCGTCTGCATGTACACCAAGACCACGCGCCTCGAGCACGTGCCGGTGCCGCTGCCCGGGGAGCACCAGGCCGCCAACTGCGGCCTCGCGCTCGCGGCGATCGACATCCTGAAGGGCTTCGGCTTCGACATCCCAGAGGAGAACCTCACCGCCGGCCTCGCATCCACCAAGGTGCCGGGCCGCATGGAGCTCGTCTCGCACCGCCCGCGCATCCTCTGCGACGGCGCGCACAATCCCGCGGCGATGGGCGCCCTGATGCGCTGCGTGGGCGCGCACGTGCCCTACGACAGCATGGTCTGCGTCTTCGGCTGCTGCGCGGACAAGGACGTCGGCGAGATGATCGACAAGGTCAACCTCGGCGCCGACAAGGTGATCTTCACCCGCGCCTCCGCCACGCCGCGCGCGGCCGACCCGGAGGACCTGCAGAAGATGTTCCAGGAGCGCTCGGGCAAGATGAGCCAGATCGCGCGCACGGTGCCCGAGGCCGTCGAGATGGCCGTGCGCGGCGTGAGCCGCGAGGACCTCGTGTGCATCACCGGCAGCTTCTACGTGGTGGGCGAGGCGCTCAAGTACCTGTCGGAACGGAAGTGACCGGGCGTCCGGGGCCCGCGCCCCGCGGATGGCCGCAGTCGCTCGGACATGCACGGCCCCAGGGGCCGTGAACTCGCTTGGTGCGGCCATCCGCAGGGCGCGGTCGGGCGCTTTCCGGTGTTGGCCGGAGGGCCATCGATAGAATCGGGGTTCTATGGGAGCTCTGCAGCATGTCTTGGATACGGTGACCCGCCTCCGGCCGGAGCTGTCTCGTCGGCATGTTCGGAAGATCGGTGTCTTCGGCTCGGTGGCCCGGGGGGTGGATTGCGCGGATTCCGATGTCGACTTCCTGGTCGAGCTGACCGAGCAGGGCGACCTGTTCGACTTGGTAGGCATCAAGCGACTGCTCGAGCAGGAACTCGGACGTCCGGTCGACGTCGTGCCGATCGGCGGTCTCAAGGACGACGTCCGCGACGTGATCCTCGGGGAAGTCCGCTATGCCGCGTGACGACGCGGCGCGCGTTCGCGACATCGTCGAGGCATGCGCTCGCATCGAGCGTGCCGTTCGCGGGCTGGATCCGGCCCGATTTGCCTCCAACGACATCGTGATCCGGGCGGTGTTGTACGACTTCGCGGTGATCGGCGAAGCGGCAAAGGGCGTGTCCGCCGCCATGCGCGATCGGCATCCGGACATCCCGTGGGCAGACATGGCGGGGATGCGCGACGTCGTGATTCACCAGTACTTCGGTGTCGATGCGGCGCTCGTCTGGCGGGCGGCGACGGCCCACGTCCCCGGCGTGCGGACGCGGCTGGAGTCGCTCGATCGTTGAAGTAACAGCGCGCGATCGGGCAGGGAGCGAAAGATGGCGGCATCCGTCGCGAAGCGGATTGCGGGGCGATGCGGTTCCTCCCATACTCATGGAGGCTTGACCGTGTCACCCGACCAGTTTCGTGCATCGCTCCGGGCCGCGCCCTTCGTGCCGTTCCGCATTCGCCTGGTGGACCAGCGGACATTCGACGTCCCGCATCCGGAGTTCGCGATGATGGTGCCCTCCGGCCGGACGGCCTACGTGGTCACCCCCGACGTGGACGTGCCCGAGATCATCGACGTCGCCCTGATCGCCTCGCTGTCGCCGATCGGCGGATCGACGTCGGGCACGCGCGCGGCATAGGGGCTGGGGTCCCGCGGGACCCTCACGCCGCATCAGGCAGGATCTGCGTCCGCCGGATGCCGGGCTTCCTCAGGCGACGGGCGCGGCCGGTCAGTTCGAGATTCGCGAGCGCATTGCGCACTTGGGCGCGTGAGCCGCCGGCGGCGCGGGCGAGGCTCGTCTCGCTGTCGCGGCTGTCCGGGTCGTGGAGCAGCGCGGACATCACCGACGCACGCATGTCGCCCCGGAAGTCGGTGGCGAGGCGCAGCCATGGGTGACGCTGCATCACCGCTGTCGGCGGGGCGAGCGTGTCCAGCCGGGGCTCGACCGGTTCCGCCCATCGGCCCCATCGGCGCGAGACGTCGGACGCCCGCCTTCGTGCGCGGTCCGCGAGGGCGGCAGTGGCGCGTTCCACGTCGAACAGGGGTGCCGGCGTCGATGCGGGACGCAAGTCGCGGAGGATCGCGGCAAACCGCGCAGGATGCTCATCCTCGTCGGCCGCATCGAGCAGCAGCGCGAGCGCGGCCCAGTCCTTCGGTGCGAGTTCCGACGCGATGAGCCGCCGGAGGCGGTTCCGTGCCACCGCATCCCCGTGCCGACGCAGCCACGTGACGACCATCGGCAGGAGCCGTGGGTTCCCTGGCAGCTCGCGCGCGGTGTCGAGCAGCAGCCGCTCCAGGTCCGGCGTGCCCTTGCTCGGGGCGACGTCGAACTGGATGCCGAGTGCCCGCCAGCGGCACAGGACCGATCGATCTGCGTCAGCGGGCATGGGGTTCCCGGAGAGATGCCAACACCGCCCGGGCATCGGTCAGGTGCGCTGCTGGCTCGCCCTTCGCGGCGAGCCGCTCGAGGTACGTGTCGACCAGGTCGAGTTCTTCCGATGACGGGCGCATGGACCGCAAGTCATCGAGATCCTGCGCTCGACCGGCGTAGACCTTCATGCGGATCAAGTCGAGGCGACCGATTGCCATGACCCTCATCGCCTCGCCGACGAAGACGGTCTCCGCACGGTCCCTCCACGACTCTGGCAGGGCATGCCGCAGCATCTGCGCGTCCGTGTTCAGCCAATTGTGGGGCAAGCCGCGTTCGCTCGCCACTGCTTCCGCGGCGGCCATCAGGACATCCTCGGCGCCGGCAGGTTGAACCTCGATCACGTCGCAGTCCGTCGTGGTGCGGTGCCGCGGGAGCTGGCCGGTCAGGATGCCGGCCGACGCCCCGACAAGCAGCACATCGACCGCGGCAAGCCCCATGGCGCGCGCGCGTCCGTCGAGATCT
This sequence comes from Phycisphaerales bacterium, assembly GCA_018883105.1. Classification (GTDB taxonomy): domain Bacteria; phylum Planctomycetota; class Phycisphaerae; order Phycisphaerales; family SM1A02; genus UBA966. The sequence continues at coordinate 29,715 of VEQS01000013.1, forward strand.
GCAAGGGCCCGGACAACCTGCGGCTCGTCCATGCCAAGATCGTATAGTATTTGTAGACGATTGCAACCCGACGCCGGTCTACGCCCCCGCCTCCCGAAGCAC
>VEQS01000249.1 GCA_018883105.1 Phycisphaerales bacterium
CGCCGACGTTCGGCTCGATCGTGCAGAAGGGGTAGTTGGCGGCCTCGATCCCGGCCGCGGTGAGCGCGTTGAAGAGCGTGCTCTTCCCGACGTTCGGAAGGCCGACGATTCCTGCTTCCATGGGGGGAGGGATGGTACGCTTTCCCCCGCAGGACGTCCCCTCCGGGACGGGCGCGGCAGGATGCTGCGTCTCCCTGCGGCCGGCGCGGTCACGGACGACCAATGGCCTCGGAGTCGAGCGGTTTCCCATCCCCACGCACCGCATCCGCGTTCGAGCGCCGAATGGTCGCCGTGGGGATCGCATGCGCGGTGCTGGTGGGCGCGATGGCGGCTCGGCTCTTCAGCCTGACGGTGGTCTCGGGCGGCGAGCAGCGGGCGATCGCCGAGGGCCGGCTTGACCGCAGCACGCTGCTGCCGACGGTGCGCGGGTCGATCCTCGACCGCAAGGGGCGCGAGCTGGCGCGGAGCGTGCCGAGCTACGACCTCGCGGTCTTCTACCCGGCGATCAGCGGCGCGTGGGTCGACGAGCGGGCGCTCGCCGCGGCGCGCAGGGACGCGGGCCGTGCGGCATGGAACCGGATGGGCCCCTCCGAGCGCGGCGAGCGGATCGCCGAGCGCCAGCGTGCGCTCGCCGCCGAGCTCGATGCCGTCCTCGCCGAGGCGTGCGTGGCCGCGGAGCTGTCGCGCGACGAGCTCGCGGCACGGATGGGCGAGGTGCGCACGCAGGTCGAGAAGAAGGCGAACGCGGTGTGGGAGGCGAGGCTGGACATCGAGCGCGCCAAGTACGGCGAGGAAGCCGAGGACCGCTTCGAGGCCCGGCCGATCGCCGAGCAGGGCGAGCCGCACGTGATCGCCACCCAGCTTCCCGCGCGGGCCGCGTTCGCGCTGCGCAAGCTGGCGGACGCGCATCCCGGGATCATCGAGGTGCAGGACAGCACGCGGCGCGTCTATCCCTGGGACACGGCGCGCATCGAGTTCGACCGCGCGTGGCTGCCGACGCCGCTGCGCGGCGCGCCCGTCACCATCGACCTCGCCGGCGTCGCCGACCACGTGGTCGGCACGGTGCGCGAGGAGGTCTGGCGCGAAGACCTCGACCGCCGGCCGTTCCGCACCGTCGGCACGGCGGGCGACGTGGCCACCGACCTCGGCGGCTACCGCCCGGGCCGCGACATGATCGGCGCGCGCGGGCTGGAGCGCACCTACGAGGACCGGCTGCGCGGCGCGCGCGGGCGCCTCGGGCGCCGCCTCGACACCAACGAGGAGCAGCGCACCGAGCCGGCGCGCGGCGAGGACCTCGAGCTCACGATCGACATCGCGCTGCAGGCGCGCGTGCAGGCCGTCTTCGACCCGCGCGTGGGGCTGGCCGTCGCGCAGCAGTGGCACTACGGCTGGAATGCCGACGGCACGCCGAAGCCGGTGCCGCTCGGGCTCGATGCGCCGCTCAACGGGGCGGTGGTCGTGCTCGACATCGACACCGGCGAGGTGCTCTCGATGGCGTCGTGGCCGACGGTCGCCGCGGGCGCGGAGTACGCGCGGCCGGAACGCCTCCTGCGCACGCCCGAGCTGAACCGCGCGCTGGAGGCGCCATACCCGCCCGGCTCGCTCATCAAGCCGATCGTCTACGTGAGTGCCGTGCGCGCGGGTGCGGCGGACCGGGACGTCGAGATCGACTGCAACGGCC
>VEQS01000140.1 GCA_018883105.1 Phycisphaerales bacterium
CGCCTCTCCCAGCTCCTCTACTCCTCTTGGCTCGCCGAGCTCTTCGTCTTCACCCTCGACCCGGACATCCCGGACGAGGGCTATGAGTCCGTGATGGAGCTCGCGCGGCGCACCGCGCGACTGCAGCCCGATCGCCGCGCCGGCTGGGACCTTGCCCTCGTGCTCGCCGACCAGATCGCCGATGGCAAGCCGGAGCGGGCCGCGCCCGTGCGCCAGGAGGCGCTGGCGGCGCTGTCCCGCATCGATCCGGCGGATGACGTTGTCCGGCTCGCGCGGATCGGCGATGCGATTGACTCCCACCCGACCGCCGATGCGCGTGTCCGGGCCTACGAGACCATCTTGGATGCGAAGAACCGGGCCTCGATCGGGGCACCCGTCGCCGCCCGCCTGGCCTACCAGCTGGCATCGCTCGAGAGCCGAATCGGCAACACCGAGCTCTTCGCGCGCTGGCTTGGCGATGCGGTCAAGACCGATCCCTCGTTCCCGGCCGCGGCGCAGGCGGCCGCCGGGTTCTTCCGGATGCGGGTGAACGATCCATCCGCGGACATCGAGCTGCTGTCGATTGCCATCGAGTCGAATCCGCGCGACCTGAGCACCTGGAGCGCCCTGATCACGGTGCTGCTCGACGGCGGGGCATTCAAGGGTGCCGAGCGGGTGGCACGCCTGGCGATCGCGGTTGCCGAGGGCGAACGCCGGCCCGAGACGGTCTATTCATTCACCGGCGACTTGGCCACCGCGCTCTGGGGGACCGGCCAGCGCGAGGCGGCGCTTCGCGAACTGGAACTGCGCATGGGCACGCTGACCGACGAGTACCGTCGGGCAGTCGCCTACCGCGATCCAAGCATCACCCTCGAGCGCCTGAACCGCGAGTTCCCGCCGCTTCCCTCGACGCTTGCGATCGCCATGCTCGGGCTGCGGCAGGCCACGGGAAACACCGCCGAGGTGGCGTCGTTGGTGGACCGCTCGATCCGCGGCTCCGACGCCGAGCTGCGCCGCGCCGAACGCCGCGGGGAGTCGGACGAGACGATCGGCGGACTCGAGCTGCAGAAGGCGACCACCGTCCTCCTGTTCGGTGCCGACGTGTCCGGCGTGCCTGCCATGCTTGAGGCGGCGACCCGACGCGGCGTGGTGGTCGGCGCCGCCAAGGTGCGCTTCGACGCCATGCTTGCCTGGCGCCAGGGCAAGCTGGACGAGGCAATCGCCGCGCTCGGGCCGATCCGTGCGGGCGATCCGCTTGCACGCTACGTCTACGGGTCGGCGCTCCTCGAGAAGAAGCAGACCCAGGAGGGTGCGCAGGAGCTCCGCGCGCTGGCCCAGGATGCGGTCGGCACCTCGATCGGGCTGCTGTCGCTCGACAGGCTGGCGCAGGCCGTTGGGCAGGACGTGCTGCGGACCGCGCAGCTTTCCAAGGAGATCGGCGATCGGGCGCAGGCGCTCGAGGAGGCTCTGTCCCGCTCGCTCCCCACCTCCATCGACCGGCTGATCGAACGCCCGCTGCAGGCGTTGGTGGTCGACCTGAAGCCGAACTCGTCATCGGTCGGACCCTACGAGCCCCTCACATTCACGATGCGCATGCGCAACGGCAGCAGGCTGCCGCTGGCGATCGGGCCCGACTGCCCGGTTTCCGGGAAGGTCATGCTGCGGACCAGGGTGTCGCGAGCGGGACAGACCTCGACCCCTGACCTGCCGCCGCAGCCGCTCCTGATCGACCGGCGGCTGCGCCTGATGCCGGGCGAGGAGATCTCGGTCGACATCGACGCCGAGCTGACGACGGTGGGGCTGTTCCTGAACCTGGCGCCGCTCGAGGCCCATGCGCTGAACGTGGGCGTCGTCACCAACCCGGCGCCCGCCCTCGGCAACATGGCGCCTGGGTTCCTGGGCACGGTGACCAATGCGCCGCCGCTGATGAGCAAGGGCGTGGCCGTGACCGAGGCATGGCTGCGCGAGAGCCTCGAGATGGCGAAGGCGCCCTCGTCCGCGGATGCCGTGGTGCGCATGGCGTTGCTGGCGCACGCATGCGCGCGTCCCGAGACCATGCCGGAGCCGACGCGCGGGGAGATCGGTGCCATCTGGTCCGCGCTTGCGGATGCCTGGAAGTCGCTTCCCGTGCAGGCGCGCGCCTGGGTCTTGGCGGTCCTGCCGAAGGACACGCCCGCGATGGCGCCGCTCCTCGACGCCGCGCGTGCCGACCAGAGCCCGGAGGTCCTGACCACGTGGCTCATCTCGCGCGTCGTCGACCCGACGGATCCGATGCTTGACGTGGGCCGCAGGAGCGGGGACCCGACGCTCGCGATGTTTGCCGATGCGACGGCGTGGGTCCTCAACCGACGCGCGAAGCGTGCCGTCGAGGAAGTGGGCCTCGAGGCCGGCGCGACGCCGACACCCTGAGCGCATCGCAAGTCTGGGCGAAGTCCCTCCTACGCACGCCGCACCCGCGACGAGTCGATTGCCGCGTGTTCGCACCAGCGCGCCACGCAGCATGCTGCCCATGCCTGGGCGGCGGCGGACTCGTCGCCCGCACGGGCGCGGGCGAGCGCTGCGCGCACGACCTCGCCGTCCAGGACGCCGCGAGGGTCAAGTCGCGTCGGCGACAGGAGATCGTCCGCCCAGCCCGCCAGCGGGCCGGAAAGCCACGAACGGAGCGGCACGCCGAAGCCCTGCTTCGGGGCGCTCGCGATGACTCGCGCCGGCGCCGGCAAGCGTGCAGCCGCCAGTTCGCGCAGCAGTCCCTTGCCGCCCCCGGTGCCGGTGCGCCAGGCATGGGGGATGCGCCAGGCGAATCGAAAGAGCCTGGCGTCCAGCAGCGGCTCACGCGCCTCAAGGCCGCATTCCATGGTGGCACGGTCGAGCTTGGTCAGCGTGTCGCACGGCAGGTAGAGGGTCTGGTCGCGCAGCAGCAGCTCGTCCGTGAATCCCTCCTCGTCAGGCGGAAGGCCGGAGACCTGCGTCGCGCGGTGCCCGTGCGCACGCCACGCATCGGTTGGGAGCGCGCGGATGGCCAGCGAAGGATCCGGCCACGCCGAGAGCAGTGCCCGCCAGAGCGATTCGTCGTCCGATGCACGCAGCGCACCCGCCAGCTTGTGCACCAGCCGGCCGCGCTGCGATCGGCGCAGTCCGGCGGGCAGCCATGGAGCGACGGGTGCCAACGTGCGGTCCCACGTGTCGCCGCCGATCAGTTCGAGCGCACCGGCGACACGAGCCCGGGCGAAGGCCGGCACGCGTCGGTTCCAGCGGGCGAGCGCGTGCATGCGCACATGCCGCTCGTAGCCCGCGAAGAACTCGTCGCCGCCCTCGCCCGAGAGCACCACGCCCACCGAGCCGCGAGCGGCGCGGGCGAGCGCCAGGGTCGGAAGCGCGCTTGAGTCGGCAAACGGCACGTCGAACGCGGCGATCGCGTCTTCGGCAAGTTCCGGCAGATCGACGTCGGCGATCGTGGACTCGTGATGCTCCGCACCCAGCGCCGCGGCCACGGTGCGGGCGCGTGGGCGCTCGTCGTATCGCTGGTCGGCGAACCCAAGCGTGAACGTGCGCAGCGGAGCGCCGCCTGCGCGTGCGATGGCCGAGGCAACCAGGCTGCTGTCGATCCCGCCCGAAAGGAACGCGCCGACCGGCACGTCGCTCTGCAGTCGCCGGGAGACGGCGGCGTCGACGAGCTCGCCAAGCGCCGTGAGTGCCGAGGCCCGGTCGGTCCACTCGCCCTCCGCGCGCGCCGCGCGTGCCGCCGCTCGCAGGTCAAACCACTGGCGGTGCACCACGAGCCCGGTGCCGAGATCGAGGCCAACCGCACATCCAGGTTCCAGCGCATGGACGCCGTCGTAGACGCCATCGGCCCCTTGCGGGCACAGCATGCCCAGGGCGTTGGCCAGGGCGAACGGCGAGACCGTGTTCCGGAACGTCGGGCAGGCGGTGAGCGCGCGCAGCTCGCTGCCGAAGACGAAGACGGGCGCACCATGACGGTCTTCCGCCCAGCCCCAGAAGCATGGCTTCACGCCGAAGCGGTCGCGCGCGAGCCAGAGCATGCCCTCGTGCCGGTCGAGCGCCGCGAAGGCGAACATGCCGTCGAGGGCGGGAAGCGTCGCCTCGATGCCGCGCGCGGCCAGGAGTGCCACCAGCGTGGCGGTATCGCCGGTGGATTCGCTGACCGGGCTACCGGCGGCGCACAGCTCCGCGCGCAGTTCGGGGTGATTCCAGAGTTCGCCGTTGTAGGCAAGCACCCATCGGCCGTCCGGCGAGGTCATCGGCTGCGCCGCGGCGGGCGTTCGGTCGAGGATCGCGAGCCGCCGGTGCGCGATGCCCACGCCACGCGCCGTGTCCTGGAAGAAGCCCTCGCCATCCGGGCCGCGGTGCTTCACCGCGTCGGCCATCGCCCGCAGGACGGCGCGCGGGTCGGCCAGGCGCTCGGAGCGGTCCACGAATCCGGCGAAGCCGCACATGCCGCGACGATGCTATCGGTCGGGCCACCTATCTTGCGCCCATGCCGCCGGAGCCCTCGCCCCTTGACCGCACGCAGCGCAAGCTGCTGCGGCGGATCGGGACGGTGGCAAGCGTGCTGCTGGTGGCCGGGGCAGTGGTGGCCATCGCGCGCAACCAGGCGATCCTTGATTCGCTTTCGCGGGCCTTCGCGTCGCCGCGGTGGGATGCGCTGGCCGTGCTTGCGGCGACGGTGGTGGCCCAGCAGGTGCTCACGTCGAGCGTCTTCTGGATGCTCATGCGCCGACACGGCCCGGTCGGATGGGGCGAGATGAATGCCCTCATCGCCGCAAGCACCCTGGCCAACTACGTGCCGCTGCAGGCCGGAAGCATCGGCCGGCTTGCCTATCACAAGGTGGTGCACGGGATCCCGTTGAAGACAAGCCTGGTGGTGATCCTGGTGGCGATGGGGCTGGTGGCGATGTCGCTGGTGGTGCTCGTGGTGATGGGGCTATGGGTGTCACGCGCGGGCGCGTCGTGGTGGTGGGTGGCGGCCGCGCCGCTTGCGTGGGTTCCCCTGCTTGCCGGGCCGGCCACGCGCGTCGTGGGGGCGTGCCTCGTGCTGCGTACGGTCGAGCTCTTGGTGATCGCCCTGCAATCGTGGGCGGCATTTCGCATGAGCGGGTGGGACATCGAGCCGTCGACGGCGGTCGGCGTCGCGGTGGTGGCCGCGGTTGCGAACCTCACGCCCTTCATCGGCAACGGCCTTGGCGTGCGCGAGTGGGCGGTCGGCCTGGCGGCACCGCTTCTTGGGGGCTACGAGACCGATGCGGGCCTGGCTGCGCAGCTGACGGGTCGCGCGGTGGATGCGGTGATGGCCGTCGCCATGGGCGGCCCCGCGCTTGCGTGGATCGCCTCGCGCCGCGTCGCCCCGGCACCGGCCTCACCCCTAGACTCGTCGCGCCCATGACCGGCTTCATCCTGCGCCGCCTGCTGCAGCTGCCGTTCATCCTGCTGGCGATCTACACGCTGGCGTTTGCGCTGGTGTGGGTGGTGCCGGGCAACCCGTTCGAGGCGCCGGAAGGCCGGCGGCCGCCGCCCGAGATGCAGGAGGCGATGCGCGCGCAGTACCGGCTGGATGACCCGGTGGGGCTCTATGTCGACTACCTGGGTCGCGCAAGCGGCGTGTCATGGGCGCTGGGGCGCGCAGAGAAGCCGTTTGACCTTGGGCCGAGCCTGGCGCACCCCGACCGCACGGTGAACGAGATTCTGGCGGCAGGCGTGCCCATCTCCGTGTCGATCGGGCTGGCGGCGATCGCCATCGCGCTGGTGGTGGGCACGGTCACGGGACTGGTGGGTGCGCTGAGGCCGGGGTCGTTGGCCGATGCGTGCACGCAGCTGGTCGCGGTGGTGGGAATCAGCGTGCCCAGCTTCGTGACGGGCGCCGTGCTCCTCATCGTGTGCGCCGCGAAGCTTGGCCTGGCCCCGGTCGGGCGCTGGACGGGCATCCACAGCATGGTGCTGCCTGCGTTCGCGCTCAGCCTGCCGTTCGCCGCCTACATCGCGCGGCTGATGCGAAGCTCGATGATCGAGCAGATGTCCTCCGACTACATGCGCACCGCACGCGCGAAGGGGCTCGACCGCCGCGGCGCCGCGATGCGCCACGCGCTCAAGAACGCGTTCCTGCCGGTGCTCAGCTACCTCGGGCCGGCCACGGCGTTTGCCGTCACCGGAAGCTTCGTGGTGGAACGCGTGTTCGCCGTGCCGGGGATCGGCCAGCACTTCGTGGCGGCGGTGCTGGCGAAGGACATCACGCTGCTCTTGGGCGTGGTGCTGGTCTTCGGCACGCTGGTCGTGACGATGAACCTGCTGGTTGACCTGCTGTACGCGTGGATCGATCCCAGGATCCAAGTGGAGCGCTGACGCGAGCGGTCCGGCCGCCCTACCGCTCGCCCACCAACCGCACGCTCTGAAACCGCTGGTCAAGCGACGGATCCCGCGTCAGCCCGCGCACGCGGCACGGGTCGTACCGGTAGATCGTGACCAGGTGCGAGAGCGGCAGGATCGGCAGGTCCCGCTCCATGATCATTCGCTCGGCGTCCCGCAGGATGGCGAAGCGCTTCGCGGCGTCCGGCTCGTCCGCGGCACGGTCGAGCAGCGCGTCGAACTCCGGGTTCGAGTAGCCGCGGTCGTTGTTGCCGTCGCCGGTGCGGCTCAGTTCCAGGAACGTGGTCGGGTCGGCGTAGTCGCCGTACCAGCTGCCGCGGGCGATCATGAAGTTGCCGGTCTTCAGGTCTTCCTTGAAGAACTTGGAGTCCTTGCCGCGCACCTCGACCGGGACGCGCAGCGCCTGGCGCCACATGTCGGCCATCGCCAGGCTCAGGTCGCGGTAGCGGGGGCTGGCGGTCGAGTAGAGGACCTCGACCGTCGGGAAGCGCGTGCCGTCCGTGCGTTCCACCACGCCGTCGCCGTTTCGGTCTTCCCATCCGGCGGCGGCCAGGTCCGCGCGCGCCGCGGCGGGGTCATGCGGCAGCCCCGCCGGCGGCTCGTACCCACGGATGCTGCCGGGCGGCGTCAGCGTCGAGGCGACCGGCTCGCCAAGGCGCACCACGCGTTCGCCAAGCGCCTGCTTGTCGACTGCCTGCGCGAATGCGCGGCGCACGCGCGCGTCGGCGAAGGGGTTGAGGCCGCCGCCATTCAGCGTCGGGCGGCAGTTGAAGCTGTAGAAGTCGGTTCCGAAGCTCGGGATCACGTGCACGTCGCGCCGCTCGCCGGGGCCCGG
>VEQS01000250.1 GCA_018883105.1 Phycisphaerales bacterium
GGCCAGAGCACGTCGGTGACGTGGATCTCGGCGTAGCTCAGTTGCCAGAGCAGGAAGTTCGAGAGGCGGCGCTCGCCGGCGGTGCGCACGAGGAGGTCCGGGTCGGGGAGCCCGGCGGTCGACAGCGCGCCGGCGATCGTCGACTCGACGATGCGCTGCGGATCGAGCTCGCCGCGCCGGACGCGCTGCGCGATCGACTGCACGGCGTCGACGATCTCCTGCCGCGCGCCGTAGTTCATGGCGATGCAGAGGGTCATGCCCGCGCCGCGTGCGGTCTCGTCCTCGGTGCGGTCGAACTCGGCCAGCAGGCTGGCGGGCAGGCCCTCGCGGCGGCCGATCCGGCGGAAGCGGATGCCGTTGGCGATGAGCATCTGCCGCTCGAGCTGCAGGTGGTGCCGCGCCAGTTCCATGAGCGCGGCCACTTCCTCCTCGGGGCGCTTCCAGTTCTCGCTCGAGAAGGAGTAGAGCGTGAGCGCCTCCACGCCGGCGCGGGCACACTCCTCGACCACCGCGCGCACGCGGCGCGCGCCCTCGCGGTGGCCGGCGATGCGGGGCAGCCCGCGGGCGTTGGCCCAGCGTCCGTTCCCGTCCATGATGATGGCCACGTGGCGCGGCACGCGGTCCCCGGTCCCGCGCTCGTCGGCCGCCTCAGGCATGGGCAAGCACCGTCGCGCGCCGGCCGTCCACCAGGGTCTGCGTCCGCTCGGGCCCCAGGCTCACCACCTCGACGGGGATGCCCACCACGCGCTCGACGTGCGCGAGGTAGTCGCGCGCCGCGCGCGGCAGCGCCTCGCGGTCGCTTGCGTCGCGGATGTCCTCGGCCCAGCCGGGGAGCGTCTCGTACACCGGCGTCACGCCCTCCAGCCGGTGGGCGTCCGGGATGAAGCGGTCGGTCACCGTGCCGTCCGGCAGGCGGTAGGCGACGCAGATGCGCACCTCGTCCATGCCGGCAAGCACGTCGAAGAGGGTGCAGGCGATGCCCGTCGCGCCGCAGACCATCGCGCTGTAGCGCACGGCCACGAGGTCAAGCCACCCGCAGCGGCGGGGGCGTCCGGTGGTGGTGCCGTACTCGCGGCCGCGCTCGCGGATCCGCTGGCCGATCTCGTTGTCGAGCTCGGTGGGGAAGGGTCCCGCGCCGACGCGCGTGGAATAGGCCTTCATGATGCCGAGCACGCGTCCGATCGCGTGGCCCGGCACGCCGGTGCCCGCGGGGATGCCGAGCGTCGAGCAGTTGCTGCTGGTCACGTAGGGGAACGTGCCGTGGTCGATGTCGAGGAGGCTCGCGTTCGCGCCCTCGAAGAGGAGGCGGCGGCCGGCGCGCATCGCGTCGTGCAGCGCGTAGACGGTGTCGTCGACGTGCGGGCGCAGGCGCTCGCCGAGCGCGGCGTAGCGCGCCGCGAGGTCGTCGGCGTCGAGCGGCGCGGTGCGCACGCCGAGGGCCTCGAGTTCCGCGGTCCGCAGCGTGCAGATCACGTGCAGCCGGCTGCGCAGGTAGTCGGCGTCGAGCAGGTCGCCGACGCGGATCGCCATCGAGCGGCGGACCTTGTCGGCGTAGGCGGGGCCGATGCCGCGGCGCGTCGTGCCGATCGAGAGGTTGCCGCGCGCGCCCGAGGTCTTCGCGCCGAGGTACTCCTCCAGGGCCGCGTCCTGCTCCTTGTGGTAGGGCAT
>VEQS01000014.1 GCA_018883105.1 Phycisphaerales bacterium
AGCTTGAGGTCATCGACGGGAGAACAGAGGGTCTCACGCTATGAGCCTTGAAGTTCTTGTTATTGGTTGCGGAAACAAGAAAGACCTCCGGCTGCTCCCGAAGGGGACCGAGAACGTGCCCCGCAATCAGTTCAGGCTGGACATAGATCCGGCCTGTAAGCCTGATCTGCTGGCAGACCTTAACGACGGCCTGCCGCCGGATTGGGTGGACAAATTTGACGAGATCCACGCTTACGAAGTTCTGGAGCACGTAGGGCGTCAGGGCGACTGGCGGGGGTTCTTCGAGGAGTTTGAGGGGTACTGGCGAGCACTCAAGCCAAACGGCTTCCTGATCGCCTCTGTGCCCCGCTACGACAGCATCTGGGCGTGGTCGGACCCGGGACATACCCGGGTCATCTCGCCCGGCACGCTCGTGGACGAGGCCCTGCTCGACGACGCCCGTTCGAACCGGCTCGCCGCCGCCTGGATCGACCCCGCCGACGCGCGGGCGGCGGGGCTGGCAGCCATCGAACTCTCGACCGGCGAGTTCCTCGTCGACCGGTGCGATGCCGCCCTGCTCCCCGACGCGATCGCGCGCCTCGCGCCGAGCGAGCTCCTCGTCCCGGAGGCACGCGCCGACGACGACCGCGAGGCGCTGCGCCCCGCGACGTCCGCCGCCGGGTGCCCCGCAATCGAGGGCCCGGCGTGGATGTTCCGGGGCGCCGACGCCGCGCGCGTCCTCCGCGAGCACTTCGGCGTGCGCACGCTCGAGCCCTTCGACCTCGCCGACGACGATCCCGCGGCCACCGCGGCCGGGGCGCTCCTGCGCCACCTCCTTGACGCCCAGCGCGGGGTGGGCGCCGACCCGTCGATGCCGGCCCCGAGCAGGCGCCCCCTCGCCCACCTGCGGCCGCCGCGGCGCGTGGCGCGCGGCGCGACCGTGGTGCTCGATGCCACCACCCTCCGCAGCCTCGAGGTCGAGCGCACCCTGCGCTCCGGAGGAACCGAGGGCACGCTGCTCTCGGTGCTCCAGCGCGCCCGCACGCCGATGGGCCGGCGCCTGCTGCGCGAGTGGACGTGCGCACCCCTCGGCACGCGCACGGCGATCATGGCGCGCCAAGGCTCGGTCGCTGCACTCGTCGCCGACGAAGCGATGCGCGAAGCGCTCCGCGCCGCCTGCGACGGCGTGCAGGACGTCGCGCGCATCGCCGGGCGCATGGCGATGGGACGCGCCACCCCGCGCGATCTGGTGGCCCTTGGGCGTTCACTCGGCCAGGCGGCCGCCCTGCGGAGCGCCCTCGGCGAGGCGCCCGCGTTCGCCGCGGCGGGTGAACGCCTCGCTGCCCTCGCCGCCGCCACGGGCGAGCTGGCCGCGCGCATCGCGCGCACCTGCGTCGAGCAGCCGCCCGCGCACCTGCGCGACGGCGGGCTGGTCCGCGACGGCGCCGACCCCGAGGTCGACGAGTGCCGCACGCTGCAGCGAGACGCCACGGGCTGGATGGCCGGATACCAGGCGCGACTTGCCGCCGATGCCGGCATCCCCAGCCTCAAGATTGGCTACAACCGGGTGTTCGGCTACTACATCGAGGTCACGCACGCCCACTCGGCGAAGGTGCCCGCGGCCTTCACGCGACGCCAGACCCTTCGCAATGCCGAGCGCTACGTCACGCCCGAGCTCAAGACCTTCGAGGACAAGGTGCTCTCGGCCGAGGGCCGCGCGATCGCACGCGAGCGCGCGGTGTTCGAGGCGCTCTGCGCCGAGGCGGCGGCGATGATGGCGGACCTCGCCGCCTTCGCCGACGAGGTGGCCGCGCTCGACGCGGCGGCCGGCCTCGCGGAGACCGCCGCGCGCCTGCGCTGGGTGCGGCCCGAGATCGTCGAGGAGCCGGTCCTGGACGTGACCGGCGGGCGGCACCCGGTGCTCGATGGGCTGCTGCGCGAGCGCTTCGTGCCGAACGACGTCGAGCTGGGAACGCATGCGCAGCCGGCGCGGATCGCGCTGATCACCGGCCCGAACATGGCCGGCAAGAGCACCTACATCCGCCAGGCGGCGCTCATCGTGCTGCTGGCGCACGTGGGCAGCTTCGTCCCGGCCGAGCGCGCGGTGGTGGGCATCGCCGACCGCATCTTCACCCGGATCGGCGCCAGCGACGAGCTGCACGCGGGCCAGTCCACCTTCATGGTCGAGATGACCGAGACCGCGCGGATCCTCAACCACGCCACCGCGCGCAGCGTCGTGGCCCTCGACGAGATCGGCCGCGGCACCAGCACGCTCGACGGCCTGAGCCTGGCGTGGGCGATCACCGAGCACCTCGCCGGGGCCGGGCCGCGCACGCTGTTCGCCACGCACTACCACGAGCTGACCGAGCTCAGCGACCGCCTGCCGCAGGTGCGCAACCTCCACGTCACCGTGCGCGAGTGGAAGGGGGACGTCGTCTTCCTGCACCGGATCGCCCCGGGCGCCACCGACCGCAGCTACGGAATCCACGTCGCGCAGCTGGCCGGCATTCCCCGGAGCGTCGTGGCGCGCGCGCAGCAGCTGCTTGGCACCCTGGAAGTGCAGACCGGCCCCCGGCCCGCACGTGGCCTGCGCGGCCGCGCATCGTCCGCCGCGGCCGACGCCCCCGGCCTCTTCACCCCCGCGGAGACCATGTCCGATGCTTGATGCCGCCACCTGGAAGCGCGCGCACGCCGAAGGCGTCGCGTGGGACCGTTACCTCGCCATCCATGCGGCGCGGACCGCCGGCTGGACGTCGCACCTGGCAGCCGCCCGGCTCACCGAGCCGCAGCGTTCGCTCCTTTCGGGATTCACCCGGCGCATGAACGTGCTGGTCCTCACCGGCGCATGGTGCGGCGACTGTGCCGTCCAGTGCCCGATGCTCGGCGCCATCGCCGCGGCCTGCCCCGCTGCCGACGTCCGGTTCCTGGAGCAGCAGGATCACATGGAGCTCGCCGAGCGCCTGCGCATCAACGGAGGCACGCGCGTGCCCACCGTCGCCTGGTGCGCCGAGGACTTCGAGTGCTGCGCCATCCTCGGCGACCGCACGCTGGCCCGCTACCGCGCCATGGCCGCACGCCAGCTGGGCGCGTCGTGCCCCCTGCCGGGCGCCCCGGTTCCGCCCGACGAGGCGGCCGCGACGATGCAGGGCTGGATCGACGAATTCGAGCGCGTGCAGCTCATGCTGCGGCTCTCGCCGCGCCTGCGCCAGGTGCACGGGGACTGACGCGTGTACCGGAGCCTGCTGGCCCTGGGCTGCGCGGCGCTCGTGGCGGGTGCGTCCGCCGCCGGCCAGGATCCGGCCTCCGCGCCCCACGAACCGGCCGCCCCGCCTTCCGGCGCCCCCGCGGCCCCGTCCACCCCGTCGCCCGCCTCCGAACGCCAGCTGCGCGAGATGATCGAGCACGGCTCGTGGCTGCGCCGCCTCGTCGGCACCATGCGCCTGGAACGCCCGAACTCCCCGGGCGCCGCCGAGCGCCTGACGGCCATGTGCGTCGACCCGGACCCACGCGTGCGGAGCGCTGCGGTCTTCTCCCTGATGCGCGTCGGCGCCCCGCCCAACGAGCGCATGGCCGCCGCCGAGGAAGAGCCCCGCGTGGTGCGCACCATGCTCCGCTGCGGCTGGCCCGTGCCCGCCGAACGCGTCGAGCGCGGGGCGCGCGCCCTGGAGCGCTCGGCGTCGAGCTCCGACCGGCTGCTTGCGGTCGAGCTCCTCGGCGCGCTGTCGGCGCAGGGGCGCTCCACCCCGAAGCTCGACCAGTTCGCGCGCGAGACCCTCGCCTCGGTCATCGCGCGGCTCGACCGCTCCGACGGCGGGTCGCTCAGCCCGCGCATCGCGGCCGTGACGGGCGCCCCCAGCCCCTACGCCTACTGGCGCTGGCGGACGTGGCTGGACCGAAACCGCGGCAGCCTGCGCACCGACCGCGGCATGCTCGCCGGCCCCGACGCGCGGCCGCTTCCCGGAAACCCGCTGGCCGAGCTCGACGACGCACGCTTCGTGAAGTTCACCGACGCGCTCGACGCCCTCTTCCGCAAGCCCGTCGACCTTGGCGTGGCCATCGACTGCACCGCCAGCATGTCCGGCGAGCTCGGCGCGGCGCAGTCGGGGATCGACGACCTGATGCGCTTCGTCAATGCCGCCACCGCGGGCATGCGGGTCGCGGTCGTCGGATTCCGCGACCGGGGCGACGAGTTCCAGCTGCGCAGCTGGGACTTCACCGCCGACGCCGAGGAGGCGCGCACCCGTCTCTGGAAGCTCTCCGCCGAGGGCGGCGGCGACGAGCCGGAGCTCGTCTACGAGGCCATGAAGCTCGCGTACGGATCGTTCTCCTGGCGCACGCAGGCGCAGCAGGTGATGGTGCTCGTCGGCGACGCGCCGCCTCACCCGGGCTGGGGCGGCGGCACCGTCGACCTGGCGCGCGCCGCGCGCGCACGCGGCATCGTCACGCACGTCATCAGCGCGCGCGACCCCAAGCGCCCCGACGAGGTGAAGCACTTCCCCGAGATCGCCCGCGCGGGCGAAGGCCAGGTCATCCGGCTCGACGAGCGCAACGACCTCGTCGCGGAGCTCGCGGGCGTCGTCCTGGCCGACACCTGGCGCGACCACATGGTCGCGGTGTACGAGCGGTTCCTCCTGCTCTGCCGCTGACTCAGCGCGCCGGCTCGGCGGCCGAGCCCGACCAGCGCACCACCTCGCGGCGGCCCGCAAGCGTCCACGCCGCCTCGAGCATCGCACGCACGCCGTCCCCGGTGGCGCCCGACACGGCGATGGGCGCCTCGCCCTTCGGCAGGCCGATCGCGCCGGCGAAGCGCTGGATGCGCGCCGTGCGCTCCTCCTCGGGCACCAGGTCCAGCTTGTTCAGCACCACCAGCTCGGGCTTCTCCGCAAGCTCCGGCGAGAACTCGTGCAGCTCGTGGCGGATGGTGCGCCAGTGCTCCGCCGGGTCGCCGCCGTCGAGCGGCGCCAGGTCCACCAGGTGCACGATCGCGCGCGTGCGCTCCACGTGCTTGAGGAAGTCGTGGCCGAGCCCTGCGCCCTGCGCCGCGCCCTCGATGAGCCCGGGCAGGTCCGCGACGACCAGCCGGCGTTCGGCGTCCAGCTCGGCGATCCCGAGCTGCGGGCTCAGCGTGGTGAACGGGTAGGCGCCCACCTTGGCGTTGGCGCGGGTCATGGTGCGAAGCAGCGTGCTCTTGCCCGCGTTCGGCAGCCCCACCAGTCCGATGTCGGCGATCAGCTTCAGCTCGAAGCGCAGGCGCCGCTCGACCGCGGGCTCGCCGGGCGTCGACTCGGTCGGCGTCTGCTTGAGCGGTCCCTTGAAGTGCTCGTTCCCCAGTCCGCCGCGCCCGCCGGGCGCGACCACCGCGCGCTGGCCGGGGGTCGCCAGGTCGACCAGCAGCTCGTCCGTGTCCGCATCCGTGACCACCGTGCCCACGGGCACGCGCACCTCGACGCCCGCGCCGTCGGCGCCGTGGCAGCTCTTCTGCTCTCCGCGCCGGCCGTCATCGGCGAAGAAGTGCGCGCGGAAGGAGAACTCCACCAGCGTGTCCAGGTGCGAGTCCGCCACCACCACCACGTCGCCGCCGCGGCCGCCGTCGCCGCCGTCGGGGCCGCCCTTGGGGCGGTTCTTCTCGCGCCGCAGGTGCGAGCATCCGTCGCCGCCCTTTCCGGAGCGGACGGTGATCACGGCGGTGTCGACGAATGCGTTCATGGTCGCCTCGAACGAACGCCGCGCAGATCGGACGACCTGCGCGGCGTGGGGTGGACGGTCGGGTTCGCGCCCGCGCCGGTCAGGCGCGGTCGATGGCCAGGCGCGGAGTGGCCGGGTCGGACGGGATGATGTCCACGTTCCGGCCGCGGAAGCGCACGACGCCGTCGGCCAGCGCCATCAGGGTGTGGTCGCTGCAGAGCTTCACCAGGTAGCCGGGCTTCCAGCGCGTGCCGCACTGGCGGACGATGATCGAGCCGCTCTTGGCCTCCTGGCCGCCGAACAGCTTGACGCCGCGGAACTGTGGGTTCGAGTCGCGGCCGTTCTGGGTCGAGCCCTGGCCCTTCTTGTGTGCCATGACGAAGTCTCCTGCGTGGAAGGCGGATGGTTCCGCCGAGCCGAGCAGTGTAGCCCGGCCCCGCAGGGGCCACAACCTCCCCGTGCGTCGCGCGTTATCGGCAGCCGGGCACCCTCACCCGTCAGCGCATGATCCAGGCGTCCTTGAGCGTGTCGAACGACGCCTCGGCGGAGGTCGCCGGTGCCTGGACGCCGGGGATGGCGTAATGGCGCACCCACGTGCGTCGGACGATCGTGTCCTTGCCGCCCTCGGGATTCGCCACCCGGTCGAACGCGGCACTGGTGCCGGTGACGAACAACGTGACCTCCTTCGTGTCGCCCTGGGCGGGCCAGACCACGAAGCCGTCCTTCGCGTGCTCCTCGCCTTCCTGGATGTCGCCCATCACCTGGAACTGGTCGAGCGCGCGCGGCGAGGCGCAGGTGCGCCGCAGGCGCGCGGCCGCATCGACCGGGACGTCCTTGCCGCCCGTGAGGATGGTGCCGTCGCCCATGAGGAGCTCGAAGCGCGGCGCGAAGCGCTGCGACTTGCCCGTCTTGTTGGCCACCACGTACGTGAAGACCAGGAAGCGCTGCCCGGTCGCCTCGTCGGTCACCAAAGTGAGGGCCCCGGGGCGGAAGTCGAGGTCGTCGCGCGTGGCCGGCTTGACGCGCGCCTGGCCCGGTGCCGGCGCCGCGGCCTGGACGGGCGCGACTGGAGCGGGCATGGCCAGCGCAATGCTGGCGGCGGCGAGGCAGGCGGCGGAGGCGGCGAGGCGGGCGGAGACCATGGAATGCGGGATTCTACGTGGCCCGACGGCGAACGGTTACGCTCCCCATCGCCCGTGCCGATGCCACGCTTTCTCGGTCGAGGGACCCCGGAACCGCCGGTGCGCTGCGCCCGCGCGGGCGCCGGCGACCGGGCCTCGGCGATCGCCCTGGCGTTCGGGGGGCCGACTGGCTCGGCCGCTCGCCTCGAACGCCGTGCGGCCGCCGAAGGCGTCGACCTGTCCCGCGCGTGGGTGGCCTGGTCGGGCGAGCGGATCGCCGCCTCGGCGATCCTGGCGCCCCACCCCGGCCGAACCGGCCTCCTGATGACCAACCCGCCCCGGGACACCGCCCACGCCGACGTGGTCGGGACGCTGATCGCCCACGCCATGGCCGACGCCGAGTCATGCAGCGACATCCGGCTGGTGCAGTCGCTCTCGTCCCCCGACGAACCCCTGCGGCGGCAGGCCTACCTGGCGGGAGGCATGCGCCACCTCGCCACGCTCGACTACCTCGAACTCCCGGACGCGGCGTCGGCGCCCGCGGTGGAACTGCCCGCGGGCGTCGAATGCCGTCCGTGGGTCCGGACCGACCGCGCGATGCTGGAAGCGCTCCTCGCCGAGACCTACCGCGAGACGCTCGACTGCCCCGGGCTCGCCGAACTCCGCACGCCGCGCGACATCGTGGACGGCCACCTCGCCTCGAGCGGCGATGCGCGCCACTGGTACGTCGCCTGGAAGGGCGGCGCACCCGCGGGAGCCGCGCTTGTCTCGACCGCCTCGGCGGCCGGCACCGTGGACGTCGTGTACCTCGGCCTGGTGCCAAGCGTGCGCGGCAGCGGCATGGGGCGCGCGATCCTCGCACATGCCCTGCGCGCGGCCGCATGCGAGCGGCGCGGGCCGGCGTCGCTCGCCGTCGATGCGCGCAACACGCCCGCGGTGCGCCTCTACCGCGCGCTCGGGTTCGTCTCCGTGCGCCGTCGCGACGCCTTCGTGGCAGTGCCGGCCTCCTAGCGCCATCGGCGCATCGGTGTCAAGCATGGCGGGTTGTCCACACCGCACGCGCAGGAAGCGTCGCGGACCGTGGATCAAATTTCCTCGTTGACTTGAACGCACCACCATCGCGGCACTTACGCGCCCGCGGCGCGGACGCGTCGCGCACCCCCGCTTGCACGCCTCGGCGACCCCGTTACGCTTCCGCCGCCCCGCAGGATGCAGGGCCCCGTCGGGAGCGTGCGAAGGACTGCCGGACACCGCACTTCCTCGCGGGCACCACGTGCCCGGGATCCAAAGACCCGAGCATGCCCGCCACCGTCGCCACGGCCCCCTCCGCCGCCGCCCACCTGGGCCGGACGCGCACGGACGGTCCCACGGCGGAGTCGGTCGAGCGGCGGCTCGAGGGCCGCATCGGCGCCTCGCGCTACCGCATGTGGTTTGCCGACCCGACGCGGTTCCTGCTCCAGGGCGGCGCGCTCGAGGTGCAGGTGCCCAGCCGGTTCGCCGCCGACTGGATCGAACGCCACTTCCGGGGCGAGATCTCTGCCGTGGCCGCCGACGTCGGCCTGGAACGCGTGACGATCTCCGTCCGCGAGCAGGCCTCCGAGGCGCCCGAGCCCGTGGCGGCCGTGCCGGTGACCCCACCCTCCCCCGCCGCACGGCGCGACCAGCCCCGCTGGCGCCGGCTCGAGGACTTCGTCGTCGGCGATTCCAACCGAATCGCCTTCGAGGCCGTGCGCCGGATGGCCGAGGGAGACCTCGGCGGCATCCGCGGCATCCTGCTCCACGGCGGCTGCGGCGTGGGCAAGACCCACCTGCTGCAGGGCCTGTGCGCGGCGCGGCGCACGCGCCACCCCGGCGAACGCATCCGCTACGTGACCGGGGAGCAGTTCACCAACGACTACATCCAGGCCGTACGCGGCGGCACCATCGAGTCCTTCCGCGCGCGAGTGCGCGGGCTCGACCTCCTTGCCATCGACGACGTCCACTTCCTGTCCAACAAGGGCGCCACCCAGGCGGAGTTCCTGCACACGCTCGATGCGATCGGCCTTGCCGGCGCGCGCGTGGCGATCGTCACCGATGCGCACCCACGCGCGCTGCGCGCCTTCAGCGAGGCGCTCGTCAGCCGCATGCTCGCGGGCATGGTGGTGCAGGTCGAGGCGCCCGACCGCGGCATGCGCGAGTCGCTCGTGGTGCGCATGGCCGAGGAACGCGGCATCGCCCTCGATGCGGGTGCCGCGCGCGCCATCGGCGACCGCGCGATCGGCAGCGTCCGCGAGATCGAGGGCGCGCTGGCGCGCATCGCCGCGGCGCTCCTGCTCGAGGACCGGGGCGGCATCGCCACGCTCGGCCTCGTGGAGCGCGCGCTGGGCCTCGGCGAATCCGCCGTCCGCGGCGCACCGCCGCGCATCTCGTCCATCGTCGAGGCGGCCTGCGAGGAGCTCGGCGTCAGCCGCGACGACCTCGCCTCCGCCGGTCGCCACCGCAAGGTCGTGCTCGCCCGCGGCGTCGTGGTGCACCTCGCCCGCGAGATGACCACGCTCAGCTTCCCCGAAATCGCGCGCCACCTCGGACGCACCGCGCACTCGAGCGCGCACGCCGCGGCCCGCCGGGTGCGCGACATGATGGACCGGGGCGAGGAGCTCCGGCCCGACGACGGCGCCTCGCCGCGATCGGTGCGCGAACTGGTGGAGTCGGTGCGCCGCGGCGTCGAGCGCCGGGCACGGGCAGGCCGATAGACTCCGCCGGATGCGGAGCCGCCTGGACCGAGCAAGCACGCCTGCGCTGGGGTGGATCCTCGCCATGGCGGCATGCTGCGCGCCCGCGGCGGCCCAGTTCTACGAGAAGGTCGACCTGCGCCGTGCCCCCGTCGAGCGGCTGCGGGCGGCGCTGTCCGCCGACAACCCGGCGATCGGCGCGTCCGTCGCGGCGCTCGCGGGCACCGGCGACGTGCGGCTCGAGCCCGTGTTCCGCGGGATGGCACGCGGCGACGCACCGCCGGTCCGCGTGTTCGGCGTGCTCGGCACGGCACTCGTCACGAAGAAGGGCATCGAGCCGGCGCTGTGGTCGGCGCTGCGCTCCGATGACGAGCGCGCGACGGTGGTCCGCGACGCCAACATCACCGGCATCCTGCGCGCGTCCGACCCCGCGGCGCTCCTGGCGGCCGCCCCGACCACGCCGGCGGCGACGCTTGCCCTCGTCGGCGAGCTGCACCGGCGCGGCGCCGCGTGGGACCCTGCACGCATCGCGCCCATCGCCACGGGCGAAGACCCGGTGGCCGCCGGGGTGGCGGCGCTCCTCCTGCTTGCCGGCCCCGCCGGCGGTGCGGCCGATCCGGCGCCCTGGCAGCGATTCCTGGAACGCACCGCGGCGATGCCCGCCGAGCAGCGCACCGGGGTGATGCGCGCGGCGATCGAAGCGTCGCTCCTCTTCGAGATCAAGCCGGCCGCGGCCGAGCTGCTCGCCGCCTGCGGCGGGGCCGACTCGCCCGATGCGCTCCGCGTGCCGGCCGTGGGAATGGCGCTGCGCATCGACACCCCGCGGGGTCTCGACGCCTGGCGCGCCCGGGTGCGCGAGGAGCGGTCGCAGGTGGCGCTCGTGCGCGCGGGCATGCAGCTCCTCTCGGCGATCGACCGCGGCGTGCCGGCCGAGGACTTCGACGCGATCCGCAACGGCTCCACCGTGATCGACGCCATCGCGGATGCCGGCAAGGCCATCGCATCCGGGCAGGACGAGGTGACGGCGCTGGTGGCCCTCCTCGACGCCGGGCACTCCGCAAGCGCCGAGTGGGCGCTCGTGCGCGCGGCCGAGATGCCGCCCGAGCGCAGCGCGCCGGTGTGGCGGCACCTCCTGGGCAAGATCGACGCCGGAAACCCCGATGAACGCCCTGCCGCCACGATCGTGTCCGGCGTGGTGCGCGAACTGGCGAAGACCGATCCGAAGTCCGTCGAGGCGCTCGGCGCGCGCGTCGACGGCGACGACCTGCTCGAGGCGGCCCTCATGCTGGGGCTCTGGGAGAGCAACGCCGCCGCCGCACCCGCCATCGCGCGCGGACGGCGCGGCTCGCTGCCGCGCATGGGCGAGAGCCTCGCCTGCATGATCCTGGCGCGCGCGGCCGAGCCGCTGTCGCCGGAGGAACAGTCCATCCTCGCGCGCGCCGCGGCCGGAGGCGGCGACCTCGACCCGACGCGCGCGATCCAGGCGGCGTGGCTCTCGGCGGCCGCGGCCGGAGACCTCGACGAGGTGACGCGTGCCACGGGCGGCTCCGCCGCGCAGGAGTCCCAGCCATGACCGACCGCCCACCCCACGTGATCCCGCTCAACCGTCCCGAGATCCTCGAGGACGACATCGCCCTCGTCGTCGAGACGCTGCGCCAGGGCACGCTCACCATGGGCACGCGGCTCCTGGAGTTCGAGCAGCTCGTCGCCGAGCGCACGCGGCGGCGCTTCGGGATCGGCGTGTCCTCCGGGGCCGCCGCCATCGAGATCGCCCTGCGCGCCCTCGGCATCGGCCCCGGCGACGAGGTGCTCGTGCCGGCGTTCGGCTTCAGCAGCATGCCGCACAGCGTGCTCAACGTCGGCGCCCGCCCGGTGTTCGTCGACGTCGACCCGGTCAGCCTGAACATGGATCCCGAGCGCGCCGCCCGGCGGATCGGCCCGAAGACCAAGGCGATGCTCGCGGCCCTGACCTTCGGCAATCCCGCGTGCATGCCCGGGCTCATCGCCCTGTGCAGCCGCATGGAGATCCCGATGGTCGAGAACGCCGCGGAGGCGCTCGGCACGACGCTCGGCGAGGACAACGCCGGCCGCTTCGGCCGCCTTGCGTGCCTCGGGTTCTGGACCAACCGCCCGGTCACCACCGGCGAGGGCGGCATGGTCGTGACCCACGACGACGCACTGGCGTCCGCATGCCGCGCCATCCGCCACCAGGGACGCATCGACCGGGTGAGCTTCGCCGGCCAGCCGCGCGACATCGGCTCGATCCTGGAGTACGTCTCGACCGGCGGCTACGACGGCCGCCTCGGCGAGCTCGAGGCCGCCCTGGGCTGCGCGCAGATGCGTCGGCTCGATGCCACCATCGCGCGCCGCCAGGACCTGGCCGCCACATACATGCGCCGCCTCGCGGCCGACCCCGAGGTCGTCCTGCCCACGGTCCCGGACGGCGCCAGCGTCAGCTGGTCGAACTTCGTCGTGCGCCTGACGACGCGGTTCACCGAGGACGACCGCAACGCCATCATCGGCGTGCTGCACCGTCAGGACATCGGCGCGGCCAACTACTACCCGGCGGCCCACCTGCTGCCGCAGGTCCGCGCGGTGATGGGCACGGAGGCAGGAGAGTGCCCGGTGGCCGAGGGCGCCGCGGCCCGCGCGATCGCCCTGCCCTTCCACGGCGGCATGGACGAGTCCGACGTCGACACGGTCTGCTCCACGCTCGAGGTGGCGATCGCGCGCCACGGCGGCGTCACCCGGTCCTGACGGTCACTCCCACTCGATGGTGGCCGGCGGCTTGCTCGACACGTCGTACACGACGCGGTTGACGCCCTTGACCTCGTTGATGATCCGCGCGGAGATGCGCGCGAGCACGTCGTAGGGCAGGCGCGCCCAGTCGGCGGTCATGAAGTCCTCGGTGGTCACGGCGCGCAGCGCCACCACGCTGTCATAGGTGCGCCCGTCGCCCATGACGCCCACGGTCCGAACCGGCAGCAGCACCGCGAACACCTGGCTCGTCGCGCGGTAGAGGTCGGCCGACACGATCTCCTCCAGGAGGATCTCGTCGCAGTCGCGCAGGATCGCCAGGCGCTCGGGCGTCACCTCGCCGATCACGCGCACAGCCAGGCCCGGCCCCGGGAACGGATGGCGCCAGACGATCTGCGGCGGCAGCGCGAGCACTTCGCCCAGGCGGCGCACCTCGTCCTTGAAGAGGTCGCGCAGCGGCTCCACCAGCCGGAAGCCCAGGTTCTCCGGCAGGCCGCCCACGTTGTGGTGCAGCTTGATGTTCGCCGCGGTGCCCGCCAGGCTCGCGCCGCTCTCGATGACGTCCGGGTAGAGCGTGCCCTGCGCCAGCCACCGCGCGTCGGCGCCCACCCCGGCGGCGGCGCCGCGGAAGACGTCGATGAACCGGTGGCCGATGCGGCGGCGCTTCTCCTGCGGGTCGGCCACGCCGGCCAGGTCCGACAGGAACTCGCGCGAGGCATCAATCACCCGCAGGTCCACGTCGAAGGCGCCGCGGAAGGTGCTCTCGACCAAGTCGCGCTCGCCATGCCGCAGCAGGCCGTTGTCCACGAAGATGCAGGTCAGCCGGTCGCCGATCGCGCGTGCCAGGAGCGCCGCGACGACGCTCGAGTCAACGCCGCCGGAGAGGCCGCAGATCACGCGGTCGCCGCCGATCTCCGCGCGCACGCGCTCGCACTCGCGCTCCAGGAAGTCCGCCATGCGCCAGGTGCCGCTGCAGCCGCACGACCCGTAGAGGAAGTTGCGCAGGATGTCCACGCCGTGCGGCGTGTGCGTCACCTCGGGGTGGAACTGCACGCCGAAGAAGGGCTTGCTGCGGTGGGCGACCGCCGCCACCGGGCAGGTGTCGGTCGAGGCCAGCACGGCGAGGTCGCCATGCACGTCGCGCACCTGGTCGCCGTGGCTCATCCAGACCGTGGTGCGCGCCGGCAGGCCGTGCAGCAGCCCGGCGCCGTCGAGGACGTCGAGCTGCGCCCGCCCGTACTCGCGCGCGGCCGCGGGGCGAACGTCGCAGCCGAGCATGCGGCAGCCAAGCTGCATGCCGTAGCAGATCCCCAGCACGGGAACGCCCATGTCGAGGATCGCCGGGTCGCACGTCGGCGCACCCTCGTCGAACACGCTCGACGGCCCGCCGGAGAGGATGATGCCCTTGGCGTTCAGCGACCGGAGCTTCTCGATGGGCGTGCCCGGCGCCACCAGAAGGCTGAACACCCCGAGCTCGCGGACGCGGCGCGCGATGAGCTGCGCGAACTGGCTCCCGAAGTCGAGGATCAGCACCGTCTCGGTGGGCATGGGGCGCGCGATGCTACCGCCCGACCCGCCGATACACTCGCGCCGCGATGCGACCGACACGCACCCCCGCCCTGCCCGCCCGCGCCATTGCCGCGTGCGCGACGCTGGCGCTCGGCGCGTGCTCCGGCGGCGTCGCACCGTCGTGGGACGATCCCACCCCGCAGGCGCGCGTCGGCGCCATCGAGCGAAGCGTGCACGACGGCCGCGGCGCCGCGGACGCGCCTCGCCTCGTCGAGAACCTGGCCTCCGACGACGCCGCGGTGCGGCTCGCGGCCATCACCGCGCTCGAGCGCACGACCGGCTCGACCCTCGGCTACCGCTTCGACGACTCGCCCGCGGACCGTGCCTCGTCGGTTGCCCGCTGGCGTGCGTGGCTTGCCGCGTACCGCGCGCCCGACCGCTGACGCACGCGGCGCCGCCCGCCCGCTAGACTCCCTTCCAATGCAGCCGCAGCCGCTTGCCGTCTCCGTCGAGCAGGTCCAGGGCGCGACCGTGGTCCGCGTCTCGGGAGACGCCACCGCCACCGCCGTGGACGGCCTCCGCAAGTCGATCGCCGCGGCGATCTCCGCCAAGCCCCCGCTCATGGTGATCGACCTCTCGGGGTGCGCGTTCCTGAGCAGCCCGGGCCTGGCGGTCCTCGTCCAGTCGATGCAGCTGACCCAGCGCGGCGGCGGCAAGCTGGTCCTCGCCGGCGCCAACGACCGCGTGCGCGGCATCTTCGAGATCGCGCGACTCACCGACGTCTTCACCATGAAGCCCTCGGTCCAGGACGCCCTCGGCGGCTGACCACGCGACATGGCCTCCCACGCCGCCACCGCCCGTTCGCTCCCGACCATCCTGCTCGACCGCTGGATCGCCTTCTGGGCGTCCGTGTTCGCGCTGGTCGGCGCCCTGTGGTGGCTCGGCAACGACACCGTCGGCTGGATGTGGCGCGCCTTCGTGCGCCGGCAGGTGCGCATCGGCGCCAGCGGCATCACCGCGCAGATCGTCCGCGTGGGCGTGCGGTCGATCTCGATCGTGATGCTCGTCAGCGGCTCGATCGGCATCATCCTCGCGCTGCAGACCTCGCCCACCCTCGAGGAGTACGGCCAGACCGACAAGGTCGCGAACCTGATCGGAGTGGCCGTTTTCCGCGAGCTTGGCCCGCTGGTCGCCGCGATCGTCATGGTCGGCTTCGCCGGCGCGTCGATCGCCGCCGAGCTCGGCACCATGGTGGTCGGCGAGGAGGTCGAGGCGCTCGAGGCCATGGGCCTCAACCCGGTCCGCTACCTGGTGGTGCCACGCCTGGCCGCGACGGTGGCCAGCCTGCTTGCGCTCGCCGTGGTCAGCAACCTGACCGCGGTCTTCTTCGGCATGGTGGTCGGCGTCACGGCGCTTGGCATCCCGTACGACCTCTACGTCTCGAACACCCTGAACCAGCTGAGCATGTCCGACTTCCTGACCGGCCTGCTGAAGGCTGGCGTGTTCGGGCTGCTCCTCGGGCTGGTCGCCTGCTACAACGGCCTCAAGGTGACCGGCGGCGCCGCGGGCGTCGGCCGCGCCACCACCGAGACCGTGGTGCAGACGGTGATCTTCGTCGTCCTGAGCGACCTGTTCTTCTCGACGATCTTCTACGCCATCGGCTGGAACTGACCTCCGGGGCCGGCGACCTCCGTCCGGCGCGCCCGCCCCGCGCGGCGCCGCGATCCCACGGCCGCCAGTGCCGCGAATGTGCGCGCCGCGCGCGCCGTGGGCACGTCCGTGCCGAGCGTCGAGGCCAGGTCCTCGTCCCCGATGCGCGGACGGCGCGACAGCAGCGCCGCCGCGCGCGCGACGAGCGGGCGCAGCGCCTCGGGGATCGTCGAGGCCCCGGCCGCGTCCGGTGCCGGCGGCCCCAGCCGCCGCGAGGCCTCGTCGACCGCGGCCAGCAGGTCCTCCGGGTCGAGCACGGCCTGCACCCATCCGTCGCGGATCGCCGCGTTGCAACCGGCCGATCGCGGGCTGTCCACCGGCCCCGGCAGCGCGCAGGGCGCGCGGCCATGGTCGTCCACCGCATGGCGCGCGGTGATGAGCGCGCCGCTCGTCGTGCCCGCCTCCACCACGAGCACCGCCATCGACAACGCCGAGATGATCCGGTTGCGGCGCGGGAAGTTCGCCGGAAGCGGCGGGAAGAGCGTCGGGAACTCGCTGACGAGGAGCCCTCTCGCCTCGACGATCGACTCGAAGAGCGCCGCATGCTCGATCGGATACGGGTCGCCGAGCCCGCTGCCGAGCACCGCCACCGTCGGCCCGCCGACGCGCAGCGCCGCGCGGTGGGCCTCGGCGTCCACGCCGCGTGCCCCGCCGCTCACGACGGCGATGCCCTCGGCCGCGGCTGCCGCCGCGAAGCGGCCCGCCTGCGTACGTCCGTAGGCCGTGGCGCGCCGCGCCCCCACGATGCCCACCGAATCCGCCGCGAGCGCTCCCAGATTGCCGCGCACCCAGAGGATGGGCGGCATGCGGGGCAGCATCTCCATGAGTCGTGGGTAGTCGGCATCGCCGGCAAGCACCGCGCGGACCCCCGCCCGCTCCATCGCTGCCCGCTCCCCGTCGGCATCCACCGCGTCAAGCTGCGCGCGGATTGCCTCCGCACGCGCCGCTCCGACCCCGGGCACCTGCGCCAGGTCCTCCGCGCCCGCGGATGCCACCGCCTCCCACCCGCCGAACTCCGCCGCGGCCTCGTGCAGGAAGGCCGGCCCGACCCCGGCGCAGAGGGCCAGCCGCAGCATCGCCTCGGGAATCTCCGCAGGTGCCCGTGCCATGTCCGCACCCTACGGGCGTGCGAACGCTGCTCCCTCGCGCACCGCCATTTTTCCGAAGGCGCTCGGTCAGTCCGCGCCGTGCGCGAGGTCGTCGCGCTCGTGCGGGTGGTCGAACCCGAGCCGCACGCCGGGCGTCGCGCTCGGCGCGCTGTCGTCGCCATGCGCCCCCGCGGCACCGCCCGCCATCGCCAACGCCGGCGCGCCGGCGCCCAGCATCCGTGCCGCGGCGGCACCTGCCTCGTCGAGCGACGGCGCCTGCGGCATGCGCATGCGGATGGGCGCCGACAGCAGCCCGAGGAAGATGCACATCACCCCCGCCCCGCCGATCCAGAGCGACTTGCGGCCGAGCGTCAGGCGGCTGAGGAGTGAGTCGGGAAACGGCACCGTCGCCGCACGGACCGGCGCGACGCTCGCCTCCACCCATTCGGCCGGCGTCCGCTCGACGGTCGAGGCCACGATCATCGGCCGCTCGCCCTCGGGAACCAGGTTCAGCTGCGATGCCGCCAGGCGCCGCACCAGCTGCGGATCGACCCGGTCGAGGTCGTTGACGAAGCGCGAGTAGGCCGCCAGGCGCCGGTCGTTCTCCAGCTCCTGGGCCTCCAGGTGCTTCAGCTGGGTGCGCATCACCCACAGGTCGTAGGTGGCAGGCACCAGGGCCGCCGAGGCGACGAGCACCAGGCCCGCCACCACGAACAGCCATCCTGGATCGAAGAGCACCGAGGCTCGGAAGCCGCGCATCCATCCCCAATCGGCACGCCGCCCGCCGGCGCTGCAGAAGCCTGCGGCGCCGGCGGGCGGCGGAATGGGCGGACCGGCACTGGCCGGCTCAGGCCAGCTCGGGGAACATCTTCTGGACCGTGGCCACCAGGTCCTTCACGTGGCTGACGCTCTCGGCCATGAGCTTCGACTCGTCGGGGGTCATCTTGATCGGGACCACCTTCTCCATGCCCCTGGCGCCGAGCACCACGGGCACGCCGACGAAGTAGCCCTTGCCCTTCTGGCCGGGGGCCACGCCGTACTCGTCCTCGCAGTACGCCGCGGAGGGGATGATCCGCTTCTTGTCCCTGACGATCGCCTCCACCATCTGGATGGAGCCCGATGCCGGGGCGTAGTAGGCGCTGGTGCCCATCAGCTTCACGATCTCGCCGCCGCCCACCTTGGCACGCTCGACGCACTCGGCGATGTCGGCCTGCGAGAGCAGCTGGTCGATCGGGATGCCCGCCACGCTCGTGAAGCGGGGCAGCGGCACCATGTCGTCGCCGTGGCCGCCGAGGAGGAGCGAGGTGATGTCCTCGATCGAGCAGCCGAGCTTCATCGCCAGGAAGGTGCGGAACCGCGCCACGTCGAGCGCGCCGGCCTGGCCCAGGATGCGGTGCGTCGGGAAGCCCGACACCTTCCACGCGGTGTAGACCATCGCGTCGAGCGGGTTGCTCACCACGATGAGGATCGCGTTCGGGGAGTGCGCGGCAACCTGCTCGGTGACGTCCTTCACGATCTTGACGTTGACGCCGATCAGGTCGTCGCGGCTCATGCCGGGCTTGCGAGGCATGCCGGCGGTGATCACCACCACGTCCGAGCCCGCGGTGTCCTTGTAGTCGGACGTGCCGAGGATGTTCGCGTCGAAGCGCTCGATCGGGCCGCACTGCGCCAGGTCCAGGGCCTTGCCCTGCGCCACGCCGACGCGGTCCGGGATGTCGACCAGCACGATGTCGCCGAGCTCCTTGGCGGCGGCCCAGTGGGCGCAGGTTGCTCCGACGTTTCCGGCTCCGATGATCGAGATCTTGGCGCGTCGCACAGGCATGCCTCCGTGGTGGGCAGCGTTCCTTCATGGCCGGGGCACGCGCTGCCGGGCGCGCCGCGGGGCGCAAATGATAGGAGCGTCCCGGCCCCCGAGGAGTGCGTGCAGTGCACCGCGCCGCGCAAAACGCCGCGCGGCGCCCCGTGGACGGGAGCGCCGCGCGGCCAATGGGCCAGAAAGGACTCGAACCTTCGACCTCACCCTTATCAGGGGTGTGCTCTAGCCAGCTGAGCTACTGGCCCCATCGGATCGACGAGTATAGCCGGACGACCCATGCCTTCCGGAAGGCTCAGGCGTCGCCGGCAAGCCGCGCCCGCATGCGGTCCAGGTAGCGAAGCCGCACCCAGGCATCCGCCGCGCGCGCCAGGGCATCCCCAGCGCCCTGCCCGGACATCGCGGATGCCAGTCCGGCGGCAAGGTCCTTGCGCGCCGCATCGCGCAGCGCCGAGACGGTCCGCGACGCCGCGTCGCGCGCCGCGGGCTCGCCCGAGGCCAGCGCCTCCTCGATCGCGTCGCGCAGTTCCAACGTCTCCATCAGGAACGACGGCGACGGGGAGGCACGCAGAAAATGACGCGCGCCGAGGTGCTCAAGGAGCACCTCGGCGCGGGAGGATTCGTCCATCAGGCGTTGGCGCGCCTCGCCGGCCGCAGCCGACGCACGCACCATCTCGTCCCGCTCCACCGCGTCGCGCGCCCGGTCAGGGTGCAGACGAGAAACGGTGCGCAGGTACGCCGCGGCAATCTCAGGGGCAGGAAGGTCGAATCGACGCTCCAGACCCAGGATCGCGAACGGGTCGCCGGCGTGGATCACCAGTCGCTGTCGCGGTCCGACCGACGGTCGCCACGCTCGCGACGCTGGCCACCGCCACCGCCGCCACCGTAGCCACCACCGCCGCCGCCACCGTAGCCGCCGCCGCCGCCACGGCCGCCGCGGAAGCCGCCGCCGCCACCGCCGCCGCCGCCCGGTCCGCGCTCAGCGCGGGGCTGGGCCTCGTTGACGACGAGGGGGCGTCCCTCGAAGTCCTTGCCGTTCAGGGCCGTGATGGCCGCGTTGCCGGCGTCCTTGTCGGCCATGGTCACGAAGCCGAAGCCGCGGGAGCGGCCGGTCTCGCGATCGGTTCCGATGAAGACGTCGAGCACCTCGCCGTGACCGGCGAAGTGGGCACGGAGGGCATCCGGCGTGGTGCGAAAGCTGAGATTTCCGACATAGATGCGAAACATTCGTTGCTCCGACAAGTGAGTGAGTGAAGGCGCCCGAAAGAGGCGGCGCCGAGTGCCTGAAAACAACGAACGGTCCTGACATCCAGCCCGAGTTGCTTCGCGGGACAGGATACCAAGAAACAGCGTTCCCGACGGCGGCCGCGGAGAATCCGCGCGCCGGATGGATTACTGGTCCTCTGGCTTCTTCTTGATCGCGCGCGCCTTCGGCGGGGCGTCGCCCGCCGCGGGCGTGGGGGGCGTGACCGCACCGCCGGCGCCTGGCGCCGCGGGCGGCGGGGTCATCGGGGGTCGACTGGCGCCACCGGCGGCAGGCCGAGGAGGGCCGCCCAAGGGACGGGCCGGCGCGCCCAACGGGCGCGACGCCGGACCGGCACCGCCCGGACGTGGGCTGCTGCTGCCAAGCGGGCGGCTTCCGGGGCCGATCGGCGGGCGGGGGCCGCCACCGAGCGGACGCGACGAAGGAGGCAGGCCACCCGCGCCTCCGGGAGGCGGCATCGCGCCCGGCATGCGACGGGGGTTTCGAATGCCGCCGGGACCACCGGGGCCGCCCGGGCCGCCGGCACCCGGAGCGCCGCCGAATCGCGGGCCCTGCCCCGGACGGCCGGACGCACGGAATCCACCCGGACGCGGGCTGCCCCGACCGGGGCCACCGGAACCACCCGGACCGGGGCGCTGAAACGCACGCGGGCCGAGCGGCGAGTTTCGAGGTGCACGCGGGCCGCGCGGACCTCCGGGGCCCTCGGGCTTGGGGCGCTTGCCCTTCTTGACCGCCTCGTTGATCTGGATGTCGCGACCGTTGATCTTCTTGCCGGTGAGCGTCTCGATGGCCAGCTGCCCGCGCTGCGGGTCGCGGAAGAGGATGATCGCGAAGCCGCGGGACTTCCCCTCCTCGTCCATGGCCACGATGATCTCGTCCACGGCGTCGCCGAAGGGCTCGAAGTAGGGCTTGAGCGACTCGACCGTGGTGCGGGGGTCGAGGTTTCCGACGAACACCTTGAACATTGGCACGGTTGGGGACCCTCTCATGCGGGGCGCCCGCGACTGCGGGACGCCCATGACGTACGGACCGACCAATCGGTCACGTCCCCCGGACGGACACTCCCCCTTCATCCACAGGCATCGGCGCGACCGATGACCCTGCCGCACCGAATTCCGATCGGCCGGCAAGCATTTGAGCACATCTGTTCCGTCTGCTCAAGCGGGACGGGCACGCTTAGAACCCGCCGACGCGTAAAAAGAGAAGGGCCCTGCCAGGGGTGACCTGGCAGGGCCCATGAAGCCGGCGATGACCTACTTTCCCGCGGTGCAGTATCATCGGCGACAAGGGCTTAACTGCTGTGTTCGGGATGGGAACAGGTGTTTCCCCTTGTCTATGCTCACCGGCAAATCCGTGACAGGCCTTCCGGCCGGCCACGGCTGTTGTCCGTGAAGGTTGGTCGTGATTGAACGCGCCTGCGAGGCAGGCGCCGGAACGATCTTCGCGATTCAGGCCTGGTGCCTACCGGAAGGAATCGGGTAGACAAGGCCAAGACGTCGACCGTTAGTAACGCTTAGCTAAACGGATCTCTCCGCTTACACACGCGTCCTATCAACCCGGTGGTCTACCGGGGGTCTCTCGTCTTGCGACATGGAATGCTCATCTCGAGGTGGGCTTCCCGCTTAGATGCTTTCAGCGGTTATCCCTGCCGTACGTAGCTACCCAGCTATGGACCGAGCGGTCCAACTGGCACACCAGGGGTACGTCCAATCCAATCCTCTCGTACTAAGATTGTCTCCTCTCAGCATTCCTGCGCCCGCAACAGATAGGGACCGACCTGGCTCACGCCGGTCTGAACCCAGCTCGCGTACCACTTTAATGGGCGAACAGCCCAACCCTTGGGACCGCCTTCAGCCCCAGGATGTGATGAGCCGACATCGAGGTGCCAAACCGCTCCGCCGCTATGGACGCTCGGGAGCGATCAGCCTGTTATCCCCGGGGTACCTTTTATCCGTTGAGCGACGACCCTTCCACACGGGATCGCCGGATCACTAGAGCCCTCTTTCGAGAGTGCTTGCCCTGTCTGGCTTGCACTAAAGCTGGCTTATGCTCTTGCACTCTTGGCGCGGTTTCCAACCGCGCTGAGCCAACCTTTGCACTCCTCCGTTACTTTTTGGGAGGAGACCGCCCCAGTCAAACTGCCCGGCATGCAGTGTTCCCTGCCCAGTTTCATGGGAATCAGGGTTAGACCACGAATTCGCTCAGGGTGGTATTTCACCTTAGCCTCCATCCGGCCCGAAAGCCGAACTTCGCAGGCTCCCACCTATGCTACGCAGAACAAATCCATGATCACTGCAAGCGTACAGTAAAGGTCCACGGGGTCTTTCCGTCTTGCTGCGGGTAGGCGGCATCTTCACCGCCACTACTATTTCACCGAGTCGGTCCTGGAGACAGTGCTCCAGTGATTACGCTATTCATGCGCGTCGGAACTTACCCGACAAGGAACTTCGCTACCTTAGGACCGTCAGAGTTACGGCCGCCGTTTACCGGCGCTTCGGTCGCTAGCTTCGCTTGCGCTGACCAGCTCCCTTGACGTTCCGGCACCGGGCAAGCGTCACACTGTATACATCCTCTTGCGAGTTAGCACAGTGCTGTGTTTTTGATAAACAGTTCCCAGAGCCTTTTCTCTGCGCCCTCTCTTGCGAGTAGGGCCCCCTTATCGCGAACTTACGGGGTCAAATTGCCTAGTTCCTTCAGGACCGTTTTCTCGAGCCCCTGAGGCTATTCGCCACGCCCACCTGTGTCAGTTTTGGTACGGACCTCGTAAACGTCCGGCAGGGCTTTTCTTGAGACTTCCTCACCCAACACCGGCCATACGGCCTGGACGCTTCACTGTCCCGTTGAGCTGCGGAAATCCGTCACCTGCCATCAACCTACACGAGGGTGCTGGAATATTAACCAGCTGTCCATCGACTACGCCTTTCGGCCTTGCCTTAGGATCCGACTAACCCTGGGCGGAATTACCTTCCCCAGGAAACCTTGGGCATACGGGGATGCAGATTCTCACTGCATTAATCGTTACTCAATCTGGCATATTCACTTGCTGCCGCTCCATCAACCCTTACGGGAAAACTTCGACGCTGACAGCAACGCTCTCCTACCGACTCATACGAGTCCCACGGCTTCGGTGTCATGCTTATCCCCGATAATTATCGGCGCCAGAATCCTCGACCAGTAAGCTGTTACGCACTTTTTAAATGGTGGCTGCTTCTAAGCCAACATCCTGGCTGTCACAGCATTCTGACTACCTTTTCAACTGAGCATGACTTAGGGACCTTAGCCGATGGTCCGGGTTGTTTCCCTTTCGACCACGAAGATTATCCCTCGTAGTCTTACTCCCAGCGCTTCGCGCACGGTATTCGGAGTTTGATTGAGGCGGGTAGCCGGGTAGGCCCCCAAACCCCATTCAGTAGCTCTACCCCCGTGCACTGAGTTAGCTGAGGCTAGTCCAAAAACTATTTCGGAGAGAACGAGATATCTCCGGTTATGATTGCACTTTAAGCCCTCCCCACAGGTCATGCCAGAACTTTTCAACGTTCACGGCTTCGGCCCTCCAAGAGGTTTTACCCTCTCTTCAGCCTGCCCATGGGTAGATCAACCGGTTTCGCGCCTACCGCCTGCAACTTGACGCCCTTTTAAGACTCGCTTTCGCTTCGGGTGCGCCTGGATGAGGCTTACCCTTGCCGCAGACAGTAACTCGCCAGATCATTATGCAAAAGGCACGCCACAACCCTTGCGGGCCGTGACCGCTGTGTAAGCACGTGATTTCAGGTTCTTTTTACTCCCCTGATCGGGGTTCTTTTCACCGTTCAGTCGCCTTACTGGTTCACTATCGGTCATTGAGGAGTACTCAGGCTTGGAGGGTGGTCCCCCCATGTTCAAGCCAGGTTTCTCGAGCCTGACTCTACTTGAAGCCATTCACGGTTCCCGTCGTACAGGACTGTCACCTTCTTTGGTCGACCTTTCCAGGTCGTTCGTACGTTTCCCGCTTAGGTCCGCGTTCGCTCGGCGCTACTTGCGGAGTCGCTGTTGCTTTCCTTTCCTACAGCTACTGAGATGTTTCAGTTCGCTGCGTTCGCTCTGCCGGTCCTATGCATTCAGACCGGAGTCACCATTCGGTGGGGTTGCCCCATTCGGAGATCCGAGGATCACAGCCTAGTTACCGGCTCCTCTCGGCTTATCGCAGGTTCTCGCGTCCTTCATCGCCTCTCAATGCCAAGGCATCCATCACGTGCCCTTTCAGTCTTGGCCATGCCTACCTGACCCCCTGCGGGGCTGGGCATGCCACGTTCGGACTTTGCGGATCCGAACGATCGCACGCGCGTCTCACTGCTCACGCGCGCCGACGACCTGAATCTCGAGATCGTTCTCGGTGTTCAATACTGCGCGGACAGTCGAGGCTCGCACCAGGCCTTGCGGCTTGCTGCGGCGCACGTGTCTGTCGCGCACGACCAACACTTCACTTGTCAAAGACGCCCGCGAGGCTTGGCCAAACGGGGATCGGAAATGGTACTGAAATGCCCGAGGCCGTCAAGGGGGTGAGTGGCGTCACCGGGCAGGAATTTGAGACGGATTTCTTATTGGCCCAAGCGAGGGTTATGCGCCGGTTCGCCCTGCCCTGCCGGCGTTACTTCGTGCCGCCGGCGCCTGCCGCAGAGGCCGATGAGGCCGCGGCTTGCGCACGCAGCTTGGCCCGGTCGGGGTCATCGCTGTCGACGGCAGGAATGCGGATCTCGTGGCCAGGACGGCTGCTGGAGGCAATGACGACGATGCCGGGACGCCGATCGCGGGCCTGCTGCTGCAGCTCGCCGCGAGCGTCGCCGCGTCCGGCAATGTCCTCCAGGACATCGACGAGGTAGTGCTCCGTGGTGAAGTCGATTGGGCCACCCGCGGCGCGATCGTCCATGCGGCCGATCCGCTCGCCGGGCTGGACGCTCATCTCCGCCCGGCGCCACTTGCCGTCGACGAGGCGGAAGATCTCGAACTGCGCAGAGCCCAGGCCCAAGGCGCCGTCGCCGGCGTTGGCACGCGTCAGAAAGAACCGCACGCTCGGGGAGACGCGGATCTCCTGCGACCAGTCGCTGGCCGGCGACTCAAGGACGCACGCCGCCGCCAGGCCCTTGTCGCGCTGCCCGTCGACGAGCAGGTTGCCCCGGGCGAAGAACGGGTTGTAGGCGCGGATGCGGGAGCGGTACTGGTAGGTGCTGCCGGGCTCAACCTCGAGGTCGTGGCCCCAGACGAGGAGCTCGTCCTTGGAGGCAAGCGTCGGAACCGCCGCCGCGGCGGCCTTGTTGCCGCCTGCGTCCGGTGCCGGCCCCAGCTCGGCCTCGAGCTTGGCGATGTCGGCCTCGACGCGGCGCAGCTGCGCCGTCTTGGTGCGACGCTCCGTGGCCTTGCGCTTGGCCTCCTTGGCGTCGTCGTCGGCGTTGGCGTTGGCCTTGCCGCTCATGCTGCCGCCGCCACCGGGCCCGCCGCCGCCGGGACCACGCCCGCCGGGCGCGCCGCTGCCGGACTTCCGCTCTTCCTCCTTGCGTCGGCGCTCCTCGTCCTTGCGCTCCTGCTCGGTCTTTCGCTCCTTCTCGTCGTCCCACGGGCCGCCAAGCTTGTTCAGGTCCGCGCGCAGGCTGTCGGCACGGCGCTTCTTCTCCGTCAGCTGCGTCTGCAGCTGCATGCGCCGACGGACGAGGCCCGCGTCCTCCCCTGGCTCGGCGTCGCCGCCCGCCGCCGCCGCCGCCATCAGCAGCTCGGGCGACACGAACGCCTGGTTGACCGTCTCGTAGAAGGTCGGCTGCAGGACCTCCTCCTGGTTGTCGTCGATCCCCAGCAGCTGGAACACCTCGTCGCGGATCATCGCGTCGGGGTTCGGGATGCGGCCGCGGAAGTTGAGCTCGGCGTCGCGCGAGGCGAACACCGGGACCTCGACCGCTTCGCCCCAGCTGCCGTCGGCGCGCTTCTCCCGTCGCTCGAAGACGATGTCCAGCACGTACGCGCGGTCCTGGTACCAGATGCCCGGGATCGCGCTGCGCGGCGGGTTGGCCGCAGCATCCGTGGCCGACAGCTCGGCGCGCAGCTTCTTGAGGTCGATGCGCGCCACCGGCGTGGTCCAGACCACGTCCTTGGGCTGGGTGATCTCGCTGCCGAAGCGGGCGGCGATGGCGGGCGAGGCCTTCGCGGCCTCCTTCGCGCCCTCGACGGTCAGCGCGTCGGCGGTCTCCTGCACGCCTTCCATGCGCAGGGCCGGCACCTTCGGCTCGTAGTACCAGACGTCGGCCTTGGCGCCACCGGTCTTCACGAGCATGGCATTGAAGCTCGGCGACGTGCGCGCGAGCGACCCCACCGGCGACACGGGCTTGCCGCGGCGCTCCTCAAAGCTCGACTCGGCGAGCTTGATCTGATCCTCCGCGGGAAGCTCGATGCTGCCCGTGCCCTCGAGCTTGGTCGCGATCTGCTTGGCCTTGCGGTCCAGCGCCGCGTCGACCTCGGGGAACGCCACCTCGTTCGGGCCGACCTTCGCCTTGGGCGTGGACACCACGTGCCAGCCGACGATGCCGAGCGCGATGAGCACCGCCCCGCCGAGCACCATCTTCTCGAGGTGCTGCTCGAAGACGTTGATTCCCTTGACTTTCATCGGCGTCGCTCCGTGTGGTTCATGGGCAATGCGGTCATGCGCTCGGCGCGGCGTCCGCGGGCGCGGCATCGGGGGCGGCCGGCGGCGGGTCGTCGCTCGTGCGGCCGTCGGTTCCCTTGGACTTCTGCAGCTCGGCCGGCATCAGCCGGGCAAGCCACGACTTCAGCCACACCGTCTCGATGCGCATCGTGACCTCGGACACCTGGTCCGGACCGTAGATGAACCCGAGGTCGGCCGCCTCGAAGGCGTCGGCAGGCCGGATGGACATGTCGGTCACGGTCATGAAGTTGCGGCGCGAGATGGCGTTCATCACCTCAGGCAGCCGGGACGTCGCCACCACCATGCGCACGGTGACCATGCGCACGTCGTAGAGCGGGTTCGTCACGCGCCCGGTCATCGAGCGGGAGAAGTCGTACGGAACCGCCGCCTTCAGGTCGATCGGGGGCAGCGAGGGCGCCGCGGCCTCGGCGACGATCGCGCCGTCGGCGGGCGCCGCGCCGTCGGCGGGCACGCCCTCGGCCGGCGGGGCCTCGGCCTCGCCGCCAAGCCCGGCGGGCGGCTTCGGCTTCGCGGACTCCTCGGCCACGGAGATGGAGAGGATGCGCTTGACCGGCGCCTCGATCACGCTCCGGTCCTTCGAGTTGGCGTCGGCCAGGGCGCGCACCGCGTCCTCGATCGCCCAGAAGCGCCACTGCCAGCCGAACATCCGGCCCTCGGAGGGCGGCGTGCCCGCCTCGGCGGCGGACTCGGGCAGGCCGAGCGTCGCAGGATCGGCGTACATCGACAGCGTCGATGCGCGGTCCGCGTAGATCTGCAGGCGCGTCTCGGACAGCGCCGTCTGCAGCCGCTTCAGCTGGTCGGCGTCGAGCGACTTGCGGTCGGGCTTGCGCTCGAGCGCGATGAACGAGTCCTGGCGGCGCTGCAGCTCGTCGGCGAGACGCTCGTCGCCCGGGGGCATGCCGACCTTCAGGTCGGCGAGCATCGCGGTGGCCTTGGCCTGCACGGCGTCGAAGACCTCCTCGGCGATGAGGTTGACGTTCTCCTTCGTCACGCGAACGTCGTGGATGAGCGCGGTGCGGCCCGCCTGGTTGGCGTCGCGCGCGCGCTCGTGGGCGCGACGCGCGTCTTCCTTCAGGCGCTTCGCCAGGCGCTCGTACGACGCCACCGTGGCCTGCGACACGACGCCGGTCTTCGGCTCGCTCGCGACGCCCGGCAGCGCGATCTCGACGGTGGAACGCTCGAGCTTCTCGAGGTTGCCCCACTCCTGCGCGCGGCTCTCGGCCGCCGCCGCGCGCTGGGCGCGCATGTCGGAGGCGAACCACCACGCAGCCGCCGGCACCACCACCATCACCGCCACGCAGGCGACGATGACGGGATTGGCCTTGACCCAGGCCAGCGCGACCTTGGCGTCGAACTTGCCGCCGCCACCCGCGGACTCGCCGCCCGAGTCGCCGCCCTTCTTGCCGAGCGAGCCGAGCTTCTCGCGCAGGTTGCTGATCGCATCGGTGATCGCGCTCACTGCGGGGCTCCTTCCTCGCCGGCCGCCGCGGCGGGGGCGATCTCGCGGCCCACCGGGGCGCGCAGCTCGACGGTGAACTTGATGGTCACCGCGGTGGCCGGCTTGCCCACGTAGGGATTAGGCGCCGAGGGGATGGCCGCGTCGCCGTCGATGTCGACGGGTTCCGCGGCCGAGGTCTTGATCGCGGCGCGCGCGGCCTTGCGGTCGCGGGCACGGTCGTCGGCGCCCTTGCCGCCGCCGGCACCGCCGTCACCGACTGCGCCTCCGCCGCCGCTCGAGCCGCCGAGGAACCCGCCGCCGCCAGAGGTCAGGCTGCCTTCCGCAGCCTTGTTTCGCCCCTGCACGTTGCCTGCCCCGCCATCCTGCGATTCGCCCGTGTCGGTCGGCTCATCGGTCGCCGGGCCGGTGGACGCGGCCCCTCCGGAGGACGACTGCGACGCGGTCGCGTTCACCGCCGTGAACTCCGGCACGATGCCCGTCGACGGGATGACGATGACGTACGGCGCGGCCGGACGGTCGGCGTTCTTGTTCAGCCAGTCGAGCACGCTCTTCTGGACGAATTCCTTGGCGCCGCGCGCATCGCGCGGCACCACGAGGCGCATGGTCACGTCGATCGAGCGCTTGGCAGGGGTGCCCTGCAGCAGCTTGTAGCGGCCGGACAGGTCCGCCAGCTCGACCGTGTTCCACTGCTCGTAGGGCACCGGCGGGGCCGCCGGGTCGAACGTGGAAAGCAGCGCTTCCTGCGTGCCGGCGGTGGCGATCGCGGCGTTCACGTCGGCCACGAGCCACGGCCAGACCTCGCGGTCCTCGAGCAGGTAGACGACGTTGTTCGCCTGCGCGCCCACGTCGGCCTCGCCCTTGGCGGAGTCGAACGACGACAGGTGCTGCTTGCCCTCGTTGAGGACGCGCGTCACGGCGCCCGGGCGGTCGGCGGCCACGCTGCCCTCAAGCGGCACGAACATCACCGCCGACGCCGCGCACACCAGCACCGCGGCCGCGATGAACCACTTCGCCTTCTTCATCCACACCTGCTCGCGCAGGTCGCCGACCGGCGAGAGGTTGATGTTCACCGCGCCCATGCCCACGCCCTGGAGCGCCAGGCCGATCGCGGTGCCGAGGTTCATGGAGTTGGCCGCGAACTCGCTGGCAGCGCTGCCCTCGACCTTCACCTTCTGGAACTCCTCCAGGCGGCGGATCTCGATGTTCAGCTGGTCGCTCAGGAACTTGCGCAGGCCGGGGATGCGGAACGTGTTGCCCAGGCCGAAGACCTGGGTGATCGGCCGATCCGGGTTCAGCGAGTCGTAGTGGCTGACCGAGCGCTGCACCTCGCGGAGCAGGTCGTCGAACACCGGGCGCATCACGTGCATCAGCTTCTTGGCGTGCTGGTGGGTGGCCGTCTCTGCCTTCAGCCGATCGGCCTTTCCATAGGGAATGCCGTCCACGGCGG
This sequence comes from Phycisphaerales bacterium, assembly GCA_018883105.1. Lineage (GTDB taxonomy): Bacteria > Planctomycetota > Phycisphaerae > Phycisphaerales > SM1A02 > UBA966. The sequence continues at coordinate 29,232 of VEQS01000014.1, forward strand.
CGGAAATCGCCTCGGTGAAGTGGTGGCCGCCGATCGGGAACGTGCGGATCCAGCAGCGGCCGTCCTTCACCACGATCAGGTCGGTGGCTCGGGTGCCGATGTCCAGGAACGCCACCACCGGCTGGTTGGGGCGGTCCAGGTCGCGGTCGAAGACCATCGCGTTGTAGACCGCGACCGGGCCCAGGGTCAGGGCGTTCGGACGCAGCCCAAGCTCCTTGTAGAGCCCCAGGCGCTGGGC
>VEQS01000141.1 GCA_018883105.1 Phycisphaerales bacterium
CCAGGTCGCCGTAGTCGAGCATCTTGGCAAGCGTGAAGTCGCGCTCGCTGACGTTCGCCTTGCTCACCGTGACCTGCAGGTCGCCAGAGGCGTCGCGCAGCCAGAAGAAGACCAGCTTCCCCAGGTCGCGGTGCTGCATCACGCGGCCGGCGATGCGCACGCGCGCGCGCCGGTCCTCGCCCGCGGCTGCCGGATCTGCCTTGCGCGCCTGCTGCCAGGCCTCGAACGCCGCGTGCGCGGCCTCGTCGAACCGCCCACGCGCCGCCGCGCACGGCTCGAGGCCGTCGGCCCGGTGGCCGTAGGGCTCGACCCCCAGGCGGTCGCGCAGCTCGGCAAGCTTCGCGCGCCGCGCGGCGACGAGCGCTCCCTCGTCCTCGGGGGCGGGTTGGGCGTCGGTGTCGGGGGTCTGCTGCATGGGGATCCGAGCCGAGAATCCTATATCCTCGCCGCGCGTTGACTGCCGCGAAGCCACGATCGGCGAAGTCATCCGTGGCCGCAGTCCGCGCCGCGAAGCGCTGGAGCGACGCCCAGTGGGCGGCCGCGATGAAGCCGCACCGCGCCCGCATCCTGGTGCTCATGGACAACCTGGGAGAGGCCACCGCCTACGAACTGGCCGAGCTCACGGGACGCTCGGTGAGCTCCCTCTACCGCCACCTCAGCGAGCTCGCCAAGGTCGGCCTCCTCGTCGAGCAGCAGGAACGACGCGGCGGGCGATCCCTGCGCGTCTACGCGCGCGGGCCGGCGCTCGACACGCCGCTCGTCGACGTGGCCACCGGTGCGGGGGGCCGAAACTTCGGCCGGCTCTGCGCCGCCACGCTGCGGGGCGTCGCGCAGCAAACGCAGCGTTTCGGCGCGCAGCTCGAGGCGGGCACCATCGAGCACGCGCACCCCATGCTGATCAGCAACGACGTCGTCTGGCTCGACGACGCGACGCGACGCCGGGTGCTCCTGCTCCTCACCCAGGCACTCTCGATCGCCCGCTCAGCCACCAAGCGACGGCCCCGGGCCGGCACGCGCATGCAGCTGGCGCTCTGCTGCTTCAGCGACGTGACGCTTCGCCAGATGCGGGCCCGGGCCGGCGCGCGCCGGGCGGCAGCGACTGCGGACGCGGATCGATCGCGATCCCGAGCACGGTCCACAGCAACCAGGCGACCGCCCGCCTGAGACGGGCGCGGATGCTGCGGGAACTTGGGTCGGGGGAACCGTCCATGGTTCGGCTGGGGAATTGCATTCGCATCGACGCCGCGGACGGCTCGCGCGTCTGTTCGTTTTTCCAAGAATACATACAACATGCCGGTGAACCGGGCCGCGCGCGCCAACTTCTTCGTCCGGGAACGGCCCGCCTCCGCCCCACTATCCTTTTCCGCCTCCCATGCCCCACACCATCAAGCGAATCGGCGTCCTTACCGGCGGCGGCGACTGCCCCGGCCTGAACGCCGTCATCCGCGCCGTCACCAAGACCGCCATCTGGAAGCACGGCCTGGAGGTGATGGGAATCGAGGACGGCTTCCAGGGCCTGATCGAGGACCGCGTCCGGCCGCTCTCCTCGCGCGATGCAAGCGGCATCCTCACCCGCGGGGGCACGATCCTCGGCTCGAGCAACCGCGCCAACCCGCGCCGCTACTGCGTGCGCGTCGACCCGAAGACCGGCCCGGTGTGGGAGGACGTCACCAAGAACTGCGTCGACACCGCGCGCCGCCACGAGCTTGACGCCATCATCGTGATCGGCGGAGACGGAACGATGGCCAGCGCAGCCCCGCTCGTCGAGGCCGGCATCAACATCATCGGGGTCCCCAAGACCATCGACAACGACCTCGTCGGCACCGAGATCACCTTCGGCTTCCTCACCGCCGTGAACACCGCCACCGAGGCGCTCGACCGGCTGCATTCCACCGCCGACAGCCACCACCGCGTGATGGTCTGCGAGGTGATGGGCCGCAACGCCGGCTGGATCGCCCTCACCGCCGGCGTGGCAAGCGGCAGCGACATCATCCTGCTGCCGGAGATCCCCTTCAGCATGGAGCACCTCTGCGAGAACGTCGAGTTCCGCATGCGCAAGGGCGGCCCCGAGTTCGCGATCGTGGTCGCCGCCGAGGGCGCGCGCCCGCGCGACGGAGAACGCGTCGTCGACCGCATCGACCCGACCTCGCCCGACCCGATCCGCCTCGGCGGCATCGGCCGTTGGGTGGCCGACGAGATCGCCAAGCGCACGGGCGTCGAGACGCGCTCCAGCGCGCTCGGCCACATCCAGCGCGGCGGTGCGCCGATCCCGGCCGACCGCATCCTGGCCACGCACTTCGGCTACCACGCCATCAAGATCCTGATGGAAGGAAAGCGCGGCCGCATGGTGGTCCGCCAGGGCAACGTCTTCGCCGACGTCGACCTGCTCTTCGCCGCCGGCAAGCAGCGGCTCGTCCCGATCGACCATCCGCTCATCGAGGCCGCGCGCGCCATCGGCACCGGCTTCGGCGACGGCCGCACCCCGGAGCCGGCGCCAAGCGCAGAGGGCACCGCGTCGGTGGTCGTCTGACCCCGGCCGCGACCGCACCGACCATGGACACCGACGGCACCTCGTTCACCACCCTGCACTGGCTCGTCGCCGCGGCGGCGGCGTTCGCCGCGGGCAGCATCCCCTTCGGCCCGATCGTCGCGCGCGCACACGGCGTCGACCTGCGCACCGTGGGCAGCGGCAACATCGGCGCCACCAACGTCGGCCGCGCGCTCGGCCGCGGCTGGGGCATCCTGGTCTACGTGCTCGATGCCGCGAAAGGCGCGGTCCCCGTCCTGTTCGCGGGCTCGATGGCCAACATCCTGGGCAAGCAGCCCGAGGCGATGGCCCCCGGAGAGCTGTGGGGCTGGCTCTCGCTCCCGGTCGCTGCGGTGCTCGGCCACATGTTCAGCCCGTGGATGGGCTTCAAGGGCGGCAAGGGCGTGGCCACCGGAAGCGGCGCGATGCTTGCCGTGTGGCCGGTCCTCACCGGTCCGGTCGTCGTCGCCATCGGCCTCTGGGCGCTGGTGCTCGCGGTCACGCGCATGGTGAGCGTGGCAAGCGTGGTGGCCGCCATCGCCATCCCGCTCACGGTCGCGTTCTCTTCCGTCGCGCGCACCGGCGACGGCACGCCCGACGGCAGCCTGCCCCTCGAGCACGCCGTGCCGGCGATCGTCGTCACCGGCGCGGTGGCCGCGCTCGTCGTCTTCAAGCACCGCGGCAACATGCAGCGGGTGCTGGCAGGGACGGAGTCGAAGGTGGGGAAGAAGAAGGGCTGAGGTCAGCGGGCCGCGAACGGCACCGCACGCTCGGATCGCCGCCGACGGGCGATCGCCAGGTCCGACGCGTCCTCGGCGAGCGCTCGCCGCAGCGCGTCGTTCACGAGGGCGGACATCGGCTGGTCGGTTTGTGCCGCCCGGCGCCGGAGCGCTCGGTGCACGTCGTCGGCGAGGTAAAAAGTGGATCGGCGCGATCGAGGCACTCCTTGAGTATGCCGGAAAGGCCCAAGGAATCCAAGCCCGCCGGTCCTGTGTGGTCGTGGAAGGGCACGCATGACGTGAAGGTAGCGCGGGCGGGAAACGTGTCCCGAAATGACCGCCAAAAGGCGATGCCCGACCGTTCGAGTTGTGTGCCGGGACAGCGTCTGCCTCCAATGCGCCGCGAGCCATGAAACGAGCAGCCGGGGCCCCCGATGTCGGAGGCCCCGGGCGGAGGGTTTTGCGACGGATGCAGGCCGGTCAGCCAACCGGCGTGCCGGTGACCACCACCCCGCCGATGTCGGCCGTCTCGTCGGTGCGGTTGGAAGCGAGCCGGAAACGGATCTTGAAGGCGGCGTTGTTGCCGGCCGACGCAGGCAGCGTCCAGGTGCGGGCCGCGAAGGCGGTCTCGCATCCCGCCCGACCCCGCCCGTGCCCGCTCAGAGCACCTTCCACCACGGCGCCGCGAGGATCCCCGGCAGGATCCATGACGTTTCCTTGCCGTCATGGAGCAGCAGCCCGGCGCGGGCGCGCTTGCCGTACTTCTCGCGGAAGGCGCGCAGGCCGGACGTGTCATTCACTCCCGGGCGCGCCGTCGCCTTCACCTCGATGGGCAGCAGGTTGTCACCTGATTCGATGACAAAATCGACCTCCAGGCCCGTGGCCGAGCGCCAGTAGCACACCTCGGCGCGGCGCGGCTGAACGTCCCGCCACGCGAGCAGGTCCTGCAGCACCAGCGACTCCAGATGAGCCCCGCCGGGCTCCGCCGCCCCCGAAAGATGGAGCGCGACGCCAGTGTCCGCCCAGTAGAGCTTCGGCGTCTTGACCAGCCGCGACGTCCGGTTGGCCGCAAACGCCGGCACGCGCACCAGCATGTACGAGGTCTCGAGCAGGTTCAGGTGGCGATGCACCGTGGGCTGCGGCATGCCCACGTCACGCCCAAGCTCAGACTGGTTCAGCATCTGACCGACGCGCAATGCCGCGGCGCGCATGAGGCGCCGGAAGTCCGGCAGGGACGAGACGTTCGCCAACGCCCGAATGTCACGCTCGAGGTAGGTGCGGACGTAGCCCTCAAACCAGATCGTGCGGTCCTCGGCATCCGGGAGCTGCAGTGCCGGCGTCGGAAACCCGCCCCGACGGGCGAGCGCACGCCAGTCCTCCGGCCCGGTCCTGTCCGAGGAGACGAGGTCGAGCCACTGCCGGTCCGGCACGGCAAGCAGTTCGCTCCAGAGTCCCGCACGGCCAAGCCCGCGCTGCTCTCGGCGGGTCATCGGCCAGAGCGTCAGGTACGACGCCCGACCCGCCAGGCTCTCCGTCACCTTCGACATGGTCAGCAGGTTGGCGGAGCCGGTGAGCAGCATCTGCCCATTGCGACGGCGTCGATCGACGGATCGCTTTACCGCGCGCAGGAGCCCGGGCGCAAGCTGCACCTCGTCGATGGTCAGCGGCGCATCGCCTTCCAGGAGTGCCGACGGATCCTGCGCGGCGAGATCCGCCACGGACGCGTCGTCAAGCGACAGGAATGTCCGTCCCCCGCCCCCGGCCTCCTGCGCGAGCGTGCTCTTGCCGGCCTGCCGCGCGCCGCTGAGCACGGTGACGGGCATCGCGCGCAGGTGGCGCGCCAGGGCCGCGGCGGCCAATCGGGGAAGATCGTTTCTATTCACGCCGTGAATGATATCTATTCACGTCTTGAATAGCTTGTGCGCTGACTCGGCACGCGATCATGCGCCAGTTATTGCCTCCCCACCCCTCGGCAGCGAAGTGGCGTCCTGTCGTGTGGGAGCAGTTGGCACGCCCAGGCCTACCGGAGCGCGAAGATGCGAAGGTGCGTGGACGGCGTGGAGACAATCGCCATCGGGCATATGGCGCTCCTCGATACCTTCACATGCGCATGAGTGAATCCACCCTCACCCACGGTCGACGCACGCGACTGGCGGCCGTCGCCGGCACGCTCACGCTCGTCGGCAATGCCGCTGCCCAGTTCCCGGGCGATGTCCTCGCGTGGGGCAGCAACGGCTCCGGCCAGTGCGACCCACCCCCGATGATCGGCAACATCGTGCAGGTCGCCGCCGGCGGCGAGCACAGCGCCGCCATCAATCGCCTGGGCGGGCTCTTCATGTGGGGCGACCACGCGCAGGGACAGTGCGACATTCCGGATGGGCTGCGCGTCACGGCCGTGGCGCTCGGGCAGTCGCATACGGTGGTCCTCGGAAACGAGTTGTTCGGCGCGACTTCCGTGCAGTGCTGGGGCCGCAACTGGGAAGGCCAATGCAACGTGCCCGGTTACATGGGAATCGTCGTCGCCGTCAGCGCCGGTTCGTACCACTCACTTGCACTCACCCAGGATCGCGTCGTGTTCAGCTGGGGCTCAAGTTGGCTCGGCGACATCCCCAAGGCCATCCAGGGCCGCGCGACCGCCATCGACGGGGGAAACCACCACTCACTCGCGCTCCTCGACGACGGCACGGTCGGCGCCTGGGGGCAGCACTGGTGGGGCGTGATCGACGTGCCGGCGAAACTCGACGGCGTGACTGCCATCGCAGCCGGCCACGACTTCTCGCTCGCGCTCCGGAATGACGGCTCCATCGTCGCCTGGGGCAGCAATGACTTCGGGCAATGCAACGTCCCGTCATGGCATGGGCCATTCAACAAGGTCGATGCCGGCGCCCGGCATGCCGTGGCGCTCACGGCGGCAGGAACGGCTGTTGCATGGGGCCTGAACTCCGATGGCCAGGCATCGGTTCCTCCGCACCCGGCCTTGCCCGGGGCGGTTGCCGCCGGCGCCAGCCATACGCTGACGTCGAAGGCGCCCGCACCGCCGGGCGGGCCGCCGACCGAGCGATGGGTCGCGCCGGTGGGGGGCCATGGCCTGCCGACGATCCAGGAGGCGATCGACCAGACGGCGACGAACGTCCCGCTCCGCCTGTACCTCGTGCCCGGCACCTACCTCGGCACGGGCGATGCGGTGGCGCTTGCGGTCGACCGAACGATCGAGCTCATCTCGCCTCACGGCCCTGGCGCCGTCACCATCGACGGCGAGAACGTCCGTCGTGGGATCCTGCACCTCGGCACCGAGGCAACGTCGCTGATTGTCCGTGGCATCACCTTCGTGCGGTGCAGGGGACGCGCGCTCGGGCAACCGCTCCACGTCGATTCCGCTGGCGGGGCGATCCGATCGTCGCACGGGGCCGAGTTGGTCGTGGAGAACTGCCGGTTCCTCGATTGCGTGCCGGCGCAAGGCGATACCTCTTCCGCCAGTCGGGGCACCGGAATCCTCTACACGGGCCCCGTTGGGGGAATCACGGAAGCGACTCCGAACCCCGCGCCACGGCAGATCCGCCTGAGCGGATGCCTGTTCGAGCGATGCGATCAAGGGGCGGTCGTGATTGCGGGATGGCGGCCGCTCATCGAGTCAAGCGCGTTTCGGGATTGCCGGCTGGGATGGGGCGCCGCCGTCACGTCGAGCGGGATCACCCTGAGATCCTGCTCCTTCGAGTCGAACGCCGGGACGGACCTCGGCGGGGCGGTCTGCCTCTGGTACGGCTACCAGCCGAGCTTGGTCGAGAACTGCACCTTCGTGGGCAACCAGTCGATG